>NZ_BAAASR010000035.1:0-83702 GCF_039532985.1 Streptomyces gobitricini | reverse complement strand
GCCCGCCGGGGCGGCGGACGCGGCGAACGGGGCGTCGGCGGCCGCGGGCGCCGGTGCGAAGGCGGCGGGGCCGCCGGGCGCCGGGCCGTCGCCGGCCGGTGCGACGGCGGACGGAGCGGTCCGCGGAACGTCGGTGACCGGCGCGGTGGTCCCGGGCGCGCCGGGGACGGCCGCCTGTCCGGGGAGCGGCGGGCAGTGCGGCATGGCGGTCGGTGGTGCCGGGAGGGCGGCCGCGTCCCGCGGAGGCGCCTCGCGGCTCGCGTCGGCCGGTGCGCCGGGTGTCCCGGCCGGCACGTCCGCCGCGTCCTCCTGGGCGGCCCTCGCCAGGGCGGCCAGGGAGACCTGGGCCGCGTTCAGATAGGCCAGATGGCTCTGTGCCGTCATGCGCTGGTGCTCGGCGTGGCGTTCGGCGGTCTGCTGCTGCGCCTGGCGCAGCAGGTGCAGCGCTTCCTGCCGGCCGGACCCGGCCGGTTCCGGCGGTGGGGGAGCGGCGTGTGCGCCGCCTCGGTGCGCTCCGCTCGCGGCGGGGGCGTCGGGTGCGCCGGGGGCGCCGGGATCCTGCTGGGACTGGGTCATTCCGCTGTCCTTTCCTGGTGGGCGAGGGCGCTGGGGCGCGCCGGGGGTGCGGCGGTGACCGGCGGTGCCGGTGCCGCGGCGGGTGGACCGGCGTCCGCGGCCCGTGCGGGCGGGTAGAGGCGGCCGACGTTGCTGCCGGAGATGGGCAGACTCATCCTGGGTTTCCTCCTTTGCGTGGTCGGGACGGGCGCGTGGTACTTCCACAGCGCCGCGAAGTCGATGGGCCGGGCGGCGTGCACCGCGAGGGCGGCGAGCGCGTCGTGCAGGACGGTGAACGCGTCGGTGCCGGGCCGGTCGCAGGGCACCGCGAGATGCGGCCGGGACCCCAGCGCCCGGGTGACGAGGCCGCTGAGGGCGGTGCCCGCGCCCACCTCGAGGAAGACGCGGACCCCGTCGTCGTACATCGCCTGGATCTGGTCGGCGAAGCGCACCGGTGCCGTCATCTGCGCGCCCAGCAGCTCCCGTACGGCCGCGGGCTCGGACGGGTAGCGCCGCGCCGTGACGTTGGACCAGACGTCGCACGCCGGGCCGTTCATGGAGGTCAGGTCGAGGAAGGCGTCGAAGGGCTCGGCGGCGCCGGCGACGGCGGGGCTGTGGAAGGCCGCCGACGTCCTCAGCCGGGTCGTGACCACGGACTGCGCGGCGAACTCGCGCTCCGCGCGTCGCACCGCCTCCGCCGCGCCGGCCAGCACCACCTGGTCGGGCGCGTTGTGCGCCGCCAGCCACAGGCCGTCGGGCGGTGTGGAGCCGAGGATCCGCCCCATCCGCTCGCCCGCGCAGGTCACCGCCAGCATTCCGCCGGGGCTGCCGGCGGCGGCCCGGGCCATCAGTTCGCCGCGCCGGGCCGCCAGCCGGAACAGGGTCCGCGCGTCGTACACGCCGGCCGCGTGCAGGGCCACCAGCTCCCCGAAGCTGTGCCCGGCGGTGCAGTGCGGGGTCACCCCGAGCAGGCCGAGCACGGCGAGCTGGGCGAGGCTCTGGACGGCCAGCGCGGGCTGGGCGTTCTCCGTGGCGGCCAGCACGTCCTCCTGTGCCCGGCGCGCGGTCTCGCCGAAGGCCGGGGGCGGGAAGACCACCCGGTGGGGTGCCAGGCCGAGTTCCCCGCCCCAGTCGGCGGCCCCGTCCCACACCTCCTGCGCCTCGGGGACGCGCAGGGCGAGACCGGCTCCCATGCCGACGTACTGGCTGCCCTGACCGGAGAACAGGAACGCGATCCGGCCGCCGTGGGACGGGCCGGCGTACCGGGTGCGGCACGGGTCGGTGATCGGCAGTCCGGGGTCCCGGACGATCCGCGCGGCCGCGGCGCGCAGCCGTCCGGCGGCTTCCTCGGCGGTGCCGGCCATCACGGCGAGGCGGTACGGTCGCGCGGCGTCGAAGTCCTGCTGTGTGGCCCGGGCCGTGTCGCTCAGGGGCCGCTCGGCCTCCGCCAGCCGGCGGGCCGCCGCCGCCAGTCCGTCCGGGGAGTCGGCACCGAGCAGGAGCAGCTCCGCCTCCGCGTCGCGCGCCCTGGGCGCCCGCGTCCGGCCGGCGGCCGGACGGTACTCCTCAGCGGTGACGTGGAAGTTGCTGCCGCCGAAACCGAAGCTGGAGACGGAGGCGCGCCGGGGATGGACGGAGTCACGCACCCAGGGCCGCGGTTCGGTGTTGACGTAGAGCGGGCTGGCGGCGGTGGCGAGGGACAGGTGGGGGCGGTCCACCTTGATGGTGGGGGGCAGCACCCGCTGGTGCAGGGCGAGGACGGCCTTCAGCAGCCCCGCGGCGCCCGCCGCCGACTTGGTGTGCCCGATCTGTGACTTGACCGAGCCGAGGGCGCACCACGGTCCGTCACCGACACCGCCGTCCGCCGCGAACACGTTCAGCAGGGCGGTGGTCTCCGCGGTGTCCCCCGCCTTCGTGCCGGTCCCGTGTCCCTCGACCAGCTCGACGGTCGACGGTCCGTACCCCGCCTGTTCGTAGGCGCGGCGGAGCGCGAGTTCCTGACCCGACGGCACGGGGGCGTAGATGGCGCCGCCGGCGCCGTCGGACGAGGATCCGAGACCCTTCAGCACCGCGTACACCCGGTTGCCGTCCCGTTCTGCGTCGGCGAGACGGCGCAGCGCGAACATCACGATGCCCTCACCGAGCATGGTGCCGTCGGCGTCGGCGGAGAAGGGACGGCAGTCACCCGACGGCGACAGGGCGGGCGTCTTGCTGAAGCACAGGTACATCGCGATGCCGTTCAGCGTGTCCGCGCCTCCGGTGAGGACCGTGTCGCACCGCCCCAGTTGCAGTTCCGCCACGGCGGAGGAGAGCGCCGCCAGGGACCCGGCGCACGCCGCGTCCACGGTGCAGTTCGGACCCTGGAGACCGAAGCGGTTCGCGATGCGGCCGGCCACGACGTTGCTGAGCAGCCCGGGGAAGGTGGCCTCCTGCCAGGGCACGTACTGGGCGGCGATCCGCTCGCACAGCAGGCCGGCCTGTTCCTCGCCGATCCCGCCGTCGCGCAGGGCCTTCAGCCACACCGGGCGCTGGAGCCGGCAGGCCATGTCGAAGAGCAGCTCCAGGCTGGAGGTGCCGAGGATGACCCCCACCCGTTCCCGGTCCATACGGGCGAGGTCGCCGCCGGTGGCGTCGATCAGCGCCTGTTCGGCGGCCACCAGGGACAGCAACTGGGTGGTGTCGGTGGCCGGCAGGGTGTTCGGCGGGAGGCCGTAGGCGAGCGGGTCGAAGTCCACCGGGTCGAGGAACGCCCCGCGCTTGGCGTAGGTACGGTCGGGCGCGGCGGGGTCGGGGTCGTAGTAGTCCTCGATGAGCCAGTGGGACGACGGCACGTCCCGCAGCAGGTCGCGGCCGCCTACGAGGTTGCGCCAGAAGCCCTCGACGGTGTGCGAGCCGGGCAGGAGCGCGCCGATGCCGACGACGGCCACGTCGAGCGGCCCGGGTGGGCAGGGGGTGGTGGGAGGCATGGGCATGCCGATCTCCTGAGGGTGCTGGACGAATGGGCCCGGTGTCCCGGGCGAGAGGCGGCACCGCGGCTCCGGAGTCGTCACGGGGCCCGGGGCGCCGGGAGGGTGCCGGGAGGGGGGTGTCAGGCGAGGGGGCGCCGGGAGGGTGCCGGGAGGGGGGTGTCAGGCGAGGGGGCGCCGGGAGGGGGCGTCAGGCGAGGGGGCGAGGGGTGAAGGCGAAGGCGGAGGCCGGCACCGGCAGGCCCGCGGCGCGCAGTTGCTGGGCACGGGTGACGACGGTGGCCCCCTCCAGCAGGTTCAGGCCGATCTGCGCGACCGAGCGCGCGCGGGTGTCGGCCAGGAAGCTCCCGGCGACCCAGTGGTTGAACGCCCCCATGGCCGGACCGCACCACAACTGGAAGTCGGTGCGCCGCTGCCCGTCGCCCGTGATGGCCCACCGGCTCGACTGCCCCAGGTACCAGCGGAACAGCAGGGCCATCCGGTGCCGGGGGTCCGCCTCGGCCCGTTCGACCTCGCGGGGGTCACGGGCCGCCCAGAACCGTTCGGTCTCCCGCCACACCTCGTCGACCGAGGCACGCAGAACCTCCCGCTCCAGCCTGCGGCGGGGCGCCTCGGGGAGGTCGTCCAGGCTCTGGTACCGCTCGTACAGCCGGTACAGGAAGTGCGCCCGGTGCGCGAACATGGTGCCCCGGCCCAGCACCTGCACCTTCACGCCCAGCTCGAACATGTCGGCCGACGGCGCCATCACGGTGTCGGCCAGGTCGGCGCCGGCGAGCATCTCGCGGGCCTCCTCGCACACGCCGGCCTCGGTCGCGGTCTGGTTGACCGAGCCCGTCACCACGTAGGCGGCACCGGCCGCGAAGGCGGCGGCGAGCGCCTGGGGGGTGCCGAGCCCGCCGGCGGCCCCGACCCGCACCGGGTAGCCGTGCCGCCCCGCGATCTCGTCGCGCAGCGCGAACAGCCGGGGCAGCAGGGCGGGCAGCGGCCGGTTGTCGGTGTGACCCCCGCTGTCCGCCTCGGCGGTGATGTCCTCGGCGACCGGCAGGCGGTCGGCGAGGAGCGCCTCCTCGCGGCCGAGGAGGCCGTCCCGCACCAGCGCGCGCACCAGCTCCGGGGGAGCGGGAGACATGAAGGCACGGGCGGTCTCCGGACGGGACACCTTCGCCATCACCCGGACCGGCCGGTGCACCGACCCGTCCGGCAGCCGTCGCACTCCGGTCAGTGCCAGGCGCACCACCGCGGGCGTCAGTTCCATGAACGCGGACACCGAGACGGTGCGGACGCCCTGGGCGAGCAGGATGTCGGCGACCGCGTTCTCCATGCCCCGCTCGCCGGGGGAGTGGATGAGGTTGACGGCCCAGCCCGGTCCCGTTCCCAGTTGCCGGCGCAGCTCGGTCACCGCCCGCCGAACCTGGTCGGGGGCGAGACCCGCCGCGCCGAACACACCGAGCATGCCGGTGCGTGCCGCCGCCGCGACCATCGTGGTGGTCGCGATGCCGTTGGCCATCTCCCCGACGACGTAGGGGAACCGCAGACCGTGCGCGGCGCGGAACGACGGGTCCCCGAGCCACTCCGGGTAGATGCCGGGCAGCAGGCCCTCGGGGCTCCAGCCCGCTTCGGCGCGGGGGGCGGGGCCGCCTGTGGACGCGGGCAGGAGCACTCCGCGCGCGCCGTCCGCGTCCCTGCGTACCACCTGTATCGGGGACCTGGGCGAGTGGGCTGCCAGTTCGGCGCCCGTGGGCGAGAAGTCGGGGTCGCCGGACCGCTGGTCGGGCAGCGCCCGGGGGAGGGAGGAAGGGACGGAGGTCATCTCTGCTCCGAGGAATCGTGCCGCTGGTGGTGCGGTGGGTTCAGGGACTGGCCTGCTCCGGGGCCGTCGGCAGGTCGCTCTGGGCGCGCAGCATGTAGAAGGCGGCCTCGGTGCGGCTGTTGACGCCCAGCTTCCGGAAGGCGCTTGAGAGGTAGTTCTTGATGGTCTGCTCCGAGAGCCGCAGCTCGCGGGCGATGGAGCGGTTCGACATGCCATGGCTCACGAGCCGCAGCACACGCTGCTCCTGGCGGCTCAGCCGGACCGTCACGTCGTCGGTGTCCTGCGGGCCGGTGTCCTGCGGGTCGGTGTCGTCCTCGGCCGCGGGCCGTTGCGGAGGCGGCCCCTGGGGCGCCGCCGGGCCGGCGCCACCGGTTTGCGAGGCGTATCCGGTCGATCGCAGGTCGGAGGCTTTCCGTAGAAGCGCCAGGGCTCGGGTGTGGGCCTGGCTGATGCGTTCCATGAGCTCCAGAGCGGTGAGCAGCAACACGTGGCTTTCCGCGTGCGCCTGGTGCTCCGCGCAGTCGGACGCGCACGGCGGGTTCTGAGTGCTCGAGCAATAACGGCTGTGGGGCAAGGCCGATCACGTCTTTCTCGGAGACTCGGCGCCGGGCGCCATGCGGCGGAGAGCCTGGCGGGTGGCGGTGGCGCGTCTGAGAAGCGAGGTGGTTGTTCGCGGGTGGTCAGGACCGCACGAGAGAGGTCACCTCTTCGAAACCGGTCACGAGTGAACTGTGCAACAGATCCGGTTGCCGTACGGCGGCGGAGTCCATGTTCATACCAATGGCGCACGTCCCGTCGTACGAAAACATGGCGACGGACAAAGCGCAGTTCACAACGGGGGCGAAGGGATGAAGACGGCGTACGCCGGTGCCCGCGAGAGACAGGGAGCGCTCCGGTCCCGGTACGTAGGTGCAGTGCACGTCGTCGGCCGCCAGGTGACCCGCGAGCAGCCGTACGCAGGGTGCCGGCGCCGAGGCCAACAGGCGGGACAGCGGGCCCAGTCCGTCCGGGTCGACGGGCGGGGTGGCCCGCGCGGCGCGCACGGCGGCGTGCACCGCCCGCAGCCGGAGCAGGGGGTCGGGCTCGCCGACCGGACCGGCCATGCGCAGACCGGAGAAGCGGTTCGAACCGTCCGCCGCGCCCTTGGGGGGCAGGGCCACCGCGACGGCCATGGGCACACTGCGGGAGCCCGTGCCCAGCGCCGTCTGGTAGTGGCGGAGCCCGCCGAGTACACCGGTGAGGTACGCGTCGTGGGTGGTTCCGCCGACCAGCCGGCCGGCGTCACGCAGTGCCTCGCGGGGCACTTCCATGATCCGCAGGGTGCGGCTCGTGGACCTGCCGCGCAGCACCGGGGAGGGCGGGGCCGGAGGGAACAGCGCGGACGCCGAGCTCCGCAGGAGGGCCGTGGTACGCGCGGCCGTGCCGAGCAGCGGGGCGGCGAGGGACAGTGGGCGGTCGGTCACCGCTCCCGCGAGCGACCGGGCACCGGAGAGGGCGGCGCCGACCAGACCGGCCGGCGTGCAGCGGCCGGGGCCCGTGTCGAGCGGGCCGTCCTGGGCCGGGGCCGGCACGACCCGCAGCGGCACCTGCGCGGGATCCTCGGACGAGTGCTCCCCGGGCGAGTGCTCTTCGCAGAGCGCGGCGAGCATCCGCAGCGCGGAGAAACCGTCGGCGATCGCGTGGTGCATCTTGCACAGCAGGACGGCCTCCCCGTCGTCCGCCGTCAGCCCGAGCACCACCTCCCACAACGGCCGGGAGGGGTCGAAGGGGGTCATCGCCATCGTCCGGGCCAGTTCCACCGCGTGGTCGGGGTCGTACGGCGCCGGCAGGCGCACCCGGCGCAGGTGGCAGGAGAGGTCGAGGTCCCGCACCGGCGCCCAGCGGGGCCGGCCGACGCCCAGGGCGGGCTCCGCCGGACGGGACCGGAGCAGGGCGTTTCCGTGCAGGAGCCGCTGGACCGCCCGGCGCAGCCGCGCCCAGTCGGGGGAGGTGTCGAGGGTGAGCATGGCGATCACCGGCAGCCGCAGGGCCGGACTCTCGGTACGCCACAGCACGGCTTCGGAGGTGCTCAGGGCGCGGGACTGGTCAGGTGCTCGCATCTCAGCGCTCCTGGTCCCGGCCGGCCATGGGCGCCTGCCACAGCGGCAGGACGGTGCGCGGCTCGCCGCCGGGTCCGGCGGAGGGCGACGCGGGCCGGTCGGCCGGGTGGGAGCCGGTCGCCGTGGCGGACGGGGAGCCGGTCGCCGCGGGCGGCGGGGAGCCGGTCGCCGCGGGCGGCGGGGAGCCGGTCGCCGTGGCGGACGGGGAACCGGTCGCCGCGGGCGGCGGGGAGTCGGTCGCCGTGGGGGGCGGCGGCGCACACTCGCCGAGCAGCGGTGGCGCCGACGGGTGGCCGGACGACGCGGACGTCGGGGTGCTGGTGTCCGGTCCCGCGGTGTCCGTCGCGGCGGACGGGGAGGAGCCGGGGCTCGGCACCGCCGGCGAGGGCGCCGTGCGCAGGGGCGATGCGGCGACCGTCCCACGGCCGGGCGCTTCCGGCGGCCGGACTCCGGGCACCGCCGGGGTGACGGCCGGGCCGGAGGGGACGCCCACCGTGACGGACAACGGGGGCGGGGGCGAAGGCGGCGGCAGCGGATGCTGGATCCGGTAGGTCCAGGCCGTCAGCAGGCCGGCGAAAGCGGCGACGAGAGCGGTGAGCATCTGGCGGAAAGTCAAGGCGAATCCCTGGGTCGGAATCATTTCACGCGTCAGGAGCGCGCGGTGATGAAGAAGGACTTGAAAGACTGGAGAAAGTTCAGCAGGGCTGCGGTGGTGTCCCTGAGGAAGAAGGCGAAATCGAGGGGGACGGTGAGAATCAGGTAAAGCGTGATGGTGAACAGCAGCCAGAACATCGGGGAGCGTCCGCGAAGAAACATCGTGTCGCCTTTCCGGCACCGCTCAGTCGGCGTCGGGCGCGTCGTGGAGCGGGAGTGACAGGAAGGCGGGTTCCGCGTCCAGCGAGTGCAGGGTGAGGCGGCGCAGCGGAGGCGTCCGGTTGGCGCAGGTGGGGTCGTGGCTGCCGATCACCAGGCCGACGCGATGCCCCGCGGCGACGTCCCGCACGGTGGTGCGCAGCCGTACGGTCACCGATGTCGGGCAGCGACCGCCGGTGTTCACGGTCGCCGCGCCCTGGCTGATCAGCCTGCCGACGCCCGCCGGGCCGACCTCGTACAGATGGGCGGTCAGCGTCACCTGCCGGGCGGGGCAGCCGACGCGCAGACGCACGTACGGAGCGCCCCGCAGCCGTTGCGCGTCGGTGAACGGGTCCGTCGTCCAGCGTGCGGCGGCGAACCCCGGGACCAGGGGGAACCAGACGGCGGGCATCGGGCCGAGGACCCGCTCCATCAGCTGCGTCACCAGCGGCACCCGGTCGGTCGCCCCGGTGGGCACTCCACTGAGGAGCCGGCTCCGCCAGGCGCCCCCTCGGCCGGCGGCGCGGCCGTACGACAGCAGCCGCGGGGGACCGAGCCCGAAGCGGGTGGGGGGCCGCGAGGGCAGCGCGGCCAGCGGTTCACGGTCTTCGAGGCCGCTCTCACGCAGGACCACCACAGGGCCGTCACCCTCCACCCCGGTCGTCATGCCGCGCATCTCGTGGTCCAGCCAGGCCCGCGCGTACTGCCACACCGCGCGGCCCGAGGCGGTGGAGAGCTGGGCGAGGGGCACGACCGGGTGGTCGTCGGGATGCAGGAGCAGCACGGACCTGCCGGTCAGGGCCGTGTGGAAGTCCACCACTTGGTCGGGGCGCAGGACCGTGTCGTTCCAACTGGCCGACAGCAGCACGGACACCGGCCGGGCGTTGAGCCGCTCCAGGCACGAGGAGGCGGACCGGCGCGCGGACCAGCGTTTCAGCTCGTCGTGTTGCAGGCCGCTGTAGAAGCGGAGTATGGCCCGGACGAACGACGGCTCGGCCCGGCCGCGCAGCAGACCCGAACTGAGCAGGGCCGCACCCAGCAGCCGGGGCGTGTCCCCGGCCGCGAGCGCCTCGTACAGATCGGCCCAGCCGTTCATGGCGACCACCGCCGTGACGCGGTCGTCCTCCGCCGCGGCCAGCAGGCTGATCCCCGCGCCGTAGGACAGTCCGACGGCCGCGACCCGCTTGGGGTCGGCGGCGGCGACGGTGGCGAGGAGCCAGTCGAGCACGGCACGGAAGTCCGACACGTCCGTGGGACCGGCGGCGCCCACCATGCCCCCGGACCCGTTGAACCCGCGGGGTGTGTAGCCGACCGTGACGTAGCCCGAACTCGCGAGCCAGGTGAGCATGCTGGAGAAGTCCCTGCCCGACGCCGCCCAGCTCGCCGGGAGGACGACCACCGGCCGCGACTCCGGCTGCGGTTCGCCCGCCCGCTCCACGTCGTACACCACCACCTCCAGTGAGACGCCGTCCGCGGCCGTCACACAGTGGCGCCGCTGGCGTACCGCCGGCTGAGGGGATGAGACGGGGAATTCGGGTGGTGCGGGCAGCACGAACCGAGGGACTTGCGGCATGTGGATTCCTCAACGGGAAAGATGATGGTCGTCCGGGGCGGTCGACCATTTCGTCCGACTCATCGACGGTAGGACCGGGGCGGACGGGGCGGCAATGAGTACCTTCGGCTGGGTACGAAGTAGTCCCGTTTGGCCGGGCCATTGCCGAGCACCCGGATTATTTGGCCTCAATCGCATTCCGGTCCGCGACGGCGGAGCGGTGGAGAATGCCAATTACGGAAGAATATGCCAGAACGCTTTGCCGGGCTTCCTCCGGTCCGCTGCGGATCACGCGGGAGGAGTAGGTCCCGGCAGGCCAGAACCGGGTCCGGGGCCAGAACCGGGTTCGGAGTCAGAACCGGGACCGGGCCCGGAGTCGGAACCAGGACCGGCAGGGCCTGGACCGGCTTCCGGGTGCGGGCGATGAGGAGGTGCGTCGTCGTGGTCGTGGTCGTGGTCGTCGGGGGGGCAGGGCCGCGGAGCAACAGGCCGCGGTTCCCCGCCCGAGACCCGTGGGGTTCACCGGGACGACGGCCGAGGAGGACGTCCGGCCGGCCGCCGGTGGGGCTGCGCCTGGCCCTGACGAGGCCGTCCGTGCGGAGGACCGGCGGATCGCCGGGGGCAGGCCGACGGGGGCCCACTCCTCGGCCGGTCCCCGCCGGGTCCTCGGCCGGACCCCGCCTACACCTCGACGCGCACCACCGTCGCGTCGTCGTGCCGCTTCCAGCGGTACGCGTACGAGGGCGACGCCTCCAGCTCCCGTACCCGGGCGATCAGGCCGCGCGGGCCCTCCTTGTCCACCACCGCGAAGCAGTCGGCCCAGTCGCCCATGCCGAACACCTCCGTCCAGCGGGTCGCCCCGTCCGTCATGGCGACCAGCGCCCGCACCTCGGCCGCCGGCACCCGGCCCGTGACCGCGCGGACCGCCACCGACGGGTCGGCGGCCGCCGTGTAGAAGCCGCCCTCCTTGTTCCGCACGGTCGCGTCCGCGATCGCGTGGGACGCCAGCGAGCCGGGCGGCAGCCGGTCGAGCCGGTCGTCCACCACCGCCCGTACCACCCCCTCCGGCGACCGGAGCAGCAGTACCGAGTCGGAGAGCACCAGGTACTCGACGTCCACCGCGTTCCACCGGGCCAGGACCACCGTCGCCTGGGGCGTACGTACGTGAGAAAGGTCACACGTGTCGCGGTGGGCGAGCGCGGTGCGCCGGATCGCCTCCGACAGGACCTCGGTCAGCGTCAGGTCCGGGCGGGAACCGGACAGTTCGGTCAGCGCGCCGCCGAGTCTGGCGGTGAACCAGGGCACCGAGTGCACACAACCGTCGTCGTCGATCGGGGGCGTGACCCCGTCGAGCACCACCAGTGCGCCTCCCTGGCCGGACGAGGGAACCGCCACGGAAGCCCAGTCCTCGTTGGCGCTTTCCGGCGAGCCCGGGACGGAGGAGATCTCGCTCTGCATGGGCCCAGTCTGCATGACTTCTTCACACCGCCCACAGAAGCCGGGACTTGGCCCGTACCGGCAGGTCAGATTGCCGGGAAGCGCAGGAACCCGGCCCTCCGGCAAGATGCGGGCGGGCATCCTGCCAAAGCCCGCGTAGATCTTTCAACCCGTACCTTCCCAGGCCCCCGCGGCGCCCGCCCGGGAGAGTTGTTCGCCCTGTCAGGAGTGTTGTTCACTCGTTCAGGTGGCGGAGTGGCCGACGTGTGTCCCCTTCAACAACGGCGCTGGGATGGTCGAGGCCGTACCAGGGGTTGGGGGGCTGTTCGCACACGTGACCGGTCGTCACCTCTGCTTCATGGGCGGACGAGTTCAAGAATGCGAGCACCGGTGCAGAAGCGCAGTGAGACTCCCGGCGACCCCCAGGCACCGGGCGGCCGCCGCGTACGCGTACGCAGCCGGCTCGTCACCGGTGTCGCGCTGGTCGGCATCACCGTCATAGGGGCGGGCGCCCCGGCCGTCCTCACCGCCTCCGGCGACCTCAACGACTCCCAGCGGCTCGTGACCCTCGCCGAGCTCAACCGGCAGGCGGTCACCCTCGCGCACTCCCTCGCGGACGAGCGCGACGAGGTCACCGCGTACGTCGCCGCCGGACGAGGCGCCGGGAACGACGACACCCGGGCCGACGACACCCGGGCCGACGACACCCGGGGCGGCGACGCACAGGACGCCGACAAGGGCCCCGGCACGGGCGCTCCCGGCATCGACGCCGCCCACCGCGCCCGCGTCGACCGGCAGATCGACGAGATCCACGCCGAGGCCCCCGCCGCCCTCCGCCGCGATCTCGCCGCCCTCCCCGCCGTCCGGCGCTCCGCCCTCACCGGCAAGGGCACCGCCATGGAGGCCCACCGGGCGTACACCGACGTCATCGCCAAGCTCCAGGACCTGTCCGCCGAACTCGCCGACAAGACCCCCGCCCGCGCCACCGACGCGGGCGCCGGCACCCGCGCCCTCACCGAGCTCGGCCGCGCCGTCGACCAGGCCTCCGCCACCCGCGGCCTGCTCATCGGCGCCCTCGCCGTACCCGGCAAGGAGAACACCGGGCTCGTCTACGACCCGGTCACCGGCCGGTACGTCGAGCCGGAGGACCCCGCCGGGGACGCGGCCGACCGCACGCGCGGCGCCCTCAGCGCCGCCGCGCAAAAGGCCCGCGTACGCGAACAGGCCGCCCTCGCCGACTTCGACCAGGCCGCCCCGCCCGCCGCACGCGACTCCCTCGGCGCCACGGTCACCGGGCCCGAGGTCAAGAGCGCCGAGACGTACCTCACGCGGCTCACCGACAGCCCCGAGCTGTCCGACGACGACCGAAGGACCGACCCGGCCAAGCTCCGGGCGACCCTCACCGCCCGTATCGAGCAGATGCGGGGCGTCGAGTCCTCCCTCGCCACCGACGAGGTGCGGCGCATGGAGCAGCTGCGCGACGACGACGTCACCGCGCTCGAACTGCGCATCGCGCTCCTCGGCGGCTGCCTGCTCATCGCGATCGGCGTGTCGACCGCCGTCGCCCGTACCCTCACCCGGCCCCTGGCCGTCCTCCGCATCGGCGCCGCCCGCCTCGCGGAGTCGCCCGAGACGGAGGAGCCGGTCCGGTTCACCGGCCGCAACGACGAGTTCGCCCAGGTCGTACGCTCCCTCAACACCCTGCACGGCAGGCTGCGCGACCTCGGCGCCCGCGCCGAGCGGCTGGACGCCGAGCGCACGGACGCCGTCGCCGCGCGCGAGGCCCTCGCCGCCGAGCTCGCCGGCCGGCGCACCGAGCTGCGGGAGCGGACCGCCGAGCTCGGCGCCGAACTCGAGGCGCTGCGGAGCAGCGTCCACCACACGTTCGTCAACCTCTCCCTCCGTACCCTCGGACTCGTCGAGCGGCAGCTCGCCGTCATCGAGAAGCTGGAGGAGCGCGAGCAGGACCCGGAGCGGCTCGGCACCCTCTTCAAGCTCGACCACATGGCCACGGTCATGCGGCGGCACAGCGAGAACCTGCTGGTCCTCGCCGGCCACGAGCACAACCACGCCCACCAGGGCCCGGTCCCGCTGGTCGACGTGCTGCGCGCCGCCGTCAGCGAGATCGAGCGGTACGAGCGGGTCACCATCCAGTCGCTGCCGCCGCACGCCCACGTGGCCGGGTTCGCCGCCGACGACCTCAGCCACCTGCTCGCCGAGCTGCTGGAGAACGCCACGTCGTTCTCGCCGCCGGAGGCGAAGGTCCAACTCTCCGGCTGGCTGCTGGAGAGCGGCGAGGTGATGCTCTCCGTCGAGGACGAGGGCATAGGGATGACGGAGGGCCGGCTCGCGGAGCTGAACGCCCGCCTAGCCGACCCGGAGGGCGAGTCCGGGGCCGACCGGGACGGCGAGGGCCTCGGCATCCGGGTGACCGCGCTCCTCGCGGCACGGCACGGGGTGCGCGTGCAGCTGCGGGAGCACAAGCAGGGCGGTGTGACGGCGGTCGTCGTGCTCCCCTCCGCCCTGCTGCCCGAGGCACCGTCGAGCGCCCTGCCCCCGTCGGTCACCCCGGCCGGGACCGCCCCCGCGCTGAACCTGCCGGGTTCGGTCGCGGAGGCCAACTCCAACTCCCTGCCCGGCGCCCGTACGGCCCCCGACCCCCTGGTCGCCGCCGCCGAGGCCACGCTCCGCGCCACCTCCGACGCCGCGAACGCCCCGGCGGACGAGGTCCCCGCTGACGAGGCCCCCGGCTCCGACGCGCCCGACACGACCGACGCGCCGGGCACGACCGACGCGACCGCGCCGGACGTAGCGGCGCCGGTCACGCCCGTACCGGACGAGCCGGATGTACCGGACGGGCCGGACGCGCACGAGGCACCCGCCGCCCACGCGGCACACGACGCGCCGCACGAGGACCGCGACGCGTCCGCCGCCCACGAAGCGTCCGACGACCGCACCCCCACGCCGCCCGGACCCGAGATGACCCTTCAGGTCCGCGCCCCGCGCGAGCCGGAGTCGGAGTCCGAGCCGGAGTCCGAGTCCGAGCCGGAGTCCGAGTCCGAGCCGGAAACCACTCCGGAGGCGCACGCGCGGGCGGGCGTACCCGAGGACGACGAGGCCGCCGCCGCGTCCCGCGCCCACGAGCCCAAGTGGGAGCGGGTGACCGACAAGGGCCTGCCCAAGCGGACGCCCAAGGTCGTCGAGGTCGCCACGCCGCCCGCCGGGCGCACGCGCGGGGTCGACGCCGAGGCGCTGCGGCGCCGGCTCGGCGGGTTCCACCAGGGCGCCCTGCACGGCCGCCGCGACGCCGAGGCCGAGATGGCCGAGAGCACCCAGCAGACGGAAGCGGTACGTACCGAAGAGACGGGGGACACAGTCGAGGAGGCACGGAGTTGACTGCGACGACCGGCAGTACCACCGGCACCGCAACGTTCGGACTGAGCAGTGAGGCCAGGAACCTGCACTGGCTGCTCGGGAATCTCGTCGAGGAGGTGCCAGGGGTACGTTCCGTAGCGGTCGTCTCGTCCGACGGGCTGCTGCTGCTCTCCTCCGACCCGGCGGACCGCAAGGGCAAGGCCGCGGCGGACGGAACCCGTTCCGACGGGCCGCGCGGGGCGGCCGCCGACCTCGCCACCATCGTCTCCGGCATCGGCAGCCTCACCATCGGCGCCGCGAAGCTCATGGACGGCGGCGACGTCAAGCAGACGATGGTCGCGATGGAGGAGGGCAGCGTCTTCGTCATGTCGATCAGCGACGGCTCCCTCCTGGGTGTGCACGCCACACCCGACTGCGACATGAGCGTCGTCGCGTACCACATGGCGCTCTTCGTGGGCCGCGCCGGACACGTACTCACACCCGAACTCCGCAGCGAGCTGCGCAAGTCGATGGAGAGCGCCGAATGACCTCCGCATCCGCCGCCGGCCGGCTGCCGGTCCGGGGCGGCGGGCGGCGGCCCGCCCGCGTCCGGCCCTACTCGCTCACCGGCGGCCGCACGCGCTTCGGCCACGTCCTGCTCGTCGAGACGTTCGTCGCCGCGCTCGAAGCGCCCGAGGAACGCAAGGAGCTGGCGAACGGCGGTCTCGCCTCCCGTGTCATGCCCGAAATGCGGGCCATCGTCGAGATATGCCGCCGGATGCGTACGGTGGCCGAGATATCGGCGCTGCTGAAGATGCCCCTGGGGGTGGTCCGGGTGCTGCTCAGCGACCTGGCCGACCAGGGAAGAATCCGCGTGTACGGCACCGGTCACGCGACCGGCCAGCCCGACCGCGCACTGCTCGAAAGGGTGCTGAGTGGTCTCCGCCGTCTCTGAGACGCCGCTGGACGAGCCCGAGGCCCAGGCCTGGCAGCTCGACCACACCCGCGCGCCCATCGCGACGAAGGTCGTGGTCGCGGGCGGCTTCGGCGTCGGCAAGACGACCTTCGTCGGGTCCGTCTCCGAAATCACGCCCTTGCAGACCGAAGCGCTGATGACGCAGGCGAGCGAGGACACCGACGACCTATCCGCGACGCCCGAGAAGCTCACCACCACCGTCGCCATGGACTTCGGGCGCATCACGCTCGACGACGACCTGGTGCTGTACCTCTTCGGTACGCCGGGACAACAGCGGTTCTGGTTCATGTGGGACGACCTGGTGCGCGGGGCGATCGGCGCGGTCGTCATGGCCGACACCCGGCGGCTCACCGACTGCTTCCCGGCGCTGGACTACTTCGAGAGCTGCGGGCTGCCCTACGTCGTGGCGGTCAACCACTTCGAGGGGAGCGAGCGGTTCGAGGCCGAGGACGTGCGCGAGGCGCTCACGGTGCCCAAGGACGTACCGATCGTGATCATGGATGCCCGGAACCGGATCACCGTGGTCGAGTCGTTGCTGGCGCTCGTCGCCCGGGCCCTCGAAATCACCCCTGAGTAAGGAAGAAGAGACTCCTCGATGCGGAAGATACTCATCGTCGGAGCCGGGCAGTCCGGTCTCCAGCTCGCCCTCGGACTCCAGTCCCAGGGGTACGAGGTCACCCTGATGTCCAACCGCACGGCGGACGAGATCCGGGCCGGCCGGGTGATGTCCACGCAGTGCATGTTCCACACGGCGCTCCAGCACGAGCGGGACCTGGGCATCAACTTCTGGGAGTCGCAGGCCCCGAAGATCCGGGGCCTCGGAGTCTCCGTCGCCGGACCGGAGTCGCAGCGGGTGGTCGACTGGCTCGGCACGCTCGACGGGTACGCCCAGTCCGTCGACCAGCGCGTGAAGATGGCCGGCTGGATGGAGACGTTCGCGCAGCGCGGCGGCCAGCTCGTCATCCACGGCGCGGCGGTCTCCGACCTGGACTACTTCTCCCGCACCTATGACCTGGTGCTGGTCTCCGCCGGCAAGGGCGAACTGGTGTCGATGTTCGGCCGGGACGCGTCCCGTTCCCCGTACAGCGAGCCGCAGCGCGCGCTGGCCGTCGCGTACGTCCACGGGCTCGGCCCGCGCCCCGAGCACCCGGACGTCGAGGCGGTCCGCTGCAACCTGGTGCCGGGGGTCGGCGAGATGTTCATCATGCCCACCCTCACCACCTCCGGCCGCGCCGACATCCTCTTCTGGGAAGGCGTCCCGGGCGGCCCGCTGGACGTCTTCCAGGGCGTCAAGGACCCCGCCGAGCACCTGGCGCTCACGCTGAAGCTGATGGAGAAGTTCCTGCCCTGGGAGTACGCGCGGGCGACCAAGGCGGAACTGACCGACGCCAACGGCACCCTCTCCGGCCGGTACGCCCCCACGGTCCGCAACCCCGTCGGCCGGCTCCCCGGCGGCGGCCTGGTCCTCGGCGTCGCGGACGTCGTCGTCGCCAACGACCCGATCACCGGCCAGGGCTCCAACTCCGCCTCCAAGTGCGCCGCCTCGTACCTGGCGACCATCGTGGAACACGGCGACCAGCCGTTCGACGAGCCCTGGATGCGGCAGACCTTCGACCGCTACTGGGACACCGCCCAGCACGTCACCAAGTGGACCAACGCCATGCTCGGCGTCCCCCCGGAGCACGTCCTCAACCTCATCGGCGCGGCCGGCCAGCTCCAGCCGGTGGCGGACCGCTTCGCGAACGGCTTTAACAACCCGGCGGACTTCGAGAACTTCTTCTACGACCCGGAGAAGACGTCCGCGTACCTCGCCTCGGTCACCGGAGCCTGACCACTCCTCTGACGTGCAGGTGCCCCCCAGCCCCGCCCGGCCGGGGGGCACCTGTCCGTTCAGCCGTCAGCCCCCGAAGAGCTGCCGATACGGGCGGTGGCCCCACGCAGCCTTCTGCTTCCGCTCACGCGACTGGGGCGACACCCTCGCCGCGGCCGGGATCACGCACGCGGACAGACGCGGTTCCAGCCGAACCCACTCCTCATCCGAAAGATCACCCCCGCCCCACGTCGGCCGAAACGCTCCACCGGAGCACGAGTCGCCCGACCCATCGGACACTGCCTGTACTCCTCCGTCACCCTTGCTTCGGATACTGAGGGCATGGAATTCGCCGTCCTCATGACCCTGCCCGGACTGGTCATCCTGCTGACAGTCGCGGCCTTCGCGGATCAACTGCTTCTCCGCGCCGGACGGGCGGGGCTGCTGCCCTGGCGGAACAGCGTCCGGCAGGGTCAGATATCGGCGACCGGGTTCGAGCAGCTCCACGCGAGCTTCTCACCCGGGAAGCAGAACGAACTCAAGGAGCGGCAGTCAGCACTGGTGATGAGGGATGACGAGGAAGACGGGGCGCCACCGAACCGAACAGCGGTAGACCTGGAGGCAGGGACCGCGGTCGTCCGGATCTCTCAGGCCGATCAGTAACAGGCCTCCATCACAGCCGGACCATGCAGAGCAGGCCAAGCGGGTGGACCTGTTGGCCGCCTTGACGTCCTTGAGGGTGACCTCGATGACGGCCGCGACCGGCACGGGCACCACGCGTGGCGGTCGCCGCCCCCGTCACAGCGCGGTAGCGCGCCCTACTTCACGCCGGACGTACGTCCCAGGCGCACCCGGACGGCGACGGCCGCGGAGGCGATCACGGTGAGGCCGCCGAGGACGGTGGGCCAGGTGATCGGCTCGTGCAGGAGCAGCGCGGCCCAGCAGATGGTCATCACGGGTTGCACGAGCTGTACTTGGCTGACCTGCGCCATCGGGCCGATGGCCAGGCCGCGGTACCAGGCGAAGAAGCCGAGGAACATGCTCACCACGCCGAGGTAGGCGAACGCGGCCCACTCGGTCGGGGAGCCGGTCGGGGGGTGCTGGGCCACGGAGAAGGCGGTGAGGGCGATCATCAGGGGCGCGGAGAGCACCAGCGCCCAGGAGATGGTCTGCCAGGCGCCCAGCTCACGGGCGAGGAGCCCGCCCTCCGCGTAGCCGGTGCCGGCCGCGAGGACGGCGCCGAGCAGGAGCAGATCGGACCAGTGGAGGCCGCCGAAACCGCCGCCCCGCAGCGAGGCGAACCCGACCGCCGCGGTCGCGCCGACCGCCGCCATGGCCCAGAACCGGACCGGGGGGCGTTCGTGGCCGCGGAGGACCGCCAGGACCGCGGTCGCGGCCGGCAGGAGCGCGATCACCACGGCACTGTGCCCGGCCGAGGCGGTGGTCAGCGCGTAGGAGGTCAGGACGGGGAAGCCGACGACCACACCGCCGGCGACGACCGCCAGACGGGCCCACTGGACACCGCGCGGCAGCCGCTGCCGGGTGACGGCCAGCGCGGCGGCGGCGAGCAGCGCGGCGATCACCGCCCGGCCGGAGCCGACGAACAGCGGGGAGAGGCCACCGCCCGCGACGGCCACCCGGGTGAACGGGACGGTGAACGAGAACGCCGCCACACCCAGCAGGCCCCACCAGAGGCCGGTCCGAACGCTGGATAGCGCGGGAGCGGCGGTAAGAGTAGCGCTACTATTGTTTCTCATGGATAACAGTAGCAGTGCGCGGATCGTCGCCGACCTCGGGGAGTGGATCGCGACCGCCGCACCGGGCGCCAAGCTGCCCTCCACCCGGTCGCTGGTGGCCCGGTACGGGGCCAGCCCGGTGACCGTGCAGAAGGCGCTGCGCACCCTGGCGGCCCGGGGAGTGGTGGAGAGCCGGCCCGGTGTGGGGACCTTCGTCCGGACGGTCCGTGTGGCCCGGCCCAACGACTACGGGTGGCAGACGGCGGCGCTCGGGGCGCCGCGGCACCGCGTCCCGGAACTCTCCCGCGCGCTGCGGACCTTCCCGAACGACGTGATCGCGCTGCACTCGGGCTACCCGGACCGGGATCTGCTGCCCGAGCGCCTGGTCCGTGCCGCGTTCACCCGCGCGGCGCGCGGCGATGCCACCGTGAGCCGTCCGCCGGCCGCCGGGCTGCCCGGGTTGCAGGCCTGGTTCGCGACCGAACTCGGCAGCGCGATGCCGCTGGGGACGGCGCCCCCGGCACCGAGCGACGTCGTCGTCGTCCCCGGCAGCCAGAGCGGGCTCAGCACCGCTTTCCGGGCGGTGGTCGGCGCGGGCCGCCCGCTGCTGATGGAGTCGCCCACCTACTGGGGCGCGATCCTCGCCGCCGCGTCGGCCGGCGTGCGGGTCGTACCGGTCCCCAGCGGAGCGGACGGCCCCGATCCGGACGAGTTGGCGCGGGCGTTCGAGCAGACCGGAGCGCGCGCGTTCTACGCCCAGCCCAACTTCGCCAACCCCACCGGCGCCCGCTGGTCGCCCGGCCTGGCCGACCGGGTCGTCGGCATCGTCCGCGCGTACGGCGCGTTCCTCATCGAGGACGACTGGGCGCACGACTTCGGCATCGACACCGACCCGGTCCCGGTCGCCGCCCGGGACGACAGCGGGCACATCATCTACCTGCGCTCCCTCACCAAGAGCGTCTCCCCGGCCGTCCGCGTCGCCGCGATCACCGCCCGTGGCCCCGTCCGCGAGCGGATCCTCGCCGACGCCCAGGCCGAATCCATGTACGTCAGTGGCATCCTGCAAGCCGTCGCGCTCGACGTGGTCACCCAGCCCGCCTGGCGCACCCACCTGCGGAACGTGCGCCACCAGCTCGCCGCCCGCCGCGACCTGCTCATCGGCGCGCTCCACGAGCACGTGCCGGCCGCCGCCCTCGAAGCCGTCCCCCGGGGCGGGCTGAACCTGTGGGTGCGGCTGCCGGACACCACCGACCTGGCCCGTCTCGTACGGGACTGCGAGACCGCCGGGCTGATCATCGCCGACGGCAACGCGTGGTTCCCCGCCGAACCGACCGGGGCGTTCCTCCGCCTCAACTACTCCGGCCCGAACCCCGGCGCCTTCCCCGAGGGGGCCCGCGCCCTCGGACAGGCACTCGCGGCGCAGCAAGCGAGGTAGGCGCGGTCGCGGTGACTCGTGGGGCCGGCGTCTGACATCTCCACGGTCTGGGCCTACCCGGTCGCGTCACGGTACGCGAAAAGCTGGAGGGCCGGTCGCTCTCACCCGGGGCCTGCGGGTGGGAAAGGCGGGACGGGAAGGGCCGGTGCCCGTTGTGCCGGGAAGCGGCCGTCACCGGACCGTGAGCGGTGGCTCCGGCCCGGCGAGCCACGGCCGGGTCGCGCCGTCACCCCTGGTCGTACCCCTCGTCCGAGCCGCCCGCCGCGCCGGTGGGCAGCTCGGGCGGGGTGTAGGAGCGCAGGGAGCGGGCCTTGGGGTCGGGGCGGACCGCGCCGAGGAGGGGGTTCGCGGCGATCGGGGAGACCTTGACCCGGGCGCCGGGGCGCGGGGCCTGGATCACCAGACCGTCACCCACGTAGATCGCCACGTGTGTGGCCCTGGGGAAGTAGACCACCAGGTCGCCGGGGCGCAGGGAGCGCAGCGGCACCTTGGGGAGGGTGCGCCACTGCTCCTGGCTGGTGCGGGGGATGGGGCGGCCGGCCTTCGCCCACGCCTGGGACGTGAGGCCCGAGCAGTCGAAGGACTCCGGACCCTCGGCGCCCCACACGTACGGTTTCCCGATCTGTTCGACGGCGTACGACAGGGCCTCGTCGCCCAGTTCGGAGGGGGCGCGGGTGCCTTCCAGCTCGCCGGTGGCGAGGAGTTCGCGCTGGGCGTCCGCCATCTCCGCCTCCTCCAGGGCGGCCAGCTCCTCGACCTCCTCGTCCGACAGCGTGGCGAGGGTCTCCTCGACGTCCTTCAGCCGTGCCGTCACCTCGTCGCGGGCCTTCTTCCGCTGCTCGGCCAGCGTCTGCTCCCGGTCCAACGCCTCGCGGGAGGCTGTCGCGAGCTGGTCCGCCCGCTTCTCGCCCTTCTCCAGCCGGGCCACGGTCGCCGCCCGTTCGCGGGCCGCGCGGCGGAGCACATGGTGCTGGTCCAGCGCGTGGTCGGGGTCCCGGGCGAGCAGCAGCCTCAGGGAGGAGGAGAAGTCGGTACGGCCCTGGTACTGGGCCCGCGCCAGCCGGCCGGCCTCCATCCGGGCGCGGGCGAGGGAGTCACGGGTCCGGGCGAGGTCACCGGTGAGCTTCCTGGTCTCGGCGGTGAGTGCCTTCAGCTCCTCCTCGGTGGCGTTGTACGTCTCGGTCGCCTCCTCCGCCTGCTGGTACAGCGTGCGCAACTGCGCGAGCAGCTCCGGCACGCTGGACGAGCCGGCCGGTTCGGTGGACGAGTCAACCGGTTCGGGCGCGGCGGCCGCGGGCGCGGTGGGCAGCGCGGCCAGCAACGCGGCCGCGCACACGGTCCGCAGCAGTCTTCGTGACATGTCATCACCTCCGCCCTCATCATGGGGCGGTGAATGGTATGACAAGCGTATTAAGTACCTGAGTGGGGGGAACGTCCCCACAGGGTCACCCGTTCTGGCTACTCGACCGGCAGCCCGTAGAACATCCGGTCCCGCCGGCCGACCACGCCCGCCGTCCCCGCGGCCGGCGCTGGAGTACGCCGCCGACGTGTCCCTGCCGCCCGGGGCCCGGAGCGGCGTCAACGACCGCGGGTCCTGGCGCACGGCCGGCGCGTCCGGCCTCAGCGCGAGGACCTCCTGGACGGGGACGCCACAACTCCTCGCCCGTGCCCCGTCGTACGCGAAGAGGTACGTGCGGGACGCCGACGTGCCGGTGAACCGCACGACCGTGCCGGAGCGCCCGGCGATCGACGGCAGCCGCACACCGGCTCGTCGTCCCGGGCGAGGTACCGCACCGCGCTCGCCGACTCCGGCACGCGTGCCGACGCGGTGTACGGCCCGCACCGACGGGGGTCACCGTCCCGCAGCGGTCCGATCGGCTGAAGCGGCGACGACGATTCCATGCGGGAACTCCCCCTCTTGGCGGCGCGGCGACAGCGGCGCGCCGGCGCGACAGAGGCGCGTCGGCGGCGACTGCGCCGCGTCGGGGTGCACGCCCGCGATCCTACGACTTCTGTGACCAGGGCCACTTCAGTTCGCGCCGCTCGCGGCCCTCGGGGGCGTACTCGTACTTCCAGCCGCGTTGCAGCCCGAGCCGCTTGGTGTAGCCGGAGGGCACGCGGCGGTAGGCGTGGACGGTCGGCGGGCCGCCGTCCTCGGCCGGGACGGGGACCGTGTACCACTTGGGCGGGTGGCCGGTGGGACCGGTCAGCACGGGCAGGACCCTGCCGTCCAGGGGGCCGCCGTGGAAAGGTGTGTTCTCGCTTCGCACGCCCCCAGTCTCACACCGGGGTCACAGCAGGTGCGCGGCGTCGCTCACCACGGGGAGCACGCCACGGGCCAGCGTGCCCACCGGTCCCTCGCGCCTCTCCCGCGCCAGCAGGGCCGCCGCCGCCCCCGCCGTCTGCTCGTCGCTCGCGGCCGTCGCCGTCAGCAGCGCGACGAGGTGGTCGACCAGCCAGGCACGCAGTTCGGCGGCGTGCGGCTGCTTGCCCTCGTCCAGCCAGATGAGTGACGCCGCCTCCACCGCCGCGATCCAGGTCCGCACCATCATGCGCAGCCTCGGGCCGGGGTCCGGCACACCCAGGTGCAGCAGGATCTGCTCGGCCGCCGCGCGCCGCACCTCGTCGACGATGGCGGTCGTACGGGAGGTCTCGGCGACGCTGCCGCCCTGGAGGAGGGCGCTGAACCCGGTGTCGTGCCCGTCGACGAACGCCAGGTACCGGTCGAGGACGCGGGCGAGCCGCTCGGTGGGCGGCCCCACGGGCGGTTCGGCGAAGCACAGCTCCAGCTCGTGGGCGGCCGACCGCAGCGCGGCCTCGTACAACTCCTGCTTCCCGCCCGCGAAGTACCGGTACACGAGCGGGCGCGAGACACCGGCCGCCTCGGCGACGTCGTCGAGCGACACCTCCTCCGGCGCCCGGTGCGCGAAGAGCGACAGGGCGACGCCGAGGAGCTGTGTACGGCGCTCCTCGACGCTGAGCCGTCGGTACGCGGGTGCGGGCGTGGCGGCACTGGTCATGCCCCGCAGCGTAACTCCGCCCCGCCCGCGCGGTGCCGGGCTTCAGGTGAGTTCAGGCGAGTTCAGGCGAGTTCAGGCGAGGAGGCCGGAACTCTTCCAGAGCCTGCGGCCCACGCCGCGCAGCACCCCGATGTCCTCGAGGAAGTCCGTCAGCCGGCGGGCTCCCGATTGCATGACCTCGCGGCGGTGGCCGCTGGCCCTGACCTGTGCGACGGCCTCGCGCCGGTCGAGGCCGACGTTCTCGTACACCCGCGGGTTGACGAAGCAGAGGGAGAAGACGCGGGCCGCCTCGCCGCAGCTGACCCGGGTGAGCTCCTGCTCCCAGCGCGGGGCGGTGACCATCTGCCGGCGCAACTCCTCGCGGGCGTACCGGACGTGGCGTGCCTCCTCCACCACGTGGATGCGGGTCACGCCGCGCACCAGGGTCTGGACGCGCTCGTCGGGGAAGGTGAGGCGCTGCATCCAGTCGAGGATCTCCTCACCCAGCAGCGTCGCCGCGAACGAACCGGGGGTGGTGGACACGGTCTTCAGGACGCGCGCCATGTTGTGGTAGACGCGCGGCACCGGGTACGCCGGTGCCCCGCCCTTCTGGATCATCCTGGCGAACATCATCGAGTGGCGGCACTCGTCCGCGATCTCGGTGAGCGCGTAACGGACATGGTTGCTGGTGACCGACTTGTCGTAGATGTGCCGGACGAGCAGCTGCATCAATATGATCTCGAACCAGATGCCGAGGGAGGCGAGGGACGCGGCCTCGTGCCGGGCCAGGTCCATCCGCTGTTCCTCGGACATCTTCCGCCACAGTGGAGTGTCGTAGAGGGAGACCAGCTCCGGCGGCCAGAACCACCTGCCGTCCTCCAGGGGCGCGTCCCAGTCGAGTTCCTTGTCGGGGTCGAAGGAGTGCTTGGCGGACGACTCGAGCAGGCGCTCCGCGACCTGTTCACGGTCCCGGAGCGGGCCGAGCGCGTCGCGGAGCAGACGGATGTCGCGTTCGGACACGGTGGTCATGGGCAGGGCACCTCGCGCAGTTGGCGTTACTGGGGGTCATCCCTTATAAGACTGCTTGTCAGCAAGACCGTCAATCCCCTGTGCCCGACTTGTTGACTCGATGTCTACCAACGTGTGAGCCTGCCAATTACCCGTCCGCGCACAGGCGAAGGAGCCGTCCGTGTCGACGCACGATCTCTACAGTAAGGATCCCGGAGACCCGGTCTGGCAGGTGCCCGCCACCGGTTCGGCGCGTTTCAGCTGGGAGTACGACGACGGCCGCGACCGGCTGCTCGCCCTCTACCAGAAGGGCAAGGACAAGCAGTGGGACGGCGCCCGGCGCATCGACTGGGACCTGGAGGTCGACCCCTGTGACCCCCTCGGCACCCCGGACGAGGCGCTGACCCTGTACGGGACGCGCCACTGGGCCAAGATGACCGAGAAGGACAAGGGCGAGCTGCGCAAACACTACGCCTCCTGGCAGTTCAGCCAGTTCCTGCACGGCGAACAGGGCGCGATGATCTGCGCCGCCCGGATCGTCGAGTCCGTCCCCGACATGGACGCCAAGTTCTACTCCGCCACCCAGACCATGGACGAGGCCCGGCACGCCGAGATCTACGGCCGCTTCCTCCACGAGAAGATCGGGATGCTGTACCCGATCAACGACAACCTCCAGGGGCTGCTGGGCGACACCCTCCGGGACTCCCGCTGGGACATGCCCTACCTCGGCATGCAGGTCCTCATCGAAGGTCTCGCGCTCGCCGCGTTCGGCATGATCCGGGACACCACGGACAAGCCGCTGCCGAAGCAGATACTCGCGTACGTCATGCAGGACGAGGCCCGGCACGTCGCCTTCGGCCGCATGGCGCTGCGCGACTACTACAAGCAGCTCACCGACGCCGAACTGCGCGAGCGCGAGGAGTTCGTCATCGAGGGCTGCTACCTCATGCGCGACCGGCTGCGCGGCGTCGAGGTGCTGGAGAACTTCGGCGTCTCGAGGAAGGAGGCGGAGGCGTTCTCGGAGCAGTCCGAGTTCCTCCACCTCTTCCGCAAGCTGCTCTTCAGCCGGATCGTCCCGTGCGTCAAGGACATCGGCCTGTGGGGCGAGCGGCTCCAGAAGGCGTACGTGGACATGGGCGTCTTCGAGCTGGGCGACTCCAGCCTGGACCTGCTGATGAATCAGGACGAGGAGATCGCGGAGCGGCTCGACCGCGAACGTTTCGCCGCGGAGGAGGCGGAGCGGGTCGCGGAGGTGACGGACGCCATCGCGGACGGCGGCTCGTGACCAGGGGCTTCGGGCGCGTGACATAACCTGACGGGCATGACCATGCCGCCTTCGCCCCAGCAGCCGCCAGGCCCGTACGGCCCGCCTCCCGGCCCGTACCAGCAGCCGCCGGGGCCGGGCCCTTTCCCCGGTCCGCAGGCGGGAGTCCCGCAGCAGTACCCCGGACCGCAGGCGGGCCCGTACCAGCAGCCGCCGGGGCCGGGCCCGTTCCCCGATCCGCGGGCGGGAGTCCCGCAGCAGTACCCGGGCCCCTACGGCGGTCCGCTGCCCGGCCCGTACGGCATGCCGCAGCCGCCGAGGAAGAAGCGCACCGGGCTGGTCGTGGGCCTCGTCGCCGGGGGGCTCGTCCTGCTCGGCTGCCTCGGCCTGGGCGTCAAGATGGTCGTCGACGCGGCCGGCGACGACACCCCCTTCCCGGCCGCCACGCACAAGCTCACCGTCCCCAAGACGCTCCTGGACGGCGAGTACACGCTCGCCCAGGACATGTCGGGCACCGAGGGCAAGAAGGTCCTGGAGGAGTCGTACGACCCCCGCGTCCGGAGCGACGGGGCGGCCGTGGCGCAGTACACCGCCGAGAAGGACGGCGAGATCAAGGCGCTCGTCGTCTCCGGGTTCTACGGCCAGATCAAGAACCCCGACGTCCAGCGCCGCAGCGTGCTGCGCGGCGCGGGCACCGGGCAGAACGCCAGGATCGAGATACCCGCCAAGGACGTCACCCCCGCCGGGTCCGACGTCAAGGTCGAGTGCGAGGTGCTCACCAACACCGAGGCGGGCAACGAGGTGACCTTCCCCATGTGCGCCTGGGGCGACGGCAACACCGTGGCCGGTGTCGGCGTGGTCGACGCGTCCTCGGCCGGCCGGAAGCCCGAGGACATCGACCTGAACGCGGCCGCCGAACTGACCCTCGAGGTCCGCGACGACATCCGTGAGCCGCTCGGCTGAGAGGTCCCGGCCGGAAGCCGTCCGCAAGGTGAACCCGGGCGCCGCAGGGCCCTGTTCGCGCGGGTGGAGGAGACGCTTCCCGGCCCCCTCCACCACCGGACGGTGGCCCAGGGCGTCGGCCACGGCGCTCACGGGCCGGGCGCGTCGGTTCAGTCCCCCAACTCCCGCCACTCCGGCCGGGCTTCGGAGCGGGCGATGTTCGGCTGTCGCGGGCTCGACGCACAGGGGCGCGCCATAGTCACGGCCCGAACGGGCCGCCCGTCCCGTTCCGCTGACCGGGGCGGGCCGCGCCGCGCCGCTCCTCCTCCCGCCGCTCCTCCTCCCGCAGCGCCTCCTCCATCACCGACCGGGCGATCGGTGCCGCGCTGCCGCCGCCGCTGATGTCCTCCCGGTTGGCCGAGGCGTCCTCCACGACCACCGCCACCGCCACCGCCGGGCGGCCCGAGCCCTGCGCCTGTGCCCAGCCGATGAACCACGCGTAGGGCGTGCCGATGTTGCCCACGCCGTGCTGCGCGGTGCCGGTCTTCCCGCCGACCCGTGCGCCCGCGATGGCCGCCTTGCTGCCCGAGCCGCCGTCGACGACGTCCACCATCAGCTGCTGGAGCCGCAGCGCGGTCGGCGGCAGCATCGCCTGCCGGTAGGTGCGGCGGACGTGCTGGGTCACGGTGTCGCCGTCGGCGGTCGTCGTCCGGTCCACCAGGTGCGGGTGGGCGATCTCGCCGCCGTTGGCGACCGCCGCGGCGACCATCGCCATCTGGAGCGGGGTGGCCCTGGTGTCGTACTGGCCGATGGCGGAGAGCGCCAGCCGGTCCACCGTCATCCCGTTGTCGAAGTTGGACCTGGCGACCGCCGACGGCACGCGCAGCGAGGTGTCGTTGAAGCCGAACCGCGCCACCGCGTCGAGCATCCCCGAGGCCCCCACCTTCACCCCCAGGTGGGCCAGCACGGTGTTGCAGGACCAGCGGATCGCGTACGCCAGCGAGGCGCCGCCGCACCCCTTCGCCTCGTTGGGCAGCACGGTGCGCGTGCCCGGCAGCAGGTACGGGTCGGGGGTGCCGGTCGGGGCGTCGACGTCCGTGACGATCCCGGCGTCCATCGCGGCCGCCGCGGTCACGATCTTGAACGTGGAGCCGGGCGGATAGGTCTGCCGCAGGGCCCTGTTCAGCATGGGCTGGTCCCGCGCCGCGTTGAGCCGGGCCCAGGTCGCGGCCACCTCGCGGCCGGTCCCGGACAGCAGGCCGGGGTCGTAGGAGGGGCTGCTCACCAGCGCCAGGACGCGCCCGCTGGACGGTTCGAGGGCGGCGACCGCGCCGCGCCGGCCGCCGAGCGCCTCGTACGCCACGCGTTGCAGCGGCTCGCGGATCGTGGTGACGACGTTCCCGCCCGGCGGCCGCGTGCGGCTGAGGTCGTACCAGAAGGGGAAGGGCGTGAGCATCGGGCTCGTACCGGCCAGGACGGGGTCCTCGGCGTGCTCCAGGAGGGCGGTCCCGTACGTCTGCGAGGCGTACCCGGTCACCGGGGCGTACAGCGGGCCGTCGGTGTACGTGCGCTCGTGGCGCAGTTGTTCACCGGTGTCCTTGGAGCCGGTGACCGGCCTGCCGTCGACCACGATGTCCCCGCGCGGCTCGGCGTACCGGGCCATGACCGGGCGCCGGTTGGCCGGGTTCCCGTCCAGCGACGGTGCCTCGACGACCTGGACGCGGGCGGCGTTCACCAGCAGGGCGGCGAGCAGGAGCAGGCACAGGAGGGCGGCGTGCCGGATGCAGGGGATCACCGGACCTCCGTCGTGGCGGGCAGGATGGCCCCCGGCTCGACGCCTTCGGGCTCGGGGGCGCGGGCGGAGTCGCTGACGCGGACCAGGAGCGCCACGATGATCCAGTTGGTGACCACCGACGAACCGCCCTGCGCGAGGAACGGCATGGCCATGCCGGTCAGCGGGATCAGCCCCATGACCCCGCCGGCGATGACGAAGACCTGGAGCGCCGGGATCGAGGCGAGGCCGGTGGCGAGGAGCCTGCCGAACGGGTCCCGCAGCGCGAGGCCGGTCCGGAAACCGCGGGCCACGAGCAGGGCGTACAGGAGGAAGACGGCCGTCAGCCCGGCCAGGCCCAGCTCCTCGCCCGCGGTGGCCAGGATGAAGTCGGACTTGGCGGCGAAGCCGATCAGGACGGAGTGGCCCAGTCCCAGGCCCGTGCCGAGCATCCCGCCCGCGGCGAAGGCGAACAGCGACTGGGCGAGCTGGCCGGGGCCCCGGCCGGCCTCGATGGAGGCGAACGGGTGCAGCCAGTCCTCCACCCGGCTGTGGACGTGCGGTTCGAGGCCGCCGACCACGAACGCGCCGGCCGCGGCCAGCAGCAGCCCGACGGCCACCCAGCCGGTGCGGCCGGTGGCCACGTACAGCAGGATCACGAACAGCCCGAAGAACAGCAGCGAGGTGCCGAGGTCGCGCTCCAGCACCAGGACGCCCACGCTCACCAGCCAGATCGCGACGATCGGCCCGAGGACCCGCCCGGTGGGCAGTTGCACACCCCAGACGCGGCGGCCGGTGTAGGCGAGGGCGTGGCGGTTGGCGGCGAGGTACGCGGCGAAGAACACCGCGAGCAGGATCTTGGCGAACTCGCCGGGCTGGAAGGAGAATCCGCCGATCCGGATCCAGATCTTGGCGCCGTTGACCGCGGGGAAGAAGATCGGCAGCAGCAACAGGAGCAGGGCGGTGGCGACGGACACGTACGCGTAGCCCTGGAGGGTGCGGTGGTCGCGCAGCAGGACGACCACCGCGATGAAGAGCGCGACGCCGAGCGTGGACCACACCAGCTGGGTGGGCGCGGCGTGGTCGGCGGGGGTCTCCAGGTCGAGGCGGTAGATGAGCACCAGGCCGAGGCCGTTGAGCAGGACCGCGATGGGGAGCAGGAGCGGGTCGGCGTACGGGGCGCGGAGGCGGACCGCCAGGTGCGCGAGCAGCGCCAGGAGCCCGAGCCCGGCGCCGTAGGTGGCGGCGTCCGGCGGGACGGCGCCGTTCCTGGCGAGGCCGACGTTGATGTAGCCGTGGACGGAGATGAGGACGGCGCCGATGAGGAGCGACAGCTCCACCCCCCGGCGCTTGTGCAGACGCACCCCGGGCGGCGGGGCGTCGGCCCTCGTTGCGGTCATGCCTCGCAACGTAGCAAGCGGTGAGGCGTATGTCCCTTATGTCGGGCCTGCGTCGAGCCGTACCGGCCTGCGGTCGTCCCCGGTCGTCCCCAGTCGTCCCCGGTCGTCCCCGCGCGGGCGGGCGGGCGCCGGCCACGGGCTTCCGGCCCGGCGGGCGGCCAGTGGGGTCAGCGGGAGGTCAGCGGGGGGTCAGCGGGCGGCGGTGGGGGCGGGTGGCTCCGGGGCGTCGCGGTACTCGGGCAGCGTCAGACGGGCTTCCGCACCGCCGTCGGGGGCGTTGCCGAAGCGGAGTTCCGCGCCGATCGCCGAGGCCTGGCCCGCCGCGATGGTCAGGCCCAGGCCGTGGCCCTTGCCTCCGCTCTCCGTACGGAACCGCTGGGGCCCGTGCTCCAGGAGGTACTCCGGGTACCCGGTCCCGTGGTCACGGACCGTCAGCACCGGGCCGTCCACCGCCACGACGACCGGTGGCCTGCCGTGCTTGTGGGCGTTGGCGAGCAGATTGCCCAGCACCCGCTCGAGACGCCGCCTGTCCGTCTCCACGCGCGCGTCCCGGACGATCCGTACCTCCGTGGCCGTGCCCGACGCCCGCACCACCCGCTCGGCCAGCGGCCCCAGCTCGTACACGTCGAGGTCGACCGTCCCGGTGCGCGCGTCCAGCCGGGAGATCTCCAGCAGGTCCTCCGTGAGCGCCCGCATCGCCTTCACCCGGTCCCGCACCAGCTCCGCGGGCCGCCCGGGCGGCAGCAGCTCGGCCGCCGCCGACAGCCCCGTCAGGGGCGTGCGCAGCTCGTGCGCCACGTCCGCCGTGAAGCGCTGCTCGCTCAGCAGCTTGCCCTGGAGGCTGGACGCCATCGTGTCCAGCGCTCCCGACACCGTCGCCACTTCGTCCTCCGGACGCGAGGGGTCCTTCGTGCGCGGGTCGTTGACCCGCGCGTCCAGGTCGCCCGCGCTGATGCGTCTCGCCACCTGCGCGGTCAGGTGCAGCCGCCGCGTCACCCGGGTCACCGCGAACGAGCCGACCAGCAGCGTCGCGCCGATGGCCAGGACGGAGGAGCCCAGGATCGCCTTGTCCAGCCCGCTGATCGTGCCCGCGCTCAGCGAGTAGTCCACGCGCACCGCCAGCGCCCGGCCGTCGGCGGGTCCCGCCGCCCATATGGCGGGCCGGCCCGCCGGGTCGTCGGCGACCACCGTGCCGCGCTCACCCCGGACCGCCATCGCCCGCAGCGCGGAGGGCAGGCCGTCCGGGTCGACGCCCGCGGACGGCGGCAACGGCTCGCCCGCCTCGTACGCGCGCGTCACCTCCGCCAGGTGGTCCAGCGCCTTCTCCCGCGCCGTGTCCACCGTCTGCCGGGTCACCGACACGTGCACCAGCGCGCCCAGCAGGGCGGCGAGCGCACAGCACATCACCGTGATGAAGACCCCGGCCTTCCACGTCAGGGTCGCCGCCCAGGCCGGCGGCCGGGGGCGGCGCATCACGCGCCGTCCGAGGGGGACGCGGGGGGCGGAGAGCTCCGCTTCGGCGGTACGGGCTTCACGCGGACGATCTCGTCGCGCGTCGGCAGCATCGCCCGCTGCTGGGCGTCCCACGACCACGCGGTGCGGTACTCGTACCCCGGGATGCCCGCCGAGACGACCCGTACGACCAGGTCCTTGCCCGCGAGCTGCACGCCCACGACCTGGTCGACGGTCGACATGATCCGGGTCAGGCCGCCCTTCTCGGGCATGTAGACGCGCAGCCCGGTCTGCTGGTCCGGCATCCGGATGCCGACGACCAGCTCGTCCCTGCCGTCCCCGGTGAGGTCCCGGTAGTACGGCTTCAGCACCGGGCACCGCCCCGGCTCGCTCCCGCACGCGCGGATCCGGCCGGCCGTCTCCTCGTACATCCCGTCGGGGCCGCTGTACGCGTCGGGGTGCGCCGCCACCTCGGCCTGGACGACGGCGACCGGGTCGACCCGGTGGACGTCGCCGCCGGGAGCCTCGATACCGGGCACCCGAGCGGTGTCGCTCTCGCCGTAGTCGTACGGCGGTGCCGTGACCGGCGGCAGGTCGGGCCAGAGCCGGACCGGGCCGACGGCCGTGGGCGTGGGACCCGCGCTCCGGAGCTCGCCCGCGTCGCCGCACCCCGCCAGCAGCAGCGCGGCCACGGCCGTGCCGGGCAGCAGCGCCGCGTACACGGCCGGGCGGTGCGGGCTCACGGTGCTCCCTGAATGATGCGGCGGCGCCGGTGGCCGGCGGGTGGACTTCCCGACAACCTTATTCGTACGGAAGTCCCTTTTGTCGACCCGGCCCGGTCACCCCGGTCGTCCGCCCCGGCCGCCCCAGGCACCCCACCCGCCCCGCCGCCGCGTGTCAGCCGCGTCCGCGCGTCCCCGCATTCCGCGTCCGTCGCCGGGCGTCCCCGCGCCCGCGCGTCACCGCGCCCGCGTGCCGCCCGACAGCATCCGGTCGGCCTGCTCCCGCGTGACCCGCTCCTCCGCGCCGCAGAACGTGCACTGCGTGCGGTACGACGTGGACACCGGGAAGAGCGGCACGAAGAACAGCGTGAACTTGGTGGTCCTCTTCCGCAGCGCGTGCGCGGCGGGGTTGCCGCACCGGCCGCACACCAGCGTCAGCATCGCCAGCTGCCGGAGGTACCCCTTCGTCCCGAAGATGATCATCCGATGCTCTCCTCTCCGGAGTGGCCCAGCGCCCGTCGGCACAGCGCCAGCAACTTCTCGTCGTGATGGACGTCGTGCTCGCCCGACGTGCCCTCCGACACGTTGTGCCGACGCGCGCGGGCCAGCTCCGCCCGCAGCAGCGGGGCCGCCTCCGCCGGTACGTGCCCCAGCTCCGCGAGGCACCCGGCGATCTCCACGCGCGTGTGCCGGTTCTCCTTCCAGGCTCCCACCAGCACCGGCAGGGCCGCCCGTACGTCACCGGTCGCCCGGCACAGCGCCACGGCCGCGTCCACCCGCAGCCACACCCCCGGCGCCGACAGGCACGCCCGCAGCTCCGGAGCCACCGCTCCGGCCGCCCGCCCCATCGCGCCCACCGCCCGGGCCGCCTCCCGCCGGTGCGCCGCGTCCGGCGCCAGCAGCCGGGCCCGCAGCCGCGGCAGTACGGCACCGGCGTCGCCCTCCACCGCCCACAGCGCGCGGGCCGCCGACGTCACCACCGCCACCGAGCAGTCGTCCAGCAGCGCCCGCAGGTCACCGGCCGCCTCGCCCGCCGCCGGCCCGAACGCGGTCAGCGCCCGCAACGACGACTCCACCACCCACTCCCGCCGGAACGCGGGCGCCCCGCGCAGCACCCGCAGGACCTCCTCCAGCGCCTCCGACGCGCCCAGGTGCGCAAGCGCCAGCAGCAGGGGACCGGCCTCCTCACCGAGCTCCTCGTCCAGCGGCAGCCCGCCGAGCCGGTACCGCAGCGCGGGCACCAGCGGGACCGCGGCCTCGCCCAGGTGGGTGATCGCGTAACCGAGCCGGCCGTCCAGGCGGGGCTCCTCCAGGGCGCGGGCCAGCGCCGGTACCGCCCGAGCGTCACCGGTACGGGTGAGGGCCAGCAGCGCGCTTCCCGTGCCCGGCCGGCCGCCCGCCCGCTCCGACGCCCAGGGGGCCGGGTCGGCCGCCACCCTGGCCGCCAGCGCGTCGGCCGCCGGGCGGGCCACCTCGAACAGGCCCTCCAGCCACACGACGGCGGCCTCCCGCAGCCGTGGCTCGGGGTCGCCCAGCTGCGCCCCGACGAGCCGCACCACCTCGTCGTACGCCCCCCGCCACGTACGCACCAGGCCGCCGCACATCCACACCGCGTCCGCCCGCTGGTCCCGGTCGGGGCTGCGCAACTGGGCGGTGACCAGAGCGATCCGGTCCTCGACCCGGTCGTCCAGGGCACTGTGCAGGGTGCGCAGCAGGTCGTCGGCCCACGCGGAGCCGCGCCCGGCCCGCTGCTCCTCGCGCAGTTCCCGCAACTGCCCCACCAGGGTGGGCGCCAAGGGCCGCGGCTCGACCGCCTCCGGCTGGTCGGGCACCTCCGGCAGCTCGGTCAGTTCCGCGAGGACGGCCAGGTCGGTGAGGTCCGGGAGGCGGGCCACGGCGGCCATCTCCTCCAGGCCGGGCGGCGGCGCCGGACGCCCGCCGTGCCCCGGCGCCTCCCGCAGCCGGTCCAGCAGTTCCGTCACCGTCACCACCACGTCCCGCGGCAGCCGGTCGGGGGCGCACCGGGCCAGCTGGGCGAGGGCGGCGAGACGCAGGGCCGGGTCCTGGGCGGCGCCCGTGAGCCAGCCGAGCCAGTCGGCGATCTCGTCCCGCAGCGACTCGTACCGCAGGGCGATCCGGCCCACGGCCTCCACCAGGGCGAGCCGCACCTCCCTGTCCGTCTCGGCGGTCAGCCGCTCGCGGAGCAGGACCAGCACCCGCGCGGGGTCCTGGTGCAGCGAGGCGAGCGCGCCCGGCGCCGCGAGGCGCACCTCCCGGTCGTCGTCGCCGACCAGCGCCAGGAACACGTCCGCTCCGGCGGCGACGGCGGCGGCGGCCATCGCGTAGTTCGCGGCGTCCTCGAACTCCTCGTCCTCCGGGTCGAGCTCGTCCAGCTCGTCGTCGCCGCCCAGGTCGATACCGCCGATGCTGGTCAGCAGCTCGATGACGCAGCCACGGTCCTGGACCTCCGGCCTGGCCACCAGCTCCAGCAGGAAGGGGATGCAGGCGAGCGTCGAGTCGTACACGTCACCCTGGTGGTGCACCGCCCCGTACATGCCGTCCAGCGCGACCTCGCGCTCCATCGGATCGGGAGAAGCGAGCCCGCGCAGCAGCCCGGGCACGTCGTCGGCCGGACCGTAGGCATGACCCAGCGAGGCCCAGTCGACCTCGTCGATCCCCGTGAACATGCCGTCCCTCCCCGCGAACACTGCACTTGGGGGCAATAGTGCACCACACCACCGAGCACGACGCCCCGGCAATCGGACACGCTCCGGCACCGTCGCCCGCCCGACTCCTGCCCCCCTCCCGCCCCCGTAAGGCTCCTTCCCCCGCTCCCGTGAGGCCCGGCCGTTCCCATGGGCGTGCGGCTGATGGGGGCATGAGCGCACCGCGCGTCACACCTGCCCGACCGGGGGCCGCGACCGGCTGTGCGTCCGCCTGCCGCGCGCCCGGGACATCGACTGATACGAACCGGACAACGGCCGGATCAGCCTCATCCGGGAGGAGTACGAGGACGATGTCCTGGCCGCGCTGACGCGGACTCGCCGTACGTGCCGGCCCGCGACGGCCCGCGACCGGCGCACCTGGCCGCCGCCCTAGGCGCGGTCCTTGTCGCCGTTCTCCTCCCGCCGGCCCTCGTCCTTCTCCCGCTGGTCCTCGTCCTTCAGCCGCAGCACCGTCGTCACCGTGTGCCGGGTCGTGCCGGTGGCGACCTCCGCCCTCAGCTCCGGCGGGACCGACCGGTAGGGCACTTCGCCGAGGCCGACGGCCATCGCCGTGCCCTGCTCCCCCTGGGGCAGCGCGGCGAGCGCGGCACCCGCGCGGGCGCGCAGGGCCGGTGGCAGGGGACTGGAGACGACCGGGGTGTCGTCGTCGGGCAGGACCAGCACCAGGGAGGCGGGCCGCCGCCGGCTGCCGGTGAACCCGACCACCACCGCGTCCCGGGTGTCGGTGTGCCGGAGCTTGCGCCACGCGCGCGTGCCCGCCTTGTACGGCTGGTCCAGGCGCTTGACGACCAGCCCTTCCACGCCGATCCCGGGCAGCGTCTCGTACCAGGTCGCGGCCAGCTCCGGGTCGGTGGTCATCGGTACGGGCTGGATCGGCGGGCCCACGTCCGCGAGGAGCTCCACCAGCCTCTCGCGGCGTACCGCGTACCGCCGGGGCCGCAGGTCGGCGCCGCCCGAGGCGAGGACGTCGAAGGCGGCGTACGAGGCGGGCAGCCGCGCCGCGAGCCCCGGTGCCCGGCCGGGGGTGGCGGCGGCCCGGCCCTGGACGGCGGCGAAGTCGATGCGCCCCTCCCGCCAGACGACGACCTCGCCGTCCAGCACCGTGCCGTCCGGCAGCGCCCGTGCGGCGGCGGCCAGATCGGGGAACGCGGCCGTGACGATCCGTCCCGAGCGGGCCTGGAGCACCACCCCGTCACCTTCCCGGAAGATCACCATCCGGTGACCGTCGAACTTGGGCTCGTACGCGAGTCCCGGCTCGCGCGGCAGCGTGCCCACGGTCTGCGCGAGGGCGACCCGCAACGGCGGCTTCAGCGTCACGGCAGCCGCCCCGCCCTGTCCGGGTCCAGCAGCGGTGCCAGCAGGTCGCCGTAGTCCTGGAGCCGGGGCGCCATGTCCGCCATGAGGAACGTCAGCTGCGCGGGGTCGCCGCAGGCCTCGACCTCCTCCCAGGTCACCGGCGCCGAGGCGGCCGGTTCACGGCGGGCGCGCAGCGTGTAGGGGGCGGCCGTGGTCTTGGCGGCGTTGTTCTGGCTGTGGTCCACGAAGACCTTGCCGGGGCGCAGCGCCTTGGTCATCCGGTGCACGACCAGCGCCGGGAGCTCCGCCTCGGCCTCGACGGCGAGCTGTTTCGCGTACGCCTGGACCCGTTCGGCAGGGGCCGGTTCCAGCGGTACGTACAGGTGCAGGCCCTTGGCGCCGGACGTCTTGGCGTACGCCTCCAGGCCGTCCTCCGCGAGGCGCTCGCGCAGCCAGAGCGCGGCCCGGCAGCACTCCACGACGGTCGCGGGCGGGCCGGGATCCAGGTCCAGGACGAGCCGGTCGGCGAGGGCGGGGGCGTCGGCCAGCCATTGGGGGGTGTGGAGCTCCACGACCAGGTTCGCCGCCCACATCAGGGAGGGGAGGTCCTGGACGAGCACCTGGCGGGCGTTCTTGTCCTCCGAGCGGGGGACGGAGACGGTTTTCACCCAGGAGGGTGTGCCGGGCGGCGGGTTCTTGGTGAAGAACAGCTGGCCGTCGGGGCCGTCGGGATAGCGGAGGAACGACAGGGGACGGCCCAGCAGGTGGGGGAGGAGGCAGGGGGCGACGGTGGCGTAATAGTGCAGGAGCTCGCCCTTGGTGGTCCCGGTGGCGGGATGGATGACCTTCTCCAGGTTGCTGAGCGCCAGGCGCCGCCCCTCCACCTCCGTGATCGGCGTCATACCATGAGAATCCCACGAATCAGGACGAAAGGGATGAAACGTGCGATCCATCTGGAATGGCGCCATCTCATTCGGTCTGGTCAGCATCCCCATCAAGCTGGTGAACGCGACCGAGAACCGGTCCATCTCCTTCCGGCAGATCCACACGGAGGACGGCGGCCGGATCCGCTACCGCAAGGTGTGCGAGCTGGACGGCGAGGAGGTGACGTCGGACGAGATCGGCAAGGCGTACGAAGAGGCCGACGGGACCATGATCCCGATCACCGACGAGGATCTGGCCTCCCTGCCGCTGCCGACCGCGAAGACGATCGAGATCGTCGCGTTCGTACCGGCGTCCCAGATCGACCCGCTGCAGATCGACACGGCGTACTACCTCTCCGCCAACGGTGTGCCGGCCGCGAAGCCCTACACGCTGCTGCGGGAGGCGCTCAAACGCAGCGAGCGGGTCGCCATCGCGAAGTTCGCGCTGCGCGGGCGCGAGCGGCTCGGGATGCTGCGGGTCGTCGATGACGTCATCGCCATGCACGGGCTGCTGTGGCCGGACGAGATCCGCCGTCCCGAGGGCGTGGCCCCGGACACCTCCGTGACGGTCCGCGACGCCGAACTCGACCTGGCGGACGCCCTGATGGACACCCTCGGCGAGGTCGACATCGAGTCGCTGCACGACGACTACCGGTCGGCGGTGGAGGAGATGATCGCCGCGAAGGCGGAGGGCACGGAGGTCGCCGCGCCCACGAAGGAACGGCCCGGGGGCCAGGTCATCGACCTGATGGCGGCGCTGGAGAGCAGCGTGCGCGCGGCCCGGGAGGCCCGTGGCGAGGGCGAGCCGGAGGCGTCCGTGCACGAGCTGTCCGGCCGCAAGAAGACCGCTGCCGCCGCCCGTAGCGCACCCAAGGAGAGCGGCGCCAAGAAGTCCACGGCCAAGTCACCCGCCAAGAAGGCCGCGCCCGCCCGCAAGTCCACCTCCAAGACGGGCGCGAGCGGCAAGACGGCCGAGAAGAAGACCACCGCGAAGAAGTCCACCGCCAAGAAGACCCCACCCCGCAAACGCGCCTCCTGACGCCCCCCGCCGGCACCCCCGCACCCGCCGGACCCCACCGGGCGGGAGTCGCGGGGGCTGCGGGGGACACGCACACTCCGCAGCGAGCGACTTCCATCCGCCCGGAACTGGCCCCCCGGCACAGCCCGGCCAGGGGCCGATCCGCCACCACACCCGTCTGGCTAGAGTCCTGGCCGGTACCCTGCCGACCCCTGAGGAGCGCGTGGTGACGATGCCGAGCAACCCCGAACCGGCCCCGGGCCCGCCCATTCCACTTCCCGGCCCGCTGGTGGACGCCGACTGGCTCGCCCAACGCCTCGGAGCACCCGGACTCGTCCTCCTCGACGCCTCCGTGGGCCCGCACCGCGGCCTGCCCCATCGCATCCCAGGGGCACGACCCTTCGACATCGACGGGGCCCTGTCCGACCGTATGAGCCCCCTGCCCCACACCATGCCGCCCGCCGACGCGCTCACCGACGAACTGCGCGCACTCGGCCTGGACGACATCGACACGGTCGTCGTGTACGACGGCGAGGGAATCTACTCCAGCGCACGCGCCTGGTGGATGCTGCGCGCCCTGGGCTTCGACCGCGCCGCCGTCCTCGACGGCGGGCTGCCGGCCTGGACAGCGGCGGGCCGACCGGTGGACCCGCGACCGCCGCACTACGACGGACCGCGCGGCGACTTCACCGCACGACCCCGCCCGGAGCTGCTGGCCGACAGCGCCCGGGTGGCGGCCGCCCTGGCCGACCCGGACTCGGCGGTCCTCGATGCCCGTACCGCCGCCCGCTTCGCCGGCACCGCCCCCGAGCCCCGCCCTGGATTGCGCGGCGGCCACATGCCGGGCGCCCTCAACCTCCCCTTCGGCGACCTTCTGCTCCACGGCCGGATGCGCCCGCCTGAGGAACTGCGCGCCCGTTTCACCGCCCTGACCGGCGGCTGCCACAAGCTCGTCTTCAGCTGCGGCTCGGGCGTCACCGCCTGCGTCCTCGCCCTCGCCGCGCACCTGGCCGACTACGCCGACACAGCGGTCTATGACGGCTCCTGGAGCGAATGGGGCCAGCCCTCGGAACTACCGGTGGTGGTGCCCGCCATACGCGCCCCCGGCTCCGATGCGAACGAGCGGGCAGTGGGGGCGTAGGGGTAACCGAGTGCGCCTGAACGCTGGGCACACGGCAGCCCTCTTTCGGAGTCGTCGGACCGCACGCAGTTCGAGCGCCTACTCCTTCAGGCGGCACCGGCTGCGGGCGGCGAGCGCTCGCGGGCACCTGGCCGGGATCCGGTCCCGCATCCGTATGCTGCTCGGCTCGGCCCGTTCGGCCGGTACGGCTACGTCGAGTACGCCGACGCCCGTGCCTGCGTTGACCAGGCCGGGCAGGCGGTGTCCGCGACCAACGCGTTGACCGGCTCCGGCCGGGCGGTCGACGCGATGGTCATGGCGCGGGACGCGCTCGTCGTCACCTGGCACGGCGAACCGAGTCGGTTCCTCGGCCCGCTTCTCTCCTGCGAGGGAAGGTTCAGCCCGCCTGCCCGAAGGCGCGGACAGCGGGAATGTGTCTCGCCGCCCGGGCAGTCGGAGCGCGATCACCGTGGCAGGCCGTGAAGACGGGACTTCAGTCCGCAGCGGAATGTCCTTCGTTGGCCGCGCCGGACATGGCGATGCAGATGGGGTACCAGGTCAGACTTTGACCACAGTTGCGCGTCCACTGCACAGGGTGGTGAGGTCCTCGGGGTCGGAGGTGAGGATCGTGACCGGCCCGTGTGCGGCCAGGGCGGTGGCGGCGAGCATGGCGTCGATGGCGTACTTCTGGCCGTCCAGGCCGGCGTCCGCGAGGAGCGCTGCGGCGTGGCGGGCGATCGGTTCGGTGATCGGCTCCACGACGAGTCGGGAGAGCGTCCACTCCAGGGCCGGGCGGTTGACGCGGGGGCGGACCACTTCGACGAGGGTCGCTGCTGAGGTGATGACGCGCAGGTCGTCGGCGCGGGCCAGGGCGAGCCAGGTGGTGACTGTGCGGTCGCGCAGGACGGCTTGGGCCAGTCCTTCGCTGTCGAGGACCAGGGTTCCGCCGGGAACAGCGGGGGAGTGGGTCACGCGGCGCTCGCTCCGCGCTGGGTCTGCTCGCGTCGCGCCCGTGTGAGCTGGTCGCGGAGGGCCTGGATCTCTTCGTCGGTGACGGGGCCGTGCTCGGCTTCGGCGACGCTGATGACTTCGTTGAGGTTGTCGCGTTCGATTTGGCGGGCGACTGCCGCAGCCACGTAGGCGGACAGGCCGGAGGGGCCGCTGCGGGCCTTGGCGGCCTCGGCGACGTCGCGCGGCATGGTGATCGAGTATTTGCCGGTAGGCTCGCTCATGCTACCTATCCCACCTCTCATCCTCCCCCGCCTCGGGAGGGGAAGTCCGTCTGTCCCCCTGGCCGCGCATTGCCTCGATGGGTGATGCGTTGATCTGGAGAGAAGCGACCGAACGGGCGGGCACCAGCGTCGAGGCGCTCATGACGCGGGTACGCGAAGTGCCCCTACAGAAACCAGGATTTCGCGAACAGGCGCATCGACAAGCCTCTGGCCAAACGCAATTTGAGGGGTCGTCATGCTTCCTGGGTTACCGAGGCGGCCCGTACACCTCGCGTCCCACGCATGTCCCGCACAAGCCGGTTCCACGGCGTCGAATGCTCCCGATCGCGTCTGGCACGCCGAGGTAAGGGTCCAGGTCGGGGAGGGGTGCGCCGCGAATGTGCAACGGCAAGGCAGGTCGTGTGCCTTGTGACAGGAACAAGAAAGGCGCTGACCCGCATCTCTGCTGGTCAGCGCCCTCATGGCACTTCTCGCGAAGTGCCCCCGGCAGGATTCGAACCTGCGCACACGGCTCCGGAGGCCGTTGCTCTATCCCCTGAGCTACGGGGGCGTGCGCCGCGCTTGGCGGCGACGGGTAGAACACTACCAGTTCCCGGGCGGTGCCTGTGAACAGGTATTTAGGGGTGGTGAGGCAGGGAGTGTCGCCCGTGTGGGGCGGAAGTGGGGAAAACCCGGACGCAGGGCAGGGGCTCGACCTACTCTCGAGTTGTGTCAGGCGCGTCCGGCCGGGTGCTCGTCGTGGACGACAACAGGGTCATCCGGCAGCTGATCAGGGTCAATCTCGAGCTGGAGGGCTTCGAGGTCGTGACCGCGGCCGATGGTGCCGAGTGTCTGGACGTCGTCCATGACGTCTGCCCCGACGTGGTGACCCTCGACGTCGTCATGCCCCGCCTGGACGGTCTGCGGACCGCCGAGCGGTTGCGGGAGGATCCGCGGACCAGACACCTCCCCGTCGCCATCGTCAGCGCGTGCACGCAGTACGAGGTGGAGAGCGGGCTCGCCGCCGGGGTGGACGCGTTCCTGGCGAAGCCCTTCGAGCCGGCCGAGCTCGTGCGGATCGTGCGGCAGCTCATGCAGCGGGAGAGTCCGCCGCCCATCGACGGCCGGAGCGGTGCCGGGCATGCCGGGAGCGCCTGGAGCTGACGTTCGGGCGGAGGCTCGGCAGGCGGTTCGCCGGTCGGCCGCAGCCCCGCCGGCCCCGGCCGCCGTACACCCCCGCGCCCCGCCGGGTGACCGCATCGCGAAACCGGTTCCGCCCGGGAGGGCGTCCTCCCCTACGCTTGTCCCGTGACCCCCGCAGACCTCTCCCTCACCGTGCTGCACGCCGTGCGCCGCGCGGTCGGTGAAGGCGCGCTGCGGCAGGGGACACGGGTGCCCGAGCGGGTCAAGATCGAGCGGCCGCGGCCCGGCGGCAGCGGGGACTGGGCCACCAACGCCGCCCTCCAGCTGGCCCGCGAGGCCGGGATGGAGCCACTGGGCGTCGCCCAGGTGCTGCGGCCCAGGATCGCGGAGGCCGACGGCGTCGAGAGCGTCGAGATCACCGGGCCCGGGTTCCTCAACATCACGCTGGCCGACCGCGGCGGGCGCGCCCTCGTGCGCGACGTCCTCGCCGGGCGCGAGCGCTACGGGCACGGCGACGCCCTGCGGGGGCGCGCCTACCGGCTGGTGCACCCCGGCGACGTACGGGCGACCGTGATGGCGGAGGCGGTACGCGCCCTCCTGCGCGCGCAGGGCGCCGCCGTACTGGACGACGACTGCCCCCATGACGACCGCCCCCAGCGGCGCCCCGCCGCACACGACGCCCACCCGCGCTCCGCCGCCCACCCGCGCCACGACGACCCGCGCGCCGCCCACCCGCCCGCGTACGCCGCCGAGACCGTCACCCTCCGCCCCCTCCCCGTCACCTACGACGTCACCGCCCTCGGCCCCGACGCCGCCCGCTGGGCGCTGCTCCGGCCCGCGGCGCACGACCGGGCCCTCGGCCCCGACGGGCTGCTCGTGCAGAGCGAGGCGAACCCGCTGTTCACCGTGCGGTACGCCCACACGCGGGCGCGCGCCCTCCTCCGTAACGCCGCGCAGCTCGACATCGCGCCCGCGTACGAGGAGGACGTCGACGCCCCGCGCCTCCTCACCGCCCTCGGCGACCACCCCGCCGTTCTCGAAGCCGCCGCCCGTCACCGCGCCCCCGACCGGATCGCCCGGCAGCTGGAGGCCACCGCCGACGCGTTCCTGGGGTTCCAGCACACCGTGCTCCCCCTCGGCGACGAGAAACCCTCGGCCGCCCACCGCTCCCGGCTCGCCCTCGCCGAAGCCGCCGGGACGGTGCTGGCCGGCGGCCTGGCCCTGCTCGGCATCAGCGCCCCTGACTACCTGTGAGAGAGAAATGAGCCGTTCCGCACACCCCGCCGGGCCCCGTCACGCCGATGTCCTCCCCGAGGGCCATTACTCCGCCCCGCCCAGCGACCTCAACCGCCTCGACGAGAAGGTGTGGTCCCGGACCGTCACCCGGAACGACGACGGGGTCCTCACCGTCGGCGGCCTGACCGCCACCGAGCTCGCCGAGGAGTTCGGCACCCCCGCCTACTTCCTCGACGAGGCCGACTTCCGCGCCCGTTGCCGTGCCTGGGCCGAGGCGTTCGGCAAGGACGCGGACGTGTTCTACGCCGGCAAGGCCTTCCTGTCCCGCGCCGTCGTGCGGTGGCTGGAGGAGGAGGGCCTCAACCTCGACGTGTGCTCGGGCGGTGAGCTGACGACGGCTCTCGAGGCCGGTATGCCCGCCGAGCGGATCGCGTTCCACGGCAACAACAAGTCCGCCGGGGAGATCGAGCGGGCGGTGCGCGCCGGGGTCGGGCGGATCGTGCTCGACTCCTTCCAGGAGATCGTGCGCGTCGCGCACATCGCCCAGTCGCTGGGCAAGCGGCAGAAGGTGCAGATCCGGGTGACGGTGGGCGTCGAGGCCCACACGCACGAGTTCATCGCCACCGCCCACGAGGACCAGAAGTTCGGCATCGCGCTGGCCGGCGGGGAGGCCGCCGAGGCCGTCCGGCGGGCGCTGCGGCTGGACGGGCTGGAGCTCATCGGCATCCACTCCCACATCGGTTCGCAGATCTTCGACACCTCCGGATTCGAGGTGGCCGCCCACCGGGTGGTCGGGCTGCTCAAGCAGGTCCGCGACGAGCACGGCGTGGAGCTGCCGGAGATCGACCTCGGCGGCGGCCTCGGCATCGCGTACACCTCCGACGACGACCCGCGCGAGCCGCACGAGATCGCCAAGGCGCTCAGCGACATCGTGACCAGGGAGTGCGAGGCCGCGGGGTTGCGTACGCCGCGCATCTCCGTCGAGCCCGGGCGCGCCATCGTCGGTCCCACCGCGTTCACGCTGTACGAGGTGGGGACGGTCAAGCCGCTCGCCGGGCTGCGTACGTACGTGAGTGTCGACGGCGGCATGTCGGACAACATCCGCACCGCCCTGTACGACGCGGAGTACTCCGTCTCCCTGGTGTCCCGGACGAGCGATGCCGAGCCGATGCTCAGCCGGGTCGTCGGCAAGCACTGCGAGAGCGGCGACATCGTGGTCAAGGACGCGTTCCTGCCGGCCGACGTCGCACCGGGCGACCTCATCGCCGTACCGGCCACCGGCGCGTACTGCCGTTCCATGGCCAGCAACTACAACCACGCCCTCCGGCCTCCCGTCGTCGCGGTGAGGGACGGGGAGGCACGTGTGATCGTCCGGCGCGAGACAGAGGAAGATCTTCTGCGGCTCGATGTCGGCTGATGAAATACATGTCTCATAATCCGGACGGAAGGGAGAAAATTCCGTCCGGTGAGTGAGACTGGTCCACACCGTAGAAGTATGAGAAGTGAGGTCGGATGATGCGTACGCGTCCACTGAAGGTGGCGCTGCTGGGCTGTGGAGTGGTCGGCTCAGAGGTGGCGCGCATCATGACGACGCACGCCGACGACCTCGCCGCGCGCATCGGCGCTCCGGTCGAGCTCGCCGGTGTCGCCGTCCGCCGGCCCTCCAAGGTGCGTGAGGGCATCCCCCAGGAACTCATCACCACCGACGCGACCGCCCTGGTCAAACGCGGGGACATCGACGTCGTCGTCGAGGTCATCGGGGGCATCGAACCGGCCCGTACGCTGATCACCACCGCGTTCGAGCACGGGGCGTCGGTCGTGTCCGCGAACAAGGCGCTCCTCGCCCAGGAGGGCCAGAGCCTGTACGCCGCCGCCGAGCAGCACGGCCAGGACCTGTACTACGAGGCGGCCGTGGCCGGCGCCATCCCGCTGATCCGCCCGCTGCGTGAGTCCCTCGCCGGTGACAAGGTCAACCGGGTGCTGGGCATCGTCAACGGCACCACCAACTTCATCCTCGACAGGATGGACACCTCGGGCGCCGGGTACTCCGAGGCGCTCGACGAGGCCTCCGCCCTCGGGTACGCCGAGGCCGACCCGACCGCCGACGTCGAGGGCTTCGACGCCGCCGCCAAGGCCGCCATCCTCGCCGGGATCGCCTTCCACACCCGCGTACGCCTCGACGACGTGTACCGCGAGGGCATGACCGAGGTCACCGCCGCCGACTTCGCCTCCGCCAAGCGCATGGGGTGCACCATCAAGCTGCTCGCCATCTGCGAGCGGGCCGCCGACGGCGGGTCCGTCACCGCGCGTGTGCACCCCGCGATGATCCCGCTCAGTCACCCGCTGGCCTCGGTGCGCGGCGCGTACAACGCCGTGTTCGTCGAGGCGGACGCCGCCGGTCAGCTGATGTTCTACGGGCCCGGTGCCGGCGGTTCGCCGACCGCGTCCGCCGTCCTCGGCGACCTCGTCGCCGTCTGCCGCAACCGGCTCAACGACGCGACGGGTCCCGGCGAGTCCGCGTACACCCAGCTCCCCGTGAGCCCCATGGGCGACGTGGTGACGCGATACCACATCAGCCTCGACGTGGCCGACAAGCCGGGCGTCCTCGCCCAGGTGGCGACGGTCTTCGCCGAGCACGGCGTATCCATCGATACGGTGCGCCAGCAGGGCAAGGACGGCGAGGCGTCCCTCGTCGTCGTCACCCACCGCGCGCCCGACGCCGCCCTGTCCGGGACCGTCGAGGCGCTGCGCCAGCTCGACACCGTGCGTGGTGTCGCCAGCATCATGCGGGTCGAAGGAGAGTAACCAGCAATGACTCACCAGTGGCGCGGAATCATCGAGGAGTACCGCGACCGGCTTCCGGTCACCGACACCACGCCGGTCGTCACGCTCCGTGAGGGTGGTACGCCGCTCGTGCCCGCGCAGGTGCTCTCCGAGCGCACGGGGTGTGAGGTGCACTTGAAGGTCGAGGGCGCCAACCCCACCGGCTCCTTCAAGGACCGCGGCATGACCATGGCGATCACCCGGGCCAAGGAGGAGGGCGCCCAGGCCGTCATCTGCGCCTCCACCGGCAACACGTCCGCCTCGGCGGCCGCGTACGCCGTCCGGGCCGGCATGGTGTCCGCCGTCCTCGTCCCGCAGGGCAAGATCGCGCTCGGCAAAATGGGCCAGGCCCTGGTCCACGGTGCCAAGATCCTCCAGGTCGACGGCAACTTCGACGACTGCCTGACGCTTGCCCGCGCGCTGTCCGACAACTACCCCGTGGCGCTGGTCAATTCGGTCAACCCGGTCCGCATCGAGGGCCAGAAGACCGCAGCGTTCGAGATCGTGGACATGCTGGGCGACGCCCCCGACATCCACGTCCTGCCCGTCGGGAACGCCGGCAACATCACCGCGTACTGGAAGGGCTACACCGAGTACGCGGCGGACAAGGTCTCCACCCGCGCGCCCCGCATGTGGGGCTTCCAGGCGTCCGGCTCGGCGCCGATCGTGCGCGGCGAGGTCGTCAAGGACCCGTCGACGATCGCGACGGCGATCCGTATCGGCAACCCGGCCTCCTGGAACTACGCGCTGGCCGCGCGGGACGAGTCGGGCGGCTTCATCGACGAGGTGACGGACCGTGAGATCCTCCGCGCCTACCGCCTGTTGGCCTCGCAGGAGGGTGTCTTCGTGGAGCCCGCGTCCGCGGCGTCCGTGGCCGGCCTGCTGAAGGCGGCCGAGCAGGGCAAGGTGGACCCGGGGCAGCGGATCGTGTGCACCGTGACCGGAAACGGTCTGAAGGACCCGGACTGGGCGGTCGCCGGAGCGCCCCAGCCGGTCACCGTTCCGGTCGACGCGGCGACCGCCGCCGAGCGGCTCGGCCTGGCCTGAGCACCGGCCGGGACCGGCCCGGGCCCGCACGGCGCCCGGGCCGGTCCCGGCCGGGCGCCGGCCGCCCCCGCGGGCGCGAAGTCTGGCCGAAACTCGCAACCCGCACAGCGCCGTACGCGGAAGCACGGGCAGGCTCGCGACACGCATCGTGCGCCTCCTGTGCGCCCTATGTCGCCACTGAACCTTCCTTCGATAGGCTGTACCGAACCCGCCCCGCCGCATATGCCGCGGTGCTGTTGCCGTTGATGCCGCTGCGGCCCACGGGTCTTCGTCCTCTCGTAGAACCCCGACCCTCGAAAACCCTCGACATCTCGTCGTCAGATCCAAGGAGAGTCATCGAGCGATGGCCGGTCCAGCGTTCCGCGCCGCCGCCGTCCGGGTGCGCGTTCCCGCCACCAGCGCCAACCTCGGCCCGGGCTTCGACGCCCTCGGCCTGTCGCTGGGGCTGTACGACGACGTGGTCGTCCGGGTCGCCGACTCCGGACTGCACATCGACATCGCCGGAGAGGGCGCCGACGCCCTCCCGCGCGACGAGAGTCACCTGCTCATACGCTCCCTGCGCACGGCCTTCGACCTGCTCGGCGGGCAGCCGCGCGGCCTCGAGGTCGTCTGTGCCAACCGCATCCCGCACGGGCGGGGCCTGGGCTCCTCCTCGGCCGCCATCTGCGCCGGCATCGTCGCCGCCCGCGCGGTGACCATAGGCGGCGACGCCAGGCTCGACGACGCGGCACTGCTGGAGCTGGCCACCGAGATCGAGGGCCACCCCGACAACGTGGCCGCCTGCCTGCTCGGCGGCTTCACGCTCGCCTGGACCGAGGGCGGCGCCGCCCGGGCGATCAGGATGGACCCCGCCGATTCCATCGTTCCGGTGGTTTTCGTCCCCGGGAAGCCGGTCCTCACCGAAACCGCCCGCGGCCTGCTGCCGCGCACCGTTCCCCATGTGGACGCCGCGGTCAACGCGGGCCGCGCCGCACTGCTCGTCGAGGCCCTGACCAGGCGCCCCGAGCTGCTGCTCGCCGCCACCGAGGACCGGCTGCACCAGGAGTACCGGGCCCCCGCGATGCCGCAGAGTATCGATCTTGTGAACCGGCTGCGTGCGGACGGCGTCCCCGCGGTCATCTCCGGCGCGGGCCCCACGGTGCTGGCGCTGGCCGAGAACGGCGCGGCGGAGAAGGTCGCGCGGCTGGCGGGCGACGGCTGGGCGGCGAACAGGCTGGCCCTCGACGTCTCGGGTGCGAGCGTTCTGCCGCTCGCCCCGTAGTACACGGTTGCCGGTGTTGGAGAGGGGGAATGTTTGTTGGAGCCGGTAGTGTTAACCTCGAATCTGCACCCGACGTCTTTGTGGCGCGGTGCTGAGTGTCCCCATCCGGGACCACCATTCTTCCGGGAGCCTCCTCCACTGCCTGAGCAGCCTGCCTGAGCAGTTTCGAGCACGCTCCGGAACCGGCGCGCGACACCCCTCGCTTTTCCCAGGAGCGGGCCGAGCAGGGGGCCTCGGGCCGGAACCCAGCACGTCTTTTTCTCTCCGCCGTACCCGGCGGGACCACCGCCCCGACTCGGTCCACCGATCAAGGACCGCTGTCGGACAGCACAACCGGTCGCCGAGCCAGAAGGCCGACGTCCGCTCCAGGGAAGGACCCTTCGTGAGCGACACCACCGATCTGATGGGCGTGACTGCCGACAACAGTGTCGACACCGCCGCGCCCGCCGCAGGTGCTGCCACTGGCACCACGTCACGGCGCCGCCGCTCCGGCACCGGCCTCGAGGGCATGGTCCTGGCCGAGCTGCAGCAGGTCGCGTCCGGCCTCGGCATCAGGGGCACCGCGCGGATGCGCAAGAGCCAGCTGATCGAGGTCATCAAGGAGGCGCAGGCCGGAGGCGGCGCCTCCGCGCCCAGGGCCGCCGACGCGGCCGGTGCCGCCGAGACGAAGCCGAAGCGCCGCGCCACCTCCAAGGCCCGTACGGGCGAGGACGCCGCCAAGGCCGTCGACAAGACCGCCGGCAAGGCCGACAAGGCCGCCGAGAAGAGCGCCGAGAAGGCCGACAAGGCCGTGGCGCAGCAGCAGATCGAGATCCCCGGTCAGCCTTCGCCCAAGCTCTCGTCATCACCGGAGCAGGGAGGCGCCTCCGGCGACGACCAGCCCGTGGGCGAGCGCCGCCGTCGCCGCGCCACCGCGCCCGCCGGCAGCCCCGAGGGCGACGTCCGCACCGAGGTCCGCACGGACGTCCGTACGGAGACCAGGGCCGACGCCAAGGCCGACGGGCAGCCCGAGGCCAAGGCCGAGGCGTCCGCCGACACCGCCGAGGGCAACCGCCGCGACCGCCAGCGCGACCGTGGTGACCGCGGCGACCGCGGTGACCGCCGGGACCGTCAGCGCGACCGCCAGCGCGAGCGCGGCGGCAAGGGCGACGACCAGCAGGGCGGCCAGCGCCAGCAGCGCCAGGGCGGCCAGCAGGGCGGCCAGAGCGGCCCGCAGGACGACTTCGACGACGAGGGCGGCCGTCGCGGCCGCCGCGGCCGCTACCGCGACCGCCGTGGCCGCCGCGGCCGCGAGGACTTCGCGAGCAGCGAGCCGCAGGTCTCCGAGGACGACGTCCTGATCCCCGTCGCGGGCATCCTGGACATCCTCGACAACTACGCGTTCATCCGGACCTCCGGCTACCTGCCGGGCCCGAACGACGTGTACGTCTCCCTCGCCCAGGTCCGGAAGAACGGCCTGCGCAAGGGCGACCACATCACCGGTGCCGTCCGCCAGCCGAAGGAGGGCGAGCGCCGCGAGAAGTTCAACGCGCTGGTCCGTCTGGACTCGGCCAACGGCATGGCCGCCGACTCCGGCCGGGGCCGTCCCGAGTTCAACAAGCTGACCCCGCTCTACCCGCAGGACCGCCTCCGTCTGGAGACCGACCCGGGTGTGCTGACCACGCGGATCATCGACCTCGTGTCGCCGATCGGCAAGGGCCAGCGAGGCCTGATCGTGGCCCCGCCGAAGACCGGCAAGACCATGATCATGCAGGCGGTCGCCAACGCGATCACCACGAACAACCCCGAGTGCCACCTGATGGTCGTCCTCGTCGACGAGCGTCCCGAAGAGGTCACCGACATGCAGCGGTCGGTCAAGGGCGAGGTCATCTCCTCGACCTTCGACCGTCCGGCCGAGGACCACACCACCGTCGCCGAGCTGGCCATCGAGCGCGCCAAGCGCCTCGTCGAGCTGGGTCACGACGTGGTCGTCCTGCTGGACTCCATCACCCGCCTGGGCCGCGCGTACAACCTCGCGGCGCCCGCCTCCGGCCGCATCCTGTCCGGTGGTGTCGACTCGACCGCGCTCTACCCGCCGAAGCGCTTCTTCGGTGCCGCGCGCAACATCGAGGACGGCGGCTCGCTGACCATCCTGGCCACCGCGCTGGTCGACACCGGCTCGCGCATGGACGAGGTGATCTTCGAGGAGTTCAAGGGCACCGGCAACATGGAGCTCAAGCTCGACCGGAAGCTCGCCGACAAGCGCATCTTCCCGGCGGTGGACGTCGACGCGTCCGGCACCCGCAAGGAGGAGATCCTGCTGGGCAGCGACGAGCTCGCCATCGTCTGGAAGCTGCGCCGGGTGCTGCACGCGCTCGACCAGCAGCAGGCGATCGAGCTGCTGCTCGACAAGATGAAGCAGACGAAGTCGAACGCCGAGTTCCTGCTCCAGATCCAGAAGACGACCCCGTCGGCCGGCAACGGCAACGACTGACGTCGTCTCAGCAGGACACAACGGGCCGCCTCGTCACTCCGGTGACGGGGCGGTCCCGTCTTTCACGAACTTCTCACCTGCCGCTGGTCAACCACTACTTGACAGGCGTAGCATCCTCCCATCGACGTGGGGGGATTCCGCCGCGCAGTCCGAGCCGAGGCCAGGGGGGTTTTCCGGCTCACTGCCCGCGTAACAGCCGAGCCCCGCCACCGTCATGGATTCTTCCGGCGCGGCGGTCGCGCTGCGCCGGGTCTACCCAAGGGGTTTACCTAGTGCAGATACGCACGCGCGGCGGCCGTCACCGGCGCCGTATGACACTGGCGCTGCCGGCCGCCGCCGCAGTCGTCGCCCTGGTGGGAGCGGGAATCGCGGTCACCGGCTCGGACTCCGCGGAGGCCGGTGAGGTGCCACGGATCAGCATGGACTCGCAGAAGCCCGCCGAGCCGTCGAAGCAGGAGCTCCGCCAGCGCACCATCAAGGCGATGAAGGGCGACGCCACCAGCGAGCGGTCCCTGGTCAAGCAGCCCGACGCCGCGGCGTCCGACAGCGCCCCGAGCGCCCGCATCATCGGCGGCTCGCAGACCACCATCTCCTCCGCGCCCTGGATGGCCCAGCTCCACTTCAGCGACAGCACCGGCGCGGGCTACTTCTGCGGCGGCGTGGTGATCGCCCCGACGAAGGTCGCCACCGCGGCCCACTGCGTCAAGGGCATCAAGTGGTACCAGGACGGCGCGGTCATCACCGGCGCCGACAAGGTGCCCACCGAGAACGCCGACGGCAGCTGGGACTTCCACGGCGGCACCGTTTTCGGCGCCTACCGCCAGTGGCAGCACCCGTCCTACAGCCCGTACACGCTCGACGCGGACGTGGCCGTCCTCACGCTGACCTCGCCCACCACCGTCAAGCCGCTGCCGCTCGCGCAGCCGACGGACGGCGCCCTGTACCGGGCGGGCCTCGACGGCAAGGTCTACGGCTGGGGCCGCACCAGCTCCACCGAGCCCAACAGCGGCTCGCCCACGCTGAAGGTCGCCGACGCCGACATCGTCTCGGACACCGACTGCGCCGCCGCCTACCCGGACGGCTTCATCAAGGGCCACATGCTCTGCGCGGGCGCCGCGCCCACGGGCAGCGACGAGACCAGCGAAACCACCTGCAACGGCGACTCCGGCGGCCCGCTGGTCGTCAGCGGCCGGCTCGTCGGCATCGTGTCGTGGGGTGACGCCAACTGCTCGGCCGCCGGCAAGTACGGCGTGTACGCGAAGGTCTCCACGTACTCCGCGCCTATCCAGGCCCGCGTCGACGACGCCAACTGGAACAACGACCACACGGCCGACCTGCTGTCCCGCCGCACCTCGGACTCCACCCTGTTCGGCTGGAACTCGAAGGTCACCTCGCTGAGCCGCACCTACGACATGGGGTACTTCGGCGGCTTCACCCTGCTGCTGCAGACGGACCTCGACCGCGACGACAACGAGGACATGCTGACGCGCTACAACGGCGACATCTACTGGGACCACTGGGTCCCGTCGCTCGGCGAGTGGCAGTCCAAGCTCGTGGCCAAGGCCTGGGGCAAGCACAAGGCGATCGTCGCCCCCGGCGATGTCACCGGTGACGAGCTGCCCGACATGATCGCGGTGGACTCGGCCGGCACCATGCGCGTCTACCCGGGCCGTGGCAACGGTGGCTTCTACGCCCCCGTCACCGTCGGCACCGGCTGGGGCAAGTACACGATGGTCCGCGGCCACGGCGACTTCACCAACGACGGCAAGGCCGACATCTTCGCCCGTACCTCGGACGGCAAGACGTACCTGTACAAGGGCACCGGCGTCGCCACCAAGCCGTGGTCCGCGCCCGTCCTCGTCGGGGCCTTCGGCGCCATGAACGCCATCATCACCACCGGTGACGTCAACAGCGACGGTGTCGCCGACGTCATGACCCGCGACACCGCGGGCAAGCTCTGGCTGTACCCGGGCAAGGGCAACGGCGGCTTCAACGCCCGCGTCGCCTTCGGCACCGGCTGGCAGGCGTACAACCTCTTCGGCTGACCGACGCCCTCGGCGGCCGGGCGGCATGCGATCCTCGCCACGTCCGGGGCGGCTCGTCCGCGAGCCGCCCCGGAAGCCCGGCCCCGGGAAAACCGCAGGCGAGACACGGTCTGTGCCCATCGCGCACCGCGCGGTGGGCACAGCGCGTTCTCAGAGGCTTCTCACCTCGCGGTGCAACCCTTTGGCCCGCTTCCCCGTCTGACAGGCCGAACCGTGCCTGATCACCACAGCTGGGGGTAGCCGGACCAGCGAGGACTGAGGAGAACATGGGCGAGCAGGGCAGCAGCAGCCGAATACGCGCCACCGGACGCCGTCGCCGGCAGTCCGGCAGGAGGCGTGGCGCGCTCACCGTCACCGCCTGGTCCGCCGCCGGACTGTTCCTGGTCGGCGGGAGCGGACTCGGGTACGCGTACTTCACGCTCAACGGCAACATCGAGAGCCTCGACATCAACGCCCAGCTGCGCGACGACGACCGCCCGAGGGACGTCGACAACGGCTCCCTGGACATCCTGGTCCTGGGCTCCGACACCCGGGCCGGCGCCAACGGCGAGTACGGCAGGGACGAGGGCGCCGCCCGCTCCGACACCGCGATGATCCTGCACGTGTACGAGGGCCACGAGAAGGCGAGCGTCGTCTCCGTACCCCGCGACACGATCGTCGAGCGCCCCGACTGCGCCGACCGGAGCGGCGCGACCGTCCCCGGCCGGCGCAAGGCCATGTTCAACACGGCGTACGAGGTCGGCGGCCCGGCCTGCGCGGTGAAGACGGTCGAGAAGATGTCCGGCATCCGCATGGACCACACGATCGAGGTCGACTTCACCGGCTTCAAGAAGCTCATCGACGAACTCGGCGGCGTGGAGGTCACCACCACCAAGCCGATCAAGGACAAGAGCAGCCACCTCGACCTGGCCGCGGGCTCCCACACCCTCACCGGTGAGCAGGCCCTCGGCCTCGTCCGTACCCGCAAGGGTGTCGGCGACGGCAGCGACCTCGGCCGCATACAGCTCCAGCAGGCGTTCATGAAGGCCTTCATCGAGCAGGCCAGGAGCGTCGGCGTCCTCACCAGCCCCAAGAAGCTGTGGGACCTCGCCGACACCGCCACCAAGGCCATCAGACCGGACTCCGAGCTCGACTCGGTCAAGGAGCTCGCCGACTTCGCCCGCGGCCTGGGACAGCTCGGCGCCGACGACGTCGACATGATCACGCTGCCGGTGCGGTACGACCCGGCCGACCTCAACCGGGTCATACCGCTGGAGGCGCAGGCGCGGCAGCTGTGGGCCGCGCTCAAGGCGGACCGGCCGATCCCCGCGTCCGTCACGAAGGACACCGCCGAGGGCCACGCCGACGGAGTCGTGAAGTAGCCCCTCATGGGGCAGCTCCTCGCGGCGGGACGGCCCCCGCGGAGCAGCCCCTCGCGGGGCGTGGAATAGATCCGGCCACCCCCCGGTTTTGGGAGATACGGCCGGTCCTGGCAGACTGGTACGTCGGCCCCGGTTCACGCACGCGCATCCCGCGCGAGCGACCCGGCGCCCTCCCGAAACTAGGAGACACCTTGAAGCGCGAGATCCACCCCGAGTACGTCGAGACCCAGGTCAGCTGCACCTGTGGCGCGTCGTTCACCACCCGTAGCACGATCCAGAGCGGCAACATCCGCGCCGAGGTCTGCTCCGAGTGCCACCCGTTCTACACGGGCAAGCAGAAGATCCTCGACACCGGTGGCCGCGTGGCCCGCTTCGAGGCCCGCTTCGGCAAGAAGGCTGCCGGCTCCTCCAAGTAGCGAGCCACTGCGCCGGTCTCCGGCCGCCCCGCGTGTCGGGGCGGCCGGGACCGGCGCTTTGCCGTCTTCCACAGCAGCCATTCCGTTGAAACCAGGAGCCCCCGATGTTCGAGGCGGTCGAGGAACTGATCGGTGAGCACGCCGATCTCGAGAAGAAGCTTGCCGACCCTTCGGTCCACGCCGACCAGGCCAACGCCCGCAAGCTGAACAAGCGCTACGCCGAGCTGACCCCGATCGTCGCCACGTACCGCTCCTGGAAGCAGACCGGCGACGACGTCGAGACCGCCCGCGAGTACGCGCAGACCGACCCCGACTTCGCCGCCGAGGTCAAGGAGCTGGAGAAGCAGCGCGAGGAGCTGACCGACAAACTGCGGCTGCTGCTCGTCCCGCGCGACCCCAGCGACGACAAGGACGTCATCCTGGAGATCAAGGCGGGCGCCGGCGGCGACGAGTCCGCCCTGTTCGCCGGTGACCTGCTGCGCATGTACCTGCGGTACGCCGAGCGCGTCGGCTGGAAGACCGAGATCATCGACGCCACCGAGTCCGAGCTCGGCGGCTACAAGGACGTCCAGGTGGCCGTGAAGACCAAGGGCGGCCAGGGCGCCACCGAGCCCGGCCAGGGCGTCTGGGCGCGCCTGAAGTACGAGGGCGGGGTGCACCGCGTGCAGCGCGTGCCCGCCACCGAGTCGCAGGGCCGCATCCACACCTCCGCCGCCGGTGTCCTGGTGACGCCCGAGGCCGAGGAGATCGACGTCGAGATCCACGCCAACGACCTGCGCATCGACGTCTACCGGTCCTCCGGGCCCGGCGGCCAGTCCGTCAACACCACCGACTCCGCCGTCCGCATCACCCACCTGCCGACCGGCATCGTCGCCTCCTGCCAGAACGAGAAGAGCCAGCTCCAGAACAAGGAGCAGGCCATGCGCATCCTGCGCTCACGGCTGCTCGCCGCCGCGCAGGAGGAGGCCGAGAAGAACGCCGCCGACGCGCGCCGCAGCCAGGTGCGCACCGTCGACCGGTCCGAGAAGATCCGGACGTACAACTTCCCGGAAAACCGGATCTCGGACCACCGGGTCGGCTTCAAGGCGTACAACTTGGACCAGGTGCTCGACGGAGAGCTCGACGCGGTGATCCAGGCGTGTGTCGACGCCGACTCCGCCGCGAAGCTCGCCGCCGCCTAGACCCGCACCCGCGCCCGCAGACCCGCACACCCGCTCAGCCCGGAGGACCAGCGTGCAGCAACATTTTGGGGGGCGACCCCCAAGCCCCCGCAGTGTGCTGCTTGCCGAGGTGGCCCAGGCCACCCAGCGACTGGCCGACGCCGGTGTGCCGTCGCCGCGGTTCGACGCGGAGGAGCTCGCCGCGTTCGTGCACGGCGTCAAGCGGGGGGAGCTGCACAACGTCAAGGACGCCGACTTCGACGCCCGCTACTGGGAGGCCATCGCCCGCCGCGAGGCCCGCGAACCGCTCCAGCACATCACCGGGCGGGCGTTCTTCCGGTACCTGGAGCTCCAGGTCGGGCCCGGGGTCTTCGTGCCCCGCCCCGAGACCGAGTCGGTCGTCGGGTGGGCCATAGACGCGGTACGGGCGATGGACGTCGTCGAGCCGCTGATCGTGGACCTGTGTTCCGGCTCCGGTGCCATCGCGCTCGCCATGGCCCAGGAGGTCCCGCGCTCCCGGGTGCACGCCGTGGAGCTGTCCGAGGACGCCCTGGTGTGGACGCGCAAGAACGCCGAGGGGTCCAGGGTCACCGTCCACCAGGGCGACGCCCTGACGGCCCTGCCCGAGCTCGACGGCCAGGTCGACCTGGTCATCTCCAACCCCCCGTACATCCCCCTCACCGAGTGGGAGTACGTCGCGCCCGAGGCCCGCGACCACGACCCGGAGATGGCGCTCTTCTCCGGTGAGGACGGCCTCGACACCATCCGCGGCATCGAACGCACCGCCCACCGGCTGCTGCGCCCCGGCGGCCTCGTCGTCGTCGAGCACGCCGACACCCAGGGCGGCCAGGTGCCGTGGATCTTCAACGAGGAGGCCGGCTGGACGGATGCCGCCGACCACCCCGACCTGAACAACCGCCCGCGCTTCGCGACCGCGCGCAAGGCGACGCCATGACAGAGCACGTGTACGAGGAGGCCCGCTGATGGCACGGCGATACGACTGCAACGACGCGACCGACCGCACGACCGGCCTCCGTGAGGCCGCGTCCGCCGTCCGCCGCGGCGAGCTCGTCGTGCTGCCCACCGACACCGTGTACGGGATCGGTGCGGACGCCTTCAGCGGGGAGGCCGTCGCGGATCTGCTGGAGGCCAAGGGGCGCGGCCGCAACATGCCCACCCCCGTGCTGATCGGCTCCCCGAACACCCTGCACGGCCTCGTCACGGACTTCTCCGAGCAGGCCTGGGAACTCGTCGACGCCTTCTGGCCGGGCGCCCTGACGCTGGTCGCCAGGCACCAGCCGTCGCTCCAGTGGGACCTCGGCGACACCCGAGGCACCGTCGCGATCCGGATGCCGCTGCACCCGGTCGCCATCGAGCTGCTCACCGACGTCGGCCCGATGGCCGTGTCGTCCGCCAACCTGACCGGCCACCCCGCGCCGGAGGACTGCGACGCCGCGCAGGGCATGCTCGGCGACTCCGTGTCCGTGTACCTGGACGGCGGCCCGACACCGGGCATCGTCCCGTCGTCGATCGTCGACGTCACCGGCGACGTCCCGCTCCTGCTGCGGGCGGGCGCCCTCTCCGTGGACGAGCTGCGCAAGGTGGTACCCGACCTCGAGGTGGCCAATTGACCGCCCCTGAGGGGCGTGGCATAGGCACGGATACGTCGTTCCGCATCCTCCACGTCAGCACCGGCAACGTCTGCCGCTCGCCGATCACCGAGCGGCTGACCCGCCACGCCCTGTGCGACCGGCTGGGCGACCCGATGGGCGGCGGCCTGATCGTGGAGAGCGCCGGCACCTGGGGGCACGAGGGCGCTCCGATGGAGGCCAACGCCGAGATCGTCCTGGCCGACTTCGGAGCGGACGCGAGCGGCTTCGTCGGTCGTGAACTGCTCGACGAGCACGTCATCCGCGCCGACCTCGTGCTGACGGCGACGCGCGACCACCGCGCCCAGGTGATCTCGATGGGCCACTCGGCCGGGCTGCGCACGTTCACGCTGAAGGAGTTCACCCGCCTCGTACGGGCGATAGATCCGGCCACCCTCCCGGATCCGCTCAGCGACGGCATGGTCGAGCGCGCCCGCGCCCTGGTCCGCGCCGCCGCCGCCCTGCGCGGCTGGCTCCTGGCCCCCAGCGCGGAAGCGGACGAGGTCAACGACCCGTACGGCGCTCCCATCACGTTCTTCCGTTCCATCGGCGACGAGATCCAGCAGGCGCTCGACCCGGTCGTGACGGCCCTGACGGGCGTTCCCACCCGGCGGTGAGCCGGGGCCGGGCCTACATTGGGTGTGACGGGGCCCGCCCACGCCTGGAGCCACTGATGCCGGTCACCGCTGCTGCTGCCGCCGCCGACGTGCGTGAGCCGAACGCACACGGGGCGGCCACCGACGTCCTGCGACGGCAGGACCCCGAGATCGCCGACGTCCTGGCGGGGGAGGGGCGGCGGCAGGCCGACAGCCTCCAGCTGATCGCCGCCGAGAACTTCGCCTCGCCCGCCGTGCTGGCCGCGCTCGGGTCGCCGCTCGCCAACAAGTACGCCGAGGGGTACCCCGGCGCCCGCTACCACGGCGGCTGCGAATACGTGGACGCCGCGGAGCGGATCGCCGTGCGGCGGGCCACCGAGCTCTTCGGGGCCGAGCACGCGAACGTCCAGGCGCACTCCGGCTCCGCGGCCGTCCTCGCCGCGTACGCGGCGCTGCTGCGGCCGGGCGACACCGTGCTGGCGATGGGGCTGGCGCACGGCGGGCACCTGACGCACGGCTCGCCGGCCAACTTCTCCGGCCGCTGGTTCGACTTCGTCCCGTACGGCGTGGACGCCGAGTCGGGGCTCATCGACTACGAGCAGGTCCGGGTCCTCGCGCAGGAGCACCGCCCGAAGGCGATCGTGTGTGGCTCGATCTCGTACCCCCGGCACATCGACTACGCCCGGTTCCGCGAGATCGCCGACGAGGTCGGGGCCTGCCTCGTCGCCGACGCCGCCCATCCGATCGGGCTGGTGGCCGGCGGGGCCGCGCCCAGCCCCGTCCCGTACGCCGACATCGTCTGCGCGACCACGCACAAGGTGCTGCGCGGCCCGCGCGGAGGGCTGCTGCTGTGCGGCGGGGAGCTCGCCGAGCGCATCGACCGGGCGGTGTTCCCGTTCACCCAGGGCGGCGCGCAGATGCACACGATCGCCGCCAAGGCGGTGGCCTTCGGGGAGGCGGCGACACCGGCGTACAGGGCCTACACCCATCAGGTGGTGGCCAATGCCCGGGTGCTCGCCGACGCGCTCGCCCAGGAGGGCTTCGTCATCACCACCGGCGGCACCGACACCCACCTGATCACCGCCGACCCGGCACCCCTGGGTGTCGACGGCCGGGTCGCCAAGGCGCGTCTGGCGGCCGCCGGCATCGTGCTGGACACCTGCGCCCTGCCGTACGGGGACGGGCGCGGCATCCGGTTCGGGACGGCCGCCGTGACGACCCAGGGAATGGGCGCCCCGGACATGGAGCGGATCGCCGCCCTGTTCGCGGCGGCGCTGCGCGAGGACCCCGGCGCGGCCGGAAGTGTCCGGTCCGTCGTGCGTGAACTGGCCGACCGATATCCACCGTATCGGGGGTAGAAGGACCTCGTGCAACCGTCCACGGCACCCGGGTGTCCTCAACCATGGGGACGGCAGAGCTAGGGTGTGGGGCTGAGATGGCCAGCGATTCCTGTGGGGCAGCCCGTGCGTGATTACCTGCTGACGCTCTGTGTCACGGCCGCGGTGACCTATCTGCTCACCGGTCCGGTGCGGAAGTTCGCCATCGCGGCCGGAGCGATGCCGGAGATCCGCGCCCGCGACGTGCACCGGGAGCCGACGCCGAGGCTCGGCGGCATCGCCATGTTCTTCGGGCTGTGCGCGGGACTGCTGGTCGCGGACCACCTGCCGAACCTCAACAGTGTCTTCGAGCTCTCCAACGAGCCGCGCGCACTGCTCTCCGGCGCCGCCCTGATCTGGCTGATCGGTGTCCTGGACGACAAGTTCGAGATCGACGCCCTGATCAAGCTCGGTGGCCAGATGATCGCCGCCGGCGTGATGGTCATGCAGGGTCTGACGATCCTCTGGCTGCCCATCCCGGGCATCGGCACGGTGGCGCTGACGCAGTGGCAGGGCACGCTCCTGACCGTCGCCCTGGTCGTCATCACCATCAACGCGGTCAACTTCGTCGACGGTCTCGACGGCCTGGCCGCCGGCATGGTGTGCATCGCCGCCGCCGCGTTCTTCCTGTACGCGTACCGGATCTGGTACGGCTTCACGATCGAGGCCGCCGCCCCGGCGACGCTGTTCGCGGTGATCCTGATGGGCATGTGCCTGGGCTTCCTGCCGCACAACATGCACCCGGCGCGCATCTTCATGGGCGACTCCGGTTCGATGCTGATCGGCCTGGTGCTGGCCGCGTCGGCCATCTCGATCACCGGCCAGGTCGACCCGGACGCCCTGAAGATCTTCGAGGGCTCGACCCGTGAGGCCACGCACGCCGCGCTGCCGGTCTTCATCCCGCTGCTGCTGCCGCTGACGATCATCGCCATCCCGGTGGCGGACCTGGTGCTGGCGATCGTGCGCCGTACGTGGAACGGCCAGTCGCCGTTCGCCGCCGACCGCGGGCACCTGCACCACCGGCTGCTGGAGATCGGGCACTCGCACAGCCGGGCGGTCCTGATCATGTACTTCTGGTCGGCGCTGATCGCCTTCGGCACCCTGGCGTACTCGGTGCACTCGGCGTCGATGTGGATCGTGCTGGTGATCGTCGCACTGAGCGCGATCGGCCTGGTGCTCCTGCTGCTGCCGCGCTTCACCCCGCGCGCCCCGCGCTGGGCGGAGGCCTTCGTCCCGCCGCGTTACCGCCGCCGCCGCACGGTGCGGCCGGTGGCGCCGGAGGCCGGTGAGCCGTCCTCCGGCGAGGAGGAGGAGCGCGTCACCGTCCCCGCGGGGGTCAACGGCGCGACCGCCCTCAGTGCCCTTCCGGAGCTCCACGACCGGCGGAAGGCCGGAACGCGCGGTTGACGGATTTCGCGGTCGGAGCCAATACCAGACAAACTGGCCGGGTTATCTGCACACACGCGCAGGGTCACTCTCATGTGTGAGAGTTGGCACACCTTCGGGTAAAGACCTCATCAAATAGTTTGTGATACCGTTCACGAGACCCGGCGACAGAGCCGAAGGGCCGTAGTGCGACGGTTCCTCGGCCCCGAGAGCACGCCTCGGACCGGGCTTACGCTCGTCCATGACGACACCACTGCCCCCACCAGCAAGCGGAGATGCCGCCATGCCGTCCAACGACGCACGCACCCTGCTGTACGCCGCCGTACCCACTCTCGCCACCGGCGCTGTCGCCACCGTGGTGAGCGGTGTGGTCGCCGGCGGCAAGGGGGCGATCGGCGCCGTCGCCGGCACGCTGGTGGTCGTCCTCTTCATGGGGGTCGGGCTGGTGGTGCTGCAGCGGACGGCCAAGTCGCTGCCCCAGCTTTTCCAGGCCATGGGGCTGATGCTCTACATGGCCCAGTTGCTGTTGCTGTTCATGTTCATGGCCCTGCTGAAGAACACCACGCTGTTCAACTTCAAGGCCTTCGCCTTCACGCTGCTCGCGGCGACCATCGTCTGGGTCGCGGCCCAGGCCCGCGCCTACATGAAGGCCAAGATCCTCTACGTGGACGACCCGTCCGGCAAGGGCTCGAAGCCCGAGAAGACGGGGCCGTCGGCGTGAGGAGTAGGGCCGGGATAAACGCGCGTTCGCGATGCTGCTATCGTCCGGTGCCAACTGCGGCACTGCGGGCGCGGCCAGCCGAGCTGACGCCTGTCCCAGCGCGAGGCTCGACGCCGAACCGCCGCCCCCCCATCCGTAAGACCAGTCCAGTGCCGACCCGCGGCTGCGTGCCGCGCCGACACAACGAGGTTGCCGTACCTATGCGCCACGCTGAAGGAGCCCGCGGTGAGTGCTGACCAGACGCTTGCCTTCGACCCGAGCTGTCACATCTTCTCCGGATGCGGCTTCCCGGCGCCGGGCCTCCACACGTTCATGTACGAGCCCATCGCCACCGTGGCCGGCTTCGAGTTCACCAAGCCGATGCTGCTGGCCCTCCTGGGTTCGATCGCGATCGTCGCCTTCTTCTGGGCCGCCTTCGCGAAGCCGAAGCTGGTGCCCGGCAAGGTCCAGATGGTCGGTGAGGCCGGGTACGACTTCGTCCGCCGCGGCATCGTCTACGAGATCATCGGCAAGAAGGACGGCGAGAAGTACGTCCCCTTCATGGTGTCGCTGTTCTTCTTCGTCTGGATCCTCAACCTCTGGTCGATCATTCCGCTCGCCCAGTTCCCGGTCACCTCGCTGATCGCCTTCCCGGCCGGTCTCGCCCTGATCGTCTATGTGATGTGGGTCAGCCTCACGTTCAAGAAGCACGGCTTCGTGGGCGGCTGGAAGAACATCCTCGGCTACGACAAGAACCTCGGCCCGATCTTGCCGATGGTCATGGTCCTGGAGTTCCTCTCCAACCTGATCATCCGGCCCTTCACGCACGCGGTCCGGCTCTTCGCGAACATGTTCGCCGGCCACATGCTGATCGTGATGTTCTCGCTGGCCACCTGGTACCTGATGAACGGCCTCGGCTTCGTCTACGCCGGCGCCTCGTTCGTCATGGTCGTCGTGATGACCGCCTTCGAGCTCTTCATCCAGGCTGTCCAGGCGTACGTCTTCGTCCTCCTGGCCTGCAGCTACGTACAGGGCGCGCTCTCCGAGCACCACTGAGCCAGCCCCTCCCCTCAAGACCCCCAGTCATCCGGTGGCCAACCCCCACCGGGTCATTGAAAGAGAAGGAAGATCCGGCATGTCCGTTCTCCAGACCCTCGCCGCCGAGAACACCGTCTCCGGCAACATGAACGCTGTTGGCTACGGCCTCGCGGCCATCGGCCCCGGCGTCGGCGTCGGCATCATCTTCGGTAACGGCACCCAGGCCCTCGCCCGCCAGCCCGAGGCGGCCGGTCTGATCCGTACCAACCAGATCATGGGTTTCGCCTTCTGTGAGGCGCTCGCCCTCATCGGCATCGTCATGGGCTTCGTCTTCCAGTAAGCCGGACCGACAGCCCAACCCCTTTCACGGAAGGCACTGATGTGAACGCTCTGTTCCTTGCGCAGGCGGAGGAGCCTCAGCCTCCTATCGTCCCGCATCTCGACGAGCTCGTCATCGGCCTGATCGCCTTCGCCATCGTCTTCGGCTTCCTCGCCAAGAAGCTCCTCCCGAACATCAACAGGGTTCTGGAGCAGCGCCGCGAGGCGATCGAGGGTGGCATCGAGAAGGCCGAGTCGGCCCAGATCGAAGCCCAGAGTGTGCTCGAGCAGTACAAGGCTCAGCTCGCTGAGGCCCGCCACGAGGCCGCTCGGCTGCGCCAGGAGGCGCAGGAGCAGGGCACCGCGATCATCCAGGAGATGAAGGCGGAAGGCCAGCGCCAGCGCGAGGAGATCATCGCGGCCGGCCACGCCCAGATCGAGGCCGACCGCAAGGCCGCGGCGACCGCGCTGCGCCAGGACGTGGGCAAGCTCGCCACCGACCTGGCCGGCAAGCTGGTCGGCGAGTCCCTCGAGGACGTCGCCCGCCAGAGCCGCACCATCGACCGTTTCCTCGACGAGCTCGAGGAGAAGGCCGAGGCCGCCCGATGAACGGAGCGAGCCGCGAGGCACTGGCTGCCGCACGCGAGCGTCTCGACGCGCTGACCGACAACACGTCGGTCGACGTGGCGAAGCTCGCCGGTGAGCTGGCCGCCGTTACCGCGCTGCTCGACCGCGAGGTGTCGCTGCGTCGGGTCCTGACCGACCCGGCGCAGGCCGGCGAGGCCAAGGCCGCGCTCGCCACGCGACTGCTGAGCGGTCAGGTGGGCGGGGAAGCCGTCGACCTGGTCTCCGGCATGGTCCGGTCCCGCTGGTCGTCCTCGCGTGACCTCGTCGACTCCCTCGAGGAGCTGGCGAACACCGCGGACCTCACCGCGGCGCAGCGGACCGGCGCGCTCGACAACGTCGAGGACGAGCTGTTCCGGTTCGGCCGGATCGTCCAGTCGAGCACCGAGCTGCGGGCCGCGCTGACCGACAAGGCGGCCACCACCTCCGCCAAGAGCGAGCTGCTGGGCAGCCTGCTCGGCGGCAAGGCCAACCCGGCCACCGAGCGGCTGGTCACGCGTCTCGTGACCCGCCCCCGGGGACGTAGCCTGGAGGCGGGACTCGAGTCCCTGTCCAAGCTCGCCGCGGCGCGCCGGGACCGGATGGTCGCGGTCGTCACCTCGGCCGTGCCGCTGGACGACCGGCAGAAGCAGCGCCTCGGCGCCGTGCTGGCCAAGCTGTACGGCCGCCAGATGCACCTGAACCTGGACGTGGACCCCACGGTCCTCGGCGGGATCTCGGTGCGGGTCGGCGACGAGGTCATCAACGGCACCGTCGCCAGCCGTCTCGACGAGGCGGCCCGGCGACTCGCCGGCTGATCAGCACCAACTCAACAAGCGTTACCTACGGCCCGGTTGGGCCGTGCAGAGGATGCAGAAGTTCTGGGGGGAGCCCCCAGATCCCCCAAAGAAACTTCGGGCCCAACAAGGAGAGCAGGGAACCCAGATGGCGGAGCTCACGATCCGGCCGGAGGAGATCCGGGACGCGCTGGAGAACTTTGTCCAGTCGTACAAGCCGGACGCGGCCTCGCGCGAGGAGGTCGGTACGGTCAGCCTTGCCGGCGACGGCATCGCGAAGGTCGAGGGTCTGCCCTCGGCCATGGCGAACGAGCTGCTGAAGTTCGAGGACGGCACCCTCGGCCTCGCCCTCAACCTCGAGGAGCGCGAGATCGGTGCCATTGTCCTCGGTGAGTTCAGCGGCATCGAGGAGGGCCAGTCGGTCACCCGCACCGGCGAGGTCCTGTCCGTCGCTGTCGGCGAGGGCTACCTGGGCCGGGTCGTCGACCCGCTCGGCAACCCGATCGACGGTCTCGGCGAGATCGCGACCGAGGGCCGCCGCGCCCTCGAACTGCAGGCACCCACGGTCATGCAGCGCAAGTCGGTGCACGAGCCGATGGAGACCGGCTACAAGGCCGTCGACGCCATGACCCCGATCGGCCGTGGTCAGCGTCAGCTGATCATCGGTGACCGTCAGACCGGCAAGACCGCCCTGGCCGTCGACACGATCATCAACCAGCGCGACAACTGGCGCTCGGGCGACCCGAAGAAGCAGGTCCGCTGCATCTACGTCGCCATCGGCCAGAAGGGCTCCACCATCGCGTCCGTTCGCGGCGCGCTGGAGGAGGCCGGTGCCCTGGAGTACACGACCATCGTCGCCGCCCCGGCGTCCGACCCGGCCGGCTTCAAGTACCTGGCGCCCTACACCGGCTCCGCCATCGGCCAGCACTGGATGTACCAGGGCAAGCACGTCCTGATCATCTTCGACGACCTGTCGAAGCAGGCCGACGCCTACCGTGCCGTCTCCCTGCTGCTGCGCCGCCCGCCGGGCCGCGAGGCCTACCCGGGTGACGTCTTCTACCTGCACTCGCGTCTGCTGGAGCGCTGCGCCAAGCTCTCCGACGACATGGGTGCCGGTTCGATGACCGGTCTGCCGATCGTCGAGACCAAGGCCAACGACGTCTCGGCGTTCATCCCGACCAACGTCATCTCCATCACCGACGGCCAGTGCTTCCTGGAGTCCGACCTGTTCAACGCCGGCCAGCGTCCGGCCCTGAACGTCGGTATCTCGGTCTCCCGTGTCGGTGGCTCCGCCCAGCACAAGGCGATGCGCCAGGTCTCCGGCCGTCTGCGCGTGGACCTCGCCCAGTTCCGTGAGCTGGAGGCGTTCGCCGCCTTCGGTTCCGACCTGGACGCCGCGTCGAAGGCTTCGCTGGAGCGCGGTAAGCGCATGGTCGAGCTGCTGAAGCAGCCCCAGTACCAGCCGATGGCGACCGAGAACCAGGTCGTCTCCGTCTGGGCCGGCACCACGGGCAAGATGGACGACGTCCCGGTCGCGGACATCCGCCGCTTCGAGAGCGAGCTGCTGGACTACCTGCACCGCGACCACAAGGGGCTGATGGACTCGATCCGCGAGGGCGCGAAGATGTCGGACGACACCCTCACGGCCGTCGCCGACGCCATCGCCGCCTTCAAGAGGCAGTTCGAGACCTCGGACGGGAAGCTGCTGGCCGAGGACGCCCCGGCCGCCGCCAACGTCTCGAAGTGACGACGGAAGGGACCTGACTCATGGGAGCGCAGCTCCGGGTCTACAAGCGTCGCATCAAATCCGTCACGGCGACCAAGAAGATCACCAAGGCGATGGAGATGATCGCCGCCTCGCGCATCGTCAAGGCGCAGCGCAAGGTGGCGGCCTCGACGCCGTACGCGACCGAGCTCATCCGCGCGGTCACCGCGGTGGCCACCGGGTCGAACACCAAGCACCCGCTGACCACCGAGACGGACAACCCGACCCGGGCCGCGGTGCTGCTCATCACGAGCGACCGCGGTCTGGCCGGCGGCTACTCGTCCAACGCCATCAAGGCCGCGGACCAGCTCACCGAGCGACTGCGCGGCGAGGGCAAGGAGGTCGACACGTACATCGTCGGCCGCAAGGGTGTCGCCTACTACGGCTTCCGCGAGCGCAAGGTCGCGGAGTCGTGGACCGGCTTCACCGACAGCCCGAGCTACGCGGACGCCAAGAAGGTCGCCGCACCCCTCATCGAGGCCGTCACCACGGAGACGGCCGAGGGCGGGGTCGACGAGCTGCACATCGTCTTCACGGAATTCGTGTCGATGATGACGCAGACGCCCGTACAGAACCGGATGCTCCCGCTCAGCCTGGACCAGGCGGCGGACGAGGCCGGGACCAAGGGCGAGATCCTTCCGCTGTTCGACTTCGAGCCGTCGGCCGAGGACGTCCTCGACGCCCTGCTGCCGCGGTACGTCGAGAGCCGTATCTACAACGCACTGCTGCAGGCCGCCGCTTCCGAGCACGCCGCCCGCCGCCGCGCGATGAAGTCGGCGACCGACAACGCCGGAGACCTGATCAACAGCCTCTCCCGGCTTGCCAACGCGGCCCGCCAGGCCGAAATCACCCAGGAAATCAGCGAGATCGTCGGTGGCGCGAGCGCCCTGGCCGACGCGACCGCGGGGAGTGACAAGTAATGACCACCACTGTTGAGACGGCCACGGCGACGGGCCGCGTCGCGCGGGTCATCGGCCCGGTCGTCGACGTGGAGTTCCCCGTCGACGCGATGCCGGAGATCTACAACGCGCTGCACGTCGAGGTTGCCGACCCGGCCGAGGACGGCAAGAAGAAGACGCTGACCCTGGAGGTCGCCCAGCACCTGGGTGACGGCCTGGTCCGCACCATCTCGATGCAGCCCACCGACGGTCTGGTCCGCCAGGCCGCCGTGACCGACACGGGCGCCGGCATCTCGGTCCCCGTCGGCGACTTCACCAAGGGCAAGGTGTTCAACACCCTCGGTGAGGTGCTGAACCACCCCGAGGAGAACGCCAACGTCGGTGAGCGCTGGCCGATCCACCGCAAGGCCCCCGACTTCGACCAGCTCGAGTCCAAGACCGAGATGTTCGAGACCGGCCTGAAGGTCGTCGACCTTCTCACCCCGTACGTCAAGGGTGGAAAGATCGGTCTGTTCGGTGGTGCCGGTGTCGGCAAGACCGTGCTGATCCAGGAAATGATCATGCGTGTCGCCAACCTCCACGAGGGCGTCTCCGTCTTCGCTGGCGTCGGCGAGCGCACCCGTGAGGGCAACGACCTCATCGCGGAGATGGAGGAGTCCGGCGTTCTGGACAAGACCGCCCTGGTCTTCGGCCAGATGGACGAGCCCCCGGGCACCCGTCTGCGCGTCGCCCTGGCCGGTCTGACCATGGCGGAGTACTTCCGCGATGTGCAGAAGCAGGACGTGCTCTTCTTCATCGACAACATCTTCCGGTTCACCCAGGCCGGTTCCGAGGTGTCCACCCTGCTCGGCCGTATGCCGTCCGCGGTGGGTTACCAGCCGAACCTGGCCGACGAGATGGGTCTGCTGCAGGAGCGCATCACCTCGACGCGTGGTCACTCGATCACCTCGATGCAGGCGATCTACGTCCCCGCGGACGACCTGACCGACCCGGCCCCGGCCACCACCTTCGCCCACCTCGACGCGACGACGGTTCTCTCCCGTCCGATCTCCGAGAAGGGCATCTACCCGGCCGTGGACCCGCTGGACTCCACGTCCCGGATCCTGGACCCGCGCTACATCTCCGAGGACCACTACGCCGCGGCCACCCGCGTCAAGGGGATCCTGCAGAAGTACAAGGATCTCCAGGACATCATCGCGATCCTCGGTATCGACGAGCTGGGCGAGGAGGACAAGCTCGTCGTCCACCGTGCCCGTCGCGTCGAGCGCTTCCTGTCCCAGAACACCCACGCCGCCAAGCAGTTCACCGGCGTGGACGGCTCGGACGTGCCGCTCGACGAGTCGATCGCCGCGTTCAACGCGATCTGCGACGGTGAGTACGACCACTTCCCCGAGCAGGCCTTCTTCATGTGCGGTGGTCTTGAGGACCTCAAGAAGAACGCCAAGGAGCTCGGCGTCTCCTGAGTCCCATGACTCGTGAAGGGGGGCGGGCACGCGTCCCGCCCCCCTTCGTACGCCTCGTGTTCGACCGAGGGGCCCGGCGTTTCCGCGGCGGGCGCCCTACTAGACTTATGACCCAACACCCGGCATACGCCGGGTGGTGACCCGAGGAGCCACCCTTGGCTGCTGAGCTGCACGTCGAGCTGGTCGCCGCGGACCGGAGTGTCTGGTCCGGCGGGGCCACCCTGGTCATCGCGCGCACCACGTCCGGCGACATCGGCGTCATGCCCGGCCACCAGCCGCTGCTCGGTGTGCTGGAGTCGGGCCCGGTGACCATCCGTACGAGTGAGGGCGGGACTGTCGTCGCCGCCGTGCACGGCGGTTTCATCACGTTCGCGGACGACAAGCTGTCGCTGCTCGCCGAGATCGCCGAGCTGGCGGACGAGATCGACCCCCAGCGCGCCGAGCGCGCGCTGGAGCGCGCGAAGGCCGAGTCGGACGCCGCCGCCGAGCGGCGCGCCGACGTCCGGCTGCGCGCGGTGGCGGTGCGCTGACGCACCGCGCCGAGAGTTGTGCCCTCAGCCGCGGCCCGGTCTGGAATCATCCAGACCGTGTCGCGGCTGAGGTCGATGCAGGTGCAGGTTGTATTTCGTTGAACGAACGATGCGAGGAGGTCGGTGGAGATGTTCCTCGCTCTGCTGGTGAGCGCTCTGGTCGTCGCCACGGTGCTGATCGGGCTCTTCGTGTTCGGGCTGCGCCGGCGGCTGATCCAGCGCTCCGGCGGCACCTTCGACTGCAGCCTGCGCTGGAACGTCCCGGACGGTGACCTCCCGCCCCGCGCGGCCGGGGTTCCCCCGACCGGCAAGGGGTGGGTGTACGGCGTCGCCCGCTACAGCGGCGACCGGGTCGCCTGGTTCCGCGTCTTCTCGTACGCTCCCCGCCCCCGCCGCGTCCTGGAGCGTTCCGGCATCGAGGTGCTGGCGCGCCGGATGCCCGAGGGCGAGGAGGAGCTGGCGCTGCTCTCCGACTCGGTGGTCCTGGGGTGCCTGCACCACGGGCGCCCTCTGGAGCTGGCGATGAGCGAGGACGCGCTCACCGGCTTCCTCGCCTGGCTGGAGGCGGCGCCGCCCGGGCAGAGGGTCAACGTGGCGTGAGCCCCGACATACCGCGGGTGCGGGCGGGCGAGTGCCACGTCTGGTTCGCCGACGCCGTCCACGTACCCCCGCTGCTGGAGCTGCTCGACGACCGGGAGCGGGCCCGTCATGACGCCTTCGTCCGGGCCTCGGACCGCGCGCTGTACTTGACCGCGCACGCGCTTGCGCGGCAGCTCGTCGCCGCGCAGCTGGGTGTCCGACCGACCGAGGTGCGGTACGTCCAGGAGTGCCGGCACTGCGACCGTCCGGAGCCGCACGGGAAGCCGCGGGTGGCGGGCGCGGACCTGGAGCTGTCCTGGTCGCACTCGGGCGGCCGGGTGGCGGTGGCGCTGTCGCTCGCCGGGCCGGTGGGCGTGGACATCGAGGAGGTCGCCGGCGAGGGCAAGGTCGCGGACCTGTCGGCGGCCGTGCTGTCGGCGGTGGAGCGAACCGAGCTGGAGCGGCTGCCGGCGGCGGAGCGGGCGCGGGGTTTCATCCGCTACTGGGCGCGGAAGGAAGCGGTCCTCAAGGCGACCGGGGACGGGCTGATGGTGGAGCCGTCCCTGCTCACGGTGAGCGCGCCGGACGCGCCGGCCGCGCTGCTGGAGTGGCGGGAACGGGCGGAGCCGCACCTGCCGGTGCGGCTCCATGATCTCGACGCGGGTGACGGATACCGGGCGGCGGTCGCCGTGCTGGGGACCCGGTGCCCGGTGGCGCGGCACGAGGCGGGGTACGGCGGGGACGGCACCTTGCGCCATCCCCGCCGCGGGGTGACTACTTCAGCCCGCTGCTGATGGCGCTCACCAGTTCGCCGTTCGCGGTGTCACCGCTGAACTCCCAGAAGAACGCGCCGCCCAGGCCCTGGTTCTTCGCCCAGCCCATCTTGGAGATGACGGTGGCCGGGGTGTCGTAGCTCCACCAGTTGGTGCCGCAGTGCGCGTACGCCGTGCCGGCGACCGTGCCGTTGGCGGGGCAGGAGTTCTTGAGGACCTTGTAGTCCTCGATGCCCTGCTCGTACGTGCCCTGGGCCGGTCCCGTCGCGGTGCCGCCCGGCTCCTTCTGTGTGACGCCCGTCCAGCCGCGGCCGTAGAAGCCGATGCCGAGCAGGAGCTTCGTGGACGGGACGCCCTTCGCCTTGAGCTTGGCGATCGCCTCGGCGGAGTTGAAGCCCGCCTGCGGGATGCCCGGGTACGAGGTGAGCGGGGAGTGCGGGGCCGTCGGGCCCTTCGCCGCCCAGGCGCCGAAGAAGTCGTACGTCATCACGTTGTACCAGTCGATGTACTGGGAGGCGGGGCCGTACTCCGCGGCGTCGATCTTGCCGCCGGGGGAGGCGTCCGCCGTGATGGCGGCGGTGACCAGGTTGCTCGTGCCGAACTTGGCACGCATGGCCTGCATCATCTTCGTGAAGGCGGCCGGGCCGCTGGTGTCACAGGTCAGCCCGCAGGCGTTCGGGTACTCCCAGTCCAGGTCGATGCCGTCGAAGACGTCGGCCCAGCGCGGGTCCTCGACCAGGTCGTAGCACGACTGGGCGAAGGCGGCCGGGTTCTGCACCGCCTGGCCGAAGCCGCCGGACCAGGTCCAGCCGCCGAAGGACCACAGCACCTTGATGTGCGGGTACTGGGCCTTCAGCTTGCGCAGCTGGTTGAAGTTGCCGCGCAGCGGCTGGTCCCAGGTGTCGGCCTTGCCGTCGACGGACTGGTCGGCGGTGTAGGCCTTGTCGTAGTCGGCGTAGGCGTCACCGATGGTGCACTTGCCGTTCTGGACGTTGCCGAAGGCGTAGTTGATGTGCGTGATCTTCTGCGCGGAGCCGGAGGTCACCAGGTTCTTCACGTGGTAGTTGCGCCCGTAGACGCCCCAGTTGGTGAAGTAGCCCAGGTTGACCTTGGCGCCGGGGCCCGGTCCGGGGCCGGGGTCGGTGCCGCCTCCGGTGGTGCGTACCGCGCGGGAGCCGCTGACCGGGCCGGTCTGGTCGGCGGTGTCACGGGCCTGGACGCTGTACGAGTAGCCGGTGCCGGCCGTCAGGGCGCTGTCGGTGTACGTCAGGCCGGTGACCGTGGCGACCTTGGCGCCGTCGCGCAGCACGTCGTAGTTCTTGACGCCCTTGTCGTCGGTCGCGGCGGTCCAGGTGAGCTTCACCGAGGTGTCGGTGATGCCGGACGCGGCCGGGGTGCCGGGCGCGGAGGGCGGGGTGTCACCTGGGACGCTGGGGCCTCCGTCGCACGACCCGCCGTTGAGCTTGCAGCCCGTGGGCGACCCGGTGCCGGTGCCGTTGAATCCGAAGGAGACGGAGGCGCCGGGGGCGAGGGTGCCGTTCCAGCCGATGTTCTTGGCGGTCCAGTGGTTGCCGCTGTTGGTGACGGTGGCGTCCCAGGCGGAGGTGACCGACGTGCCGGTGGGGAAGTCCCACTCGACGGTCCAGGAGGAGAGGGAGGTGGTGCCGGTGTTCTTCACCGTCCACTTGCCCTCGAAGCCGGAGCCCCAGTCGGAGGCCTTGGTGTACGTGGCGGTCGCCGAGGTGGCGGCCTGCGCGGGGGAGGCGAGGCCGACCATGGCGGCCAGCGGAAGCAGAAGGGCGGTCAGTCCGGCCGTGGCCCTGGCTCGGAACCTCGTTCTGCGCGGTAGTGCTTGAGTGCTCAACGGTGCTCCTCAAGTTGCGGACGGACAAGGTGGGGGTGGTGTCCGTGAATCCGTGAAAGGTGCGCGCCGTGAGCGTAGGAAGGTCTGGACCAATCGTCAATAGGTCCAGACCATAGGTGGGTGCTCTTGTTCAGACACCCAACTCCTGCGCCAGCACCGCCGCTTGCACCCTGCTGCGCAGCTCCAGCTTCCCCAGCAGCCTGCTCACATGGGTCTTCACCGTCGCCTCCGCCATCTCCAGGCGCACCGCGATCTCCGCGTTCGACAGCCCCTCGCCCAGGCACGACAGGACCTCCCGCTCCCGCCGGGTCAGCGCGTCCAGCACCCCCGGATCGGGCGCGTCCTGCAGCCGTCCCCGCCCGGCCGGCGCCGCGAACTCGGCGATCAGCCGGCGCGTCACCGCCGGGGCGATCATGCCCTCGCCGCGCGCCACCGTCCGTACCGCCTCGACGAGGCCCCTGGCATCGGTGTCCTTCAGCAGGAAGCCGGCCGCCCCGGCGCGCAGCGCGCCGAAGACGTACTCGTCCAGATCGAACGTCGTCAGGACCAGGACGTCGGCGAGCGCCTCGCCCACCACCTGACGCGTGGCCGACACGCCGTCCAGGCGCGGCATCTGCACGTCCATCAGCACCAGATCGGGCCGCAGCTCCCGGGCGAGGCGCACCGCCTCCTCGCCGTCCCCGGCCTCACCGACCACCTCGATGTCGGGCGCGCTGCCCAGGATGAGGACCAGCCCGGCGCGCACCGCGCTCTGGTCCTCCGCCACCAGGACGCGTACGCGCGGAATTCCCGTTCCGGTCATGCCGACGGCTCCTTGTCGTCCTCCGCCACGGGCAGCTCCGCCCGCACCCGCCAGATCTTCTCGCCCCGGTGCTCGGCCGGACCCGCCTCGAACGCGCCGCCCAGCAGCGCGACCCGCTCCCGCATCCCCACCAGGCCGGCCCCCGACCCCGGCGCCCGCGGACCCGGCCGCGTGCCGAACGGGCTGGTCACCCGGACCGTCAGGGCGTGGTCCGCGGAGTGCAGCGCGACGGTCACCTCGCCCGGGTCCGCGTGCTTGAGCGTGTTCGTCAGCGACTCCTGCACGATGCGGTACGCCGCGAGCTCGACGGGCGCGGGCAGCGGCTCGGCGGCCGGTGCCCGGCCGTCGACCAGCCGGAACGTCAGGCCGCTCGCCGCGCCGTTGGCCCCGGCCTGCCGTACGAGGGCGTCCAGGCCGTCGAGGGTCGGCGCGGCGGCCGGCGCGTCATGGCCGCTGGTGTCGCGCAGCAGGCCGATCAGCCGGCGCATCTCGGCCAGGCCGTCGACGCTGTTCTCGCGGATGACGCCCAGCGCGTCGCGGGAGGTCTCCGGGTCGTCGAGGGAGAGCGCGGCGGTGGAGTGGATGGCGATCGCCGACAGGTGGTTGGCCACCATGTCGTGCAGCTCGCGCGCCATCCGGGACCGCTCGGCGATCACCGCCTGCCGGCGGTCCATCTCGGCCAGCAGCGCGGTCTGCTCCGCCCGCAGCCGGGCGGCGTCCGCGGCCTCGCGGTGGTTGCGGACCACCGCCCCGGTGATGGCCGGGAAGAACGTGATCAGTGCAGTGACGACGCCGATCAGCAGCGCGACCGGCTCCCGGAACCAGGCCAGGAAGCCCAGCGTCACCACGATCGTGATCAGCCCGGTGGAGACGGGGATCCGGCGCGCGGCGGCGGGCGTTCCGTACACCACGGCGGCGTACACGAGATCGGCGAACATGACGATCGTCATGAGATTGCCCCGGGTGAACTGGTCCGCGACGACCGCCACCGTCCCCACGGCCAGCGCCGTCTGCGGCCTCGTCCGGCGCACCATCGCCAGCGCGGTCACGGCGAACAGGGGCACCAGTGTCGGCCAGCGCCCGGGGACCGGCGGGCGGTGCCCGGGCCCCTGGCTGTGCAGCCCGAACGCCCACAACAGCAGCCCGCAGGCCAGCCCGGCGGCGGCGATCAGCACATCGTCGCGATGCGTACGGGGAAGTCTCACCCGTCCATCCAACACGGTGCGGCGCGCCCGGACCTCGCCGTGCGGTCGGAGCGCCGACTACATCGAAAGATGCAGTACGGATTCGTCACCGGCGACGACGACTCGGCGCACGGCGCCCGGAAGGCTGGAGGGGTACCGAAGGGAGAGTGCCGTGGTCGTCGCGCTCATCGTGATCTGCGAGGTCGGCTTCTGGGTGCTGCTGGCCGCCGGGCTCGCCACCCGTTACCTGCTGAGGATGCCCCGTACGGGCGCGGCGCTGCTGCTGTGCGAGCCGCTGCTGGAGGTCGTCCTGCTGGTCGTCACCGCGATGGACCTCAAGAACGGCGCCGAACCGAGCTGGAAGCACGGGCTGGCCGCGCTGTACATCGGCTACACCGTCGGCCACGGCCACCGCACCGTGAAGTGGCTCGACGGGCACGCCGCCCACCGCCTGGGGGGCGCCCCGCGCCCGGCCGGGCCACCCCGCTACGGCATGGCGCGCGCCCGCCACGAGGGCCGGATCTGGCTCGGCACCCTCGCCGGAGCGGCGGTCGCCACGGTCCTGCTGTGGCTGGCGATCCTGTACGTGGACGACCCGAGCCGCACCGGTGCGCTCCGGAGCTGGATGGGCGCCGCCTGGCGGACGGCCGGCATCCACGGCCTGGTGGCGCTCACGTACGCGATCTGGCCGAGGAAGGCCCCGGCCCCGGAAGCCGGGCCGCCCCGCGAACCGGTCCGTGCGGAACGCCGCTAGCGCTCCCCGCCCGGCACCCACAGAACGTCGCCGACTTCCTTGTTGGCCGTCCGCGCGAGGATGAACAGCAGGTCCGACAGCCGGTTGAGGTACGTGGCCGTCAGGGCGTTCATCGTCTCGCCGTGGACCTCCAGCGCGGCCCACGTCGACCGCTCGGCGCGGCGGACGACCGTGCACGCCTGGTGCAGCAGGGCCGCGCCCGGGGTGCCGCCGGGGAGGATGAAGGAGCGGAGCTTCTCCAGGTCCTCCAGGAACCGGTCGCAGTCGGCCTCCAGCTTGTCGACGTACGGCTGCTCCACCCGCAGCGGCGGGTACTCCGGGTTCTCGACCACCGGCGTCGACAGGTCCGCGCCCACGTCGAACAGGTCGTTCTGGACGCGGACGAGGACCTTGACGACCTCCTCGTCGAGGCCGCCCAGCGCGATCGCGGTACCGATGACCGCGTTGGCCTCGTTGGCGTCGGCGTACGCGGCGATCCGCAGGTCCGTCTTGGCCGTGCGGCTCATGTCGCCGAGTGCCGTCGTGCCCTTGTCGCCGGTGCGGGTGTAGATGCGCGTCAGATTGACCATACGGCCAGCCTAGTGAAAGGGACGCCCGGCCGGACACGCCGGGCTCGAGGGCCCCGGCAGGCGCTCCGGTCCGACGCGGCCCTCCTCGCCGGGGCGGCTATGAGGCTCCTCGCCACACGGGCACCGTCCGGACCGGGGCAGGCGCCGGGGCGGTCGAGCGGCGGGCACCGGCGAGGCCACCCGCGAAGCGCGCGGTTGCCCGGCCGGACGGAGGAGCCGCGGGGAAGAAGGCGGCGAGGCGAGCGAGCCGGCTCCGCGTGACCCCGCTCCGCGTGACCCCGCTCCGCGTGACCCGGCTCACGGCCACCCGCGGCACTCCGGCTCACCGCACCACCCGTATCGGTGTGATGTCCGTCATCTGAGACGTGACGCGCATCTCTTCGGCGCCACACGGCCGCGCGCGCCCGCTAATCTCCGCGAAGAGCCGATACGTAAACGGGTGTTAAGGGGAAGATCGTGGCCAGGAAGCTCGCCGTCATCGGGGCCGGACTCATGGGATCCGGAATCGCGCAGGTCTCGGCCCAGGCGGGCTGGGAGGTCGTGCTGCGCGACGTCACCGACGCCGCCCTGACCCGCGGCACCGACGGCATCAAGGCCTCGTACGACAAGTTCGTCGCCAAGGGCAGGCTCGAAGCCGCCGACGCCGAGGCCGCCCTGGCCCGCATCACCACCACCACCGACATGGACGCGGCCGCCGACGCCGACATCGTCGTCGAAGCCGTCTTCGAGAAGCTGGACGTCAAGCACGACATCTTCCGTACGCTCGACAAGCTCGTACGCGACGACGCCGTCCTGGCCTCCAACACCTCCGCCATCCCGATCACCAAGATCGCGGCCGTGACGGAGCGCCCGGAGCGCGTCGTCGGCACCCACTTCTTCTCGCCGGTCCCCATGATGCAGCTGTGCGAACTGGTGCGCGGCTACAAGACCAGCGACGAAACCCTCGCCACCGCCCGCGAGTTCGCCGAGTCCGTCGGCAAGACCTGTATCGTCGTCAACCGCGACGTCGCCGGCTTTGTGACGACCCGTCTGATCTCCGCCCTGGTCGTCGAGGCCGCGAAGCTGTACGAATCGGGCGTCGCCTCCGCCGAGGACATCGACATCGCCTGCAAGCTGGGCTTCGGCCACGCCATGGGCCCGCTGGCGACCGCCGACCTCACCGGCGTGGACATCCTGCTCCACGCCACGAGCAACATCTACACCGAGTCCCAGGACGAGAAGTTCGCGCCGCCGGAGCTGATGCGCCGGATGGTGGACGCGGGTGACATCGGCCGCAAGAGCGGGCAGGGCTTCTACAAGCACTGAGCCGTCTCGACCCTTTCACCATCACCCCTCGGGGTGAATTCGGTATCGGTTCGCTTACAAGGCGCAACTGGTCCGCCGGTCAGGCAGTCAGTTGTTGCATAGAAGTACGTGACGACGGAAGACGTGACGACAACGCACTCTCGGGGAGCGCATATGCACATCAGGGGCGACCACGCCGAGCTGGTCGTCGGGGGCCGCCTCGACGTCCGCAGCGCGGCGGACGCCCGTACGGTCCTGCACTCGGCCGTCGACGACGGAGCCGGCGACCTGGTGCTGGACCTGACCGGCCTCGACTCCTGGGACGCCACCGGTCTGGGAGTCATCATGGGCGCTCACCGACGAGCGGGCCGCTGCGGCCGCCGGCTGGTACTGCGGGGCGTACCGCCCCAGATGCAGCGCCTGCTGGTGGCCACCCGGCTGCACCGCATCCTCGCCATCGAAGGCGGCATCGCCGCCGAAACGTTGCCCCGGGTGTAACGGTACGGGCCTGGAAAAGCACACCAGATACCCAATCCTCACAAGACCATGACGTCTTGGGCGCCGTACCACCCCGGCTCTTCGTCCATACTGGGCGAAGGTCTAGGGTTCGGTCGCCTGCCGATTGACGGACCCATCCGGCGGGCACCGGACCAGAAGCGGCAGCGGGCGTGCGGAAAGGCCGGGAGGGGCTTCGGCGCACCACGCTCTTGGGGGCTTTCACCATGGACCCGATCAACCGGGGACCGGAAGACTTCGGCCACGACGACCGCGACGGCGACAGCCGCCCGCGCACCACACGCGACGGCGGCCCCACGCCCCCCTCAGGGCAGGGCGGCGCACCGCCGGGTCCTGCCAGGACCGCCCAGCTCGTCTCGGGCGACCTCCTGCTCACCATCAACCCGATAGACGGCAGCGAGATCGAACCGTGCCCGCCCGGGCACCGGCCGGAAACACCCGTCCGCCACACCCCCGAGGAGCGTGCCGAGCTGGCCCGCGCCGCCGGTCCGCCCGTGCCCCCCGGCCCCGCGGCCTTGCCGCTGCCCCTCCTGGAGCGCCAGGAGGAGCGCGAGCGGCTGGTCCGGCTGCTGTCGCGCGGACGCTCCGTGCGCCTGACCGGACCGGCCGGGGCCGGGCGCACCGCGCTGCTCGACGCCGTCGCCGCCGACTGCGCCGACCTCGCGCCCGACGGGGTCGTACGGCTCTCCGGCCACCACCGCACGCCCACCGAGTTGCTGTACGAACTGTTCGCCGCCGTCCACCGGGCGCCGGCCCAACGTCCCGACCGTGCGGGGCTGCAGGCCGCCGTCCACGACATCGGCGCCGTCGTCGTCCTGGACGACCTGGAGTTCGGCGGTGCCGCCCTGGACGAGATCCTCGACGCCACCCCCGAGTGCGCCTTCCTGCTCGCCGCCACCCCCGGTGTCGCCGCGCCGTCCGCCGACTCCCACCTCGAAGAGGTGTTCCTCTCGGGGCTGGACCGCGGCTCCGCGCTGGAGCTGCTGGAGCGCTGCGTCGACCGGCCGCTCACCGACGACGAGGCCAACTGGGCCGGTGACCTCTGGTTCGAGTCCGAGGGCCTGCCGCTCCGCTTCGTCCAGGCCGGAGCCCTGCTGCGGCAGCGCGACGAGCTGCGTGCCGGCCCGTCCGGGGACGACGACGAGGACAGCGTCTTCACCGACGTCCGCGAGGCACCCCTGCCGACCCTCCGCGAGGGCGCGGCGCCCGCTCCGCTGCTCGCCTCCCGGCTCTCCGAGTCCGCCCGCGAGACGCTGCGCTTCGCGGTCGCGCTCGGCGGGGAGGTGCCGCACCAGGCGCACATGCCGGCGCTCGTCAACGACACCCACGCCGACGCGGCGCTCGGCGAGCTGCTGCGCTGCGGACTGCTCACCCCGGTCGGCACCCGGTACCGGCTCGCCGCCGGGGTCATGGCCCAGCTCGTGGCGGAGGGGTACGACGAGGGCGCCGCCGACCGCGCCCGCACCGCCGCCCAGCACTACGCCTGGTGGGTCGGGCACCCCTCGGTCAGCCCCGGCCGGGCGGTGGCCGAGGCGGACGCCGTCCTGGCCGCGATGACGGCACTGGTACAGGCGGCCGCCGACTCCGGTGCGGGCGGGACCGCCGCTTCCGGTTCCTCGGACGTCTCCGGTGTCTTCGGCGGGACCGGCACCGCCGGGGCACCCGGCGCTTCCGGCTCCTCTTCGTCCTCCTCTTCCTCCTCTTCCTCCTCTTCCTCCTCTTCGTCCTCCTCGGACGACGAGGAGGAGGGGTACGCCGACGTGGCGGTCGTGCTCGCCCGCAGCGCGGCGCCGGCGTTCGCGGCCGGGCTCCACTGGGGGGCCTGGGAGCGGGCACTGCGCACCGGTGCCGAGGCCGCCCGGCACGCGGGCGAGGTGGCCGAGGAGGCCTACTTCCACCACGAGTTGGGCGTTCTCGCGCTGTGCGCCGGCAACCTGGACCGGGCCCGCGCCGAGCTGGAGGCGTCGATCGCCATGCGCGGCGCCCTCGCCGACAAGCGCGGCACGGTGGCCGGCCGGCGCGCCCTGGCCCTGGTCGTGGACCGTGAGCGCGGGCCGCTGCCGGGCGGACGCACGCCGGCGGCGGGCGCGGAGGTGCCCGCGGCGCGGTTCGAGGACCCGGCGTCCCCGCCCGGCGGCGTACCGGTGGCCCCCGCGCGCACGGCTGGGGCGACCGCGGTGCCGGCCCTCGGGGGTGAGACCGAGACGCTCATCGGCCGCCAGGACCCGCCTGCCCCGGTGGCCGGGCCGTCGGCGCGGCGCACCGTCCTGAGCGGTGCCCGGCGCAACCTGGTCGCCGCCGGTGCGGGCGCCGTCCTCGCGGCCGTCCTGGGCACGGTGGTGACCCTGGGCGCGACCTCGGGCGGTGACGAGGGCAACGGCGGCTCGCGGCGGGTCACTTCCGACCAGCCGGCCGACGAGACCGGGGGCGGCGGCGGCCTCGACGCGGACGAGCCGGCCCAGGGCTCCACCCGCGACCCCGGCGACGGTGGTGGCGACGGTGGCCGGGGCGGCTCCGGCTCCGGCACCTCCGGCGTGCCGGGTTCCTCGGCGAGCCCGGGCGAGAGCGGCGCGGCGGGCACCCCGTCGAGTCCGTCGGGCGACCCGTCCGCAACGAGCGGGACGACGACACCGACGACGTCGGGGCCCGGCTCGGGCAGCCCCTCCAGCAGCGGGCCCACCACGGGCGCCCCGACGACGGGCGGGTCGACGTCGGGTGAGACGACGAGCGGGTCGACGTCCGGTGAGACGACGAGCGGGTCGACGTCCGGTGAGACGACGAGCGGGTCGACGTCCGGTGAGACGACGAGCGGGTCGACGTCCGGTGAGACGACGAGCGGGTCGACGTCCGGTGAGACGACGAGCGGGTCCACGTCCGGTGAGACGACCAGCGGGTCCACCACGGGGGACACGACCAGTGGCGCCGGCGGCGGCACCAGCAGCGGCGGTACCGATTCCACCGGCGGGGCGGGCGGCGCCACCCAGAGCGCTCCCGCCACGAGCAGTGACCCCGAGCCGTCCGGCACGGCCGCCTGAGACGCGCCTACGGCCCCGGGACGGTGACGTCCCGGGGCCGTAGGCATGCGGGTGGGCTCAGAACAGCCGCAGCTTGTCGTCCTCGATGCCGCGCAGCGCGTTGTAGTCCAGCACCACGCAGCCGATCCCGCGGTCCGTCGCCAGCACCCGCGCCTGCGGTTTGATCTCCTGGGCCGCGAAGACGCCCTTCACCGGCGCCAGGTGGGGGTCCCGGTTGAGGAGCTCCAGATAGCGGGTGAGCTGCTCCACGCCGTCGATCTCGCCGCGCCGCTTGATCTCCACGGCGACGGTCGCGCCGTCCGCGTCGCGGCACAGGATGTCGACCGGTCCGATGGCGGTCGGGTACTCGCGGCGAATCAGTGTGTACCCGTCGCCGAGTGTCTCGATCCGGTCGGCGAGCAGCTCCTGGAGGTGTGCTTCCACGCCGTCCTTGATGAGGCCGGGATCGACACCGAGCTCGTGTGACGAGTCATGGAGGATTTCCTCCATGGTGATGATCAGTTTCTCGCCCGCTTTGTTCACGACCGTCCAGACGCGATCGTCACCCTCCTTGAGGGTGCACGGCGGCGACATCCAATTGAGCGGTTTGTACGCCCGGTCATCGGCGTGGATGGACACGCTGCCATCTGCTTTCACCAGGATCAGACGGGGTGCGGAGGGCAGGTGGGCGGTGAGCCGGCCGGCGTAGTCCACGGAGCAGCGGGCGATGACGAGACGCATGGTCGGCAACGCTACAAGACACACGCTCTTCCGCGCGATTCGGCCCTAAACTCCCCTTCTTCCATGGCCGGTTGTGCACCCAATCTCCTGGTGCGGTCCGGACAGCGCGCTTACCGTGGAAGCGGGAGGTTGTCGCTCGTGCACGCAGCGTGTCGTGCGGGGGTCGTCCTCCTTCCCTGCCCGTAAGACCCCGGTACCCGGGGTCGCGAGAGGAGAACCCATGTCGCTCGACGTCTCACCGGCGCTGTTGGAACAGGCCGAGCGAGGCGAGGTCGACGAAGCCGACTTCGTCGACTGCGTCCGGACCTCCCTGCCCTTCGCATGGGAGATGATCAGCTCTCTGGTGGCCCAGCTGAAGGTGGACGGCGGCGCGTTCGCCGACAACCAGACGCCGCCGCCGGACGAGCAGGCGCGCGGCCAGTTGCTGCGCGCGCTGGCGAGTGATGCGATCCGGGGTGCGCTCCAGAGGCACTTCGGCGTGCGTCTGGCATTCCAGAACTGCCACCGCGTCGCGGTGTTCCCGCTGGACTCCTCGGTCGACGAGCGGCTCGCCCGCTTCACCTCCGCACGGGCCCAGCTGCTGAACCAGTCGCCGACCCTGCGCGACTGCTGACGCCTTGTGCTGCCGCTCCGCATCGCGGAAGGTGCGACTGGTGCAGGGCGGCAGCATGGTGGCCATCATTCGAGCCGGGGTACCACCTCGGTGCCCAGCCGCCGTACGTTCTCCTCCGTGGCCGCGACGTCGCCGGAGCCCTCGACGAGCAGCGCGAACCGTGTGATGCCCGTACGCTCCGAGGTCGCCGCGAGCCGGTCCGCCGCCACCCGTGGCGAGCCCACCGGGTGCAGCCGGCACAGCAGTTCGGTGTAGGCGACGGGGTCGCGCATCGCGCGGTGCCTGCCGTCCACGGTGACATGGGCGTCCAGCCCCTGCTTCAGCCAGCCCGGCATCGCCTTGACCAGTGCCTCCGCCGCGTCCGCCGTACGGTCGGCGATCTGTGCCACGCCCGCCGACACATGGCCGCCCGCCGCCCGTGCGACCGCGTCGGCGCGGTGACCGGCGGCCAGCGCCTCACGGCGCCACAGGGCCACCATGTCCGCCTTCTCCTCGTCACCGCAGTGCATCCCTAGCAGCATCGGCAGGCAGCGCTCGGCGGCGAGCCGCACGCTCCGCGGCGAGGTGCAGGCGACGATCGTCTCCGGTACCGGGTCCCCGTCGATGAGCTCCTGCGGCCGGGGAACGACGGCGACCTCGCGGAACCGGTGACGCTGCCCCCCGGCCGAGACGCGCGGCTCGCGCAGCCAGCGCAGCAGCAGGTCCAGCGCTTCGGGGAATCCCGTCTCGTACGCCGCGAGACCCGCGCCGAACACCTCGAGGTCGACCCACGGCCCGCCCCGGCCCACGCCGAGCGTGAACCGGCCGCCGGAGGTGATGTGCAGCAGCGCCGTCTGTTCGGCGAGCGCCACGGGGTGGGTGGTGGGCAGCACGCTGACGGCCGTCCCGACCCGGATGCGACGCGTCCGCCCGAGCAGCAGCGCGGCGAGCGTCACGGCGGAGGGACACACGCCGTACGGCACGAAGTGGTGCTCGGCCAGCCATACCGAGTCCAGTCCGGCCTCCTCGGCCACCTCCGCCGACCGCACCGCGCGGTGCAGCGCCTCCCCCTGGCCCTGGCCGGGAAACTGGGCCGCCAGTACAAAAGTTCCCACACGCATCGCCTTATGCCTCCTTGACCGGCCGACGCGGCTCCCCTCACTGGCAACAACGTCTGGCAGGTGCCAAAGGCAACGGCCGGGCGGGAAGTTGTTGCGATTTTCCGGTAACTCGAACCGGACCGTGCGAGTACCCACAGTCGCGACCCTTAGGCTGGACGGGCAAACATCCGCGCCCGCTCCCAGTGAGGTGTTCCGTGTCACCGCGCCGCAACCGCCCCCGTGGCGGCGAGAAGCCGAACCAGAACGGCGGCGAGCCGGGCACCAGGTACGGAGGGTTCCAGCGCACCGAGTCCTGGCAGGACGAGGAGTGGTCCATCCGCCACGTCGCCGGCGCCGGCGCCGGCAAACGGTACCGGTGCCCCGGCTGCGACCAGGAGATCCCCTCGAGTGTGCCGCATGTGGTGGCGTGGCCCGAGTACGGCGGCGTGGACGACCGCCGGCACTGGCACAAGGCGTGCTGGAACGCGAGGGACCGCCGCACCACGCGGGTGCAGCGGTCCCGTAACGCGCCCCGCTACTGAGGCGGGAGGCGGAGCTCAGACGTCGCGCTTCTCCGTGGCGAGGAGCGCCCCGCCCATCGCGACGGCGGTCACGCCGCAGAGGATCCACAGCGGCGTCCAGCCGTGCGGGCCGCCGTCGATCAGACCGGTGTCGCTGTAGAAGGCGATGAGCAGGCTCGGGATCGAGTACTGGAACAGGAACTTCTGCACCTCCGGCAGCGACGACATGAAGATGCCGGCGACCAGCGGCAGCAGCATCAGGCCGATCATGATCGTGATCGCGCCGGCGGAGTGGCGGACCAGCGCGCCGACCGCGAGCGCCAGCAGCCCGAGGACCGCGGTGAACAGCCCCGCGCCGACCGTCGCGCGCACCCACTCCTCCCCGGTGGCGGTGGCGCCGTCGAGCGTCGCGGTCTGCACGGCCGCGACCAGGGCGGCGGTGACCGTGGTGACGACGAGGATCAGCAGGAAGAAGACGATGGCCTTGGCGGTCAGCACACGGCTGCGGCTGGGGCAGGCGGTCAGCGTCGTACGGATCATGCCGGTGCCGTACTCGGACGAGATGGTCAGCACGCCGAGCGTGAGCACGCAGATGGTGCCGAGCAGCACACCGTTGAAGCCCAGCCCGAGGGCCGACTCCCCGCCCATGTCCGTGTCGGTGGCTTTGATCGCCACGATGCTGAGCAGTCCGACGCCGACCATGAGCAGGATCATGACGCCCAGCGTCCACATCGTGGAGCGCACGGAGCGGATCTTGGTCCACTCGGAGCCGAGCGCGTCCCCGAGGTGGGCGCGGCGGACCGGGATCGGCGACGTGTACTGCTGCTGGTAGGGGGCGCTGGTCATCGGGCGTCCTCGCTCTTGCTCAGGTCTGCGGGGGCGGGGGCGGG
>NZ_BAAASR010000034.1:0-47514 GCF_039532985.1 Streptomyces gobitricini | reverse complement strand
TGGCGGGCGGGCGTTGCGGCGGGGTGGGCGGGCCGGCGGCCGGGTCGGAGGCGGGCGGGTGCCGTGCGCGGCGGGTGCGCATCCGGACGGGGCGCGGCGGGCGGTTGGCCGGCGGCCGGGCGGTGGATCCGGGCGGGTGGTGTGGCCGGGTGGGCGCGCGGTGGCCGGGTGCGTGCGCGGCGGGGTGCGGAGCCGGGTGGGCGCGCGGCGGCCGGGCGGTGTGGTGCCTGGGTGGGCGCCGGACCGGGGCCGTGCCGGGCGGTGTCCGGTGGCGGGCCTCGGCCGGGACCGGGGACCTCGCCCGAGTCGCAGTCGTCCCCCGCACGGTGCCCGGCCGGGGCTGCCGGGGCCATGCAAGGTGCCGGCCCCCGGCCGGGGCGTGCCCTGCCCGGGTGGGCGCCCGCGCCGGGACGCGCTGCCCGGCCGGGCCCGGGAGCCGGGCAGACACCATGCCGCGTCGGCGACCGGGCGTGGGCCCGGCGTACCTCTCCAGCCTTCTCCGCGTTTCGTTGTTTTAAGGAAGTGACTGTGACCAGCACGGATACCGTGACGGCCGAGAGCCGGGGGGCCGCGGTGCTCCTCGACCGGACCCGTACCGTCGTCACCCCCCAGTTGCGCTCCACCGTGGAGACGCTGCCCGGGTCGATACGCCGCGTGGCGATGTACCACTTCGGCTGGGAGGAGCCCGACGGCACACCCGCCGCCGGGCAGGCGGGCAAGGCGATCCGGCCCGCGCTCGTGCTCGCCGCCGCACGGGCCCTCGGCGGTGAGCCGCACACCGCCGTCCGGGCGGCCGCCGCCGTGGAGCTCGCGCACAACTTCACGCTGCTCCACGACGACATCGTCGACGAGGACCCCACCCGCCGGAGCAGGCCCACCGCCTGGACCGTCTTCGGCATGCCGGACGCACTGATCGCCGGCGACGCCATGCTCGCCCTGGCGCTGCGGCTGCTCGCCGAGGACCGGCATGCGGCGGCGGCCGCCGCCTCCGCCCGGCTCGCCTCCTGCGTGATCGAGCTGTGCGCCGGCCAGCAGGCGGACTGCGCCTTCGAGGGGCGGGGGCCGCACGAGGTGTCGCTCGACGAGTGCCTCGCCATGGCGACCGCCAAGACGGGCGCGCTGCTCGGTTGCGCGTGCGCCCTGGGCGCGCTCTACGCGGGCGCGGACGAGGCGGAGGTCGCGGCGATGGACGCGTTCGGACGGGAGGCGGGCCTGGCGTTCCAGCTCATCGACGATCTGATCGGCATCTGGGGGGACCCGGAACGCACGGGCAAGCCCGCCGGAGCGGACCTGGCCGCCCGCAAGAAGTCGCTGCCCGTGGTCGCCGCCCTGGGCTCCGGCACGCCCGCCGGTGCGGAACTGGCGGAGCTGTACGGACGGCCCGGTCTGGACGGTGCCGGAGTGCGGCGTGCGGCGGACGCCGTGGAACGGGCGGGGGGACGTGACTGGGCGCAGGCGGAGGCGGCCGACCGGATGGCACGCGCGGTGCAACAGCTGTCGAGGGCGGTGCCGGACCTGTCGGCGGCCGGGGACCTGCTGGCGCTCGCGGAGTTCGTGACCCGTCGCACCCGCTGACCCGTCGCACGCGATAAACCCGGCGTATGCGATGAACCCGGCGTACGCGCCACCAGGCGTACGCGCCGCCGTCCAGGCGTACGCGCCGGCCGGGCGCCGACCCGGCCGCGTGCCCGTCCGGTCGCGGGCCCGCCCGGCGGTGCCGGGGACTAGCGGGCGGGCACGATCCGGTTCACCACCATTTCCACGACGCGGTCCAGGTCCTCCTCGGAGAGCACCCCGGGCAGGGTGAAGTGCTCCAGCAGCAGACCCGTCATGGCCAGGTACAGAGCCAGCACGGTGTCCGCGTCCCCCGGCAGCCCCGCCGCGAGGTGGAAGCGGACGTTCTCGTCGAGGTCGGCGCGGACCGCCCGGGTCAGCTCCGCCTGGAGGGCGGGGCGCCGGGTGGCCTCCAGCCGCAGCTCCAGCATGGCCAGATAGCCGGTGCGTTCCGCCGCGATGCGCCGTACCAGCCACTTCATCAGCTCGGTGACCAGCTCGCGGCTCGGTTCCGGCCGCATCGCCGCGTCGACCTTCTCGGGTGCGGGGACCATCCGTGCGTGAATCCGGGTCCCGGCCTGGGTGAGCAGGTCGTCGCGGTTGGCGAAGTAGTTGGACGACGTCCCCGCCGGTACCCCGGCCTGGGCGTCCACGGCCCGGAAGGTCAGCCCGCGGGCTCCGTCCCGGGCCAGCACGTCGATGGCGGCGTCCAGCAGCGCCGTCCTGCGTTCCGGATTCCTCGCCATGCGGCGGCCTCCTGAAAATGCCCTTGCTCAACCACTACGCCTGGAGCACTATAGCCGTCGTGGTTACGGCTTCCGCAGCCATGGCATCTGACCATCCGCAGAACGGGGGACTCCCACATGCGCAAGCTCACCTACTTCGTCGCCTGCTCGATCGACGGCTTCATAGGCGACCCGGACGGTGACGCCGGCTCCTTCATGCGGTTCGTCGACGGCGACTACCTGACGTTCCTCACCACCGAGTACCCCGACACCATCCCGGCGGAGGGCCGGAAGGCCCTGGGTCTGGAGGCCGTGGCGAACAGGCACTTCGACGCGGTCGTCCAGGGCCGCGGCAGTTACCAGGTCGGCCTCGACGCCGGCCTGCCCAGCCCGTACGGCCATCTTCGCGAGTTCGTCGCCTCCCGCACCATCGAGAAGTCCCCGCACCCCAACGTGGAGATCATCGCCGACGATCCCGTCGGCCGGATCCGGGAGCTCAAGGCGGAGGAGAGCGAGTACGGCATCTGGCTCTGCGGTGGCTCCGGGATCGCCGGTGAACTCGTCGACGAGATCGACGAACTCGTGATCAAGACGTACCCGCAGGTGTACGGCTCCGGCATGCCGATGTTCGGCTCCGGCTTCGCCATCACCGACTTCACGCTGGACTCCGTGCGCGCCTTCGGTGACGGTGTCGTGGTGCGCTGGTACAGCAGGAAGCGGTGACCGTCCGGCGCGGGACGCCCGACCGCCCGCGGCTCGCGGTCCGTGACCCGTCTCCTCCGTCGCCCGTGGTCCGTAGTCCGTGGTCGGACGGTATGAGCGGCCGGCCCGCGGGCGTCCTGTCGGTACGTCTGCGAGGTGACGCGAGATCCTCGGGGCGCGGGCGCCCGCCCGGCAGCCTCGGCCTGCCCGTGATCGCGCCGCGCGCCGGCGCCGCCGGGGCGGGGCGGGCGGACGAGCCGGGCAAGAGCGCCGAGACCGGCCGAAGTCCGGCTCCGGGGTGACCGGCTGCACCTCGGAGGCGGTCCTAGCGCTACAGTCCGCGCCATGTCATCGGAGTCGACGGAAGTCTGGACCGGCTGGTACCGGGACCGCCGTGGTGCGGAAGCGATCGCGATCACGGCGGACGGGCGGCGGATCGCCACCCGTATCAGGGGCGTGGAGTACGCGGGCCGGAGCTTTGGCGGGCTGCGTGCGGCGGAGGAGAACGGCGGCCTGCCCTTGGCCGGCTGCGTACTGGAGTGGGACCTGCCGCTACCGGTCCTCATCGACGGTGCCACCCAACAAGCCACCCTCAGCTGCCTGTTGGCACTGGGTGAAGCCCTGTCCGACGGCTCACCCGAGCGAGTGGATCTTCAGCTGAACCTGCACTGCGGGGGAGCGGCGTACGAGTCGGGCCTCGCCGGCGGCGACTTCGACCAGGCCCTCGACCGCATCCTGCGTCAGCTGCCCCCCGGCACCCGGTTCGGCCGCTCGTTCCCGGAGGGCGCGGAGGCTGCTGCCTGACGCCTGACGCCTGACGCCTGACGCCTGACGCCTGACGCCTGACGCCCCGCGTTCGGCGTTTCCGGCGTCCGGCGCCCGGGTATCCCGTCGGTCCGGTACCCACCGGGCGGGGCGGCGGGATCGCCGCCCCGCCCGGCGGAGACCTGCGGGCCGCTAGGAGACCCTGGCCAGGGCCGCTGCCAGGCCGTTGCGCCACAGGTAGTCGACGCGGGCGCGCTCCTGGGAGTTGGGCTGGGCGTTCTGGCACGACGGGCCGGGCCCGCCCCCGGACATCAGCTCGCTGCACGGGCCGGAGTAGTGGTCAGGCAGGCCCAGGACGTGACCGGTCTCGTGGGCGGTGACGCGGGTGGAGTTGTAGATCTGGTTCTGCCGGTGGTCGAGGAAGATGTAACCCCGGCCGTGGCCGTCGGTGCTGGCGTACGAACCGCGGGAGTCGTTGCCCTCGTAGTACCGGAAGTCGGGGTTGCTGCCCTCCTGGAGCTTCACGTTGCCGACGGAGCTGTTCCAGATCTGCGTGGAGCGGGCTATCTGGGTGCGGAAGCTCGGCGCGTTGGCCGCCGAGTAGACGACGGTGACGGCCTGGGCGCCGGGGTTGGCGGCACGCTTCTCGGCGACCGACTCCATGACGGCCTCGAAGAAGGCCCGGTTCGCCTTGGCGTCCTCGGCGGAACCGGCGTACGCCGCGTAGGAGGCAGGCGCGGGGGCGGGGGCGGGGGCCGTGGGGGCGGCGGTGGCGGTCGCGGCCGGGACGGCGGCCAGGGCGGCGGCGAGGCTCAGGGCAGCGGCCAGCGCGGCCTTGGGGTGTCTCATGGGGGGCTCCTCGTGTCCTGAACGGCTGGGTGGGCCGTTCGGTTGGGGAGAGTGTCGGGGAGCCGGAGGCCCGCGGGGATGATGCCAACGGGCGATAGCACCGGCGCATCACCCGGCTCTCAAGTCCCTTGCCGTATCTGGTGGTACGACCGTCAACCGTCCTACCCTCGGGGCATGGAGCTGGAGGTGAGGCACCTGCGGGCGCTGTGCGCCATCGCGGACACGGGCAGCCTGCACAAGGCGGCCCGCCTGCTCGGCGTCAGCCAGCCGTCCCTGACCACCCAGCTGCGGCGCATCGAACACGCCCTGGGCGCCGAGCTGTTCGCGCGCGAGCGGACCGGCTGCCGCCCCACGCCGCTGGGCCACGCCGTCCTGAGCCGCGCCCGCCCCCTCGTGGCCCAGATGGCCCTGCTCGTCACCGAGACCAGGTCGGCCGCCGCCCGCGCCGACGGCGCCCGGCTGCGGGTCGGCTCCACCGCCAGCCGGGCGCTGGCCGGCTGGCTGCGCCGGCTGAGGGACCGGCTGCCCGGCACGGACATCACGCTGCACATGGACGTCTCGGCGGGCGCCCTCCTGCGGGCGCTGGCGGCCGGCCGGCTCGACGTGGCCTTCGTCCACGAGGTCGAGGGCTGCCCGCTGCGCGTCCCGGACGGACTGGAGCGGCGCGTACTGGTCGAGCGGGAGCCCCAGTTCATCTCCATGGCCCGGGACCACCCGGCCGCCGCCGCGCCGGTCGTGGAGCTCGCCGACCTGGCCCACGACCGCTGGATGGTCGACCCGACCGTGGACGGCGAGTGGGACGGACTGCGCCGGGTGCTCGGCGCGGCCGGGATCGACCCGCCCGTCCTGCACGGCGACTACCACACGGCGGCGTCGCTCATCGTGGCCGGTGAGGTGGTGGCACCCTGCCAGCCGACGTCGGGGCCGCGCGACGACATGGCGATACGGCCGTTACGGGGCGACCCGCTGGCGGTCCGCCTGCTGCTGTACAGCCGCCCCCGGACGGACACCGACGCGGGACACGCGGAACCGGCGTACGCGGACCTCGCGGCCGCCTACCGCGAGGCGGCGCTGCGCACCTCGGCGTACCGGCAGTGGCTGCTGCGCCACGGAAGCCCCCTGGCACAGGCCGTCTGACCCCCACGGAAGGCACCCATGCTCCCCACGCCCCTCGCCCTCACCGACGGCGCGGTCGTGCTGCGCGAGTGGACGGACGCCGACATCCCCGCCATGAGCGAGCTGTTCGACGAACCCGCCGTCACCCACCGCACGCCCCTCGCCTCCCCCTTCGACGAGGCCGCGGCGACCGCGTACCTGACGATGATCCGCCGCACCCGCGCCGACGGCACCCGCCTCCACCTGGCCATCACCGAGGACGGCGGCGCACCGCTCGGCGAGGTCCTGCTCGGCACCGTCCAGGGCGCCGTCGGGTACGCCGTCGGCGCCGCGTATCGCGGCCGGGGCCTCGCCACCCGTGCCACCCGCCTGCTGACCGGCCACGCCCATGAAGCGCTGGGGCTGCGGCGGGTGATCCTGCGGATCGAGCCGGACAACCGCGCGAGCGCGGCCGTCGCCCGCGCGGCCGGCTTCCGCCTCACCGGCGAGCCGCCCGAGACGGTACGGAGCAACGGCCGCACCCACGCGCTCCTGACCTGGGCCCACGAGTGCCCTGCGGCCGCTACCCCTTGAGGTTGTCCAGCGTCGCGCGGGTGTCCGCCTCCAGCATCGCCCGCACCTCCTGCTCGGTCGGCGGCGTCGCCTTGTCGTCGGGGCCGCCGCCGAACCAGCTCCACCTCATCTCGAAGGTGAACCAGCCGTCCCGTACGGCCAGCGTCATGCCGCCGAGCCCGTCCTTGTCGGGACCGCGCTTCTCGGTCACCAGGTACGCCTCGTCGCCGAGCCCCTCGACCGGCTCGGTCTCGTACGTGTACGTCTTGTCCGACCTGTCCTCGTGGGACAGCTGGAGCGACGCGAACTCGCCCGTCGGGTCGGTGACCTTGTGCCATTCGGCCCGGGCCGACACGTAGATGCTCGTCAGCGAGTCCTCGTCGGCCTCGCGGTCCTTGAGGCCGTGGCTGCAGTAGCTCTGGTCCAAGCCCTTCTGCCGGGAGGCGAAGCCGTTGTCCGAGTCGGTCTCCTTCTCCAGCGCGTACCGCTTGCCGAAGGCGTCCAGGGCCGTGCTCCCGCACATGTCGTCCGGGTACCGGTGCCCCGCGAAGTCCGCCTCGCTCCCGCCGAGCGTCCCGGTCGCGAACAGCGCCCCCGCCCACACGGCCGAGGCCACCACCACGCCCCCGAGCGCCCACAGCCACCCCGGCACCGGCTTGCGACCGCCACTACCGCCCGCACCCGGCGGAACCGGCGGAACGGGCGGCTGGACCGGGCCGTAGGGCGGCTGGGGCTGGGCGTACGGATTGGGCTGCTGCGGAGGGATGTGCTGGTAGGGAGGCTGCTGGTACGGGTTGGGTGTTGACATGGACGCAATCTATCCGGGGGCGGCAGCCGTGCCCGGACCGCCCGTTGCCGGCCGGCCGGCGGCCGTCTTCCCGAGCACGTCACCGCAAACAGGAACGCACCCGGTCCCTCAGGGGCGCCGGGTTGCGGCGGCCTGACGGACCGGGTGCGGACAGAGACCCGGCGATCAGAAAGATCGCGGGTCGAAGGGCTGATGCGGAATCAGGCCTTCTTGGTCTCCCAGAAGATCTTGTCGATCTGCGCGATGTAGTCGAGCGCCTTCTGGCCCGTCGCCGGGTCGGTCGACGCCTTGGCGGCCGAGAGGGCCTTCAGGGCGTCGTTGACCAGCTGGTGCAGCTCGGGGTACTTCTCGAAGTGCGGCGGCTTGAAGTAGTCGCTCCACAGCACCGAGACGTGGTGCTTGGCGAGCTCCGCGCGCTGCTCCTTGATGACCGTGGCGCGGGCCTGGAAGTGCGGGTCCTCGTTCGCCTGCATCTTCTCCTGGGTGGCCTTGACGGACTCGGCCTCGATGCGGGCCTGGGCCGGGTCGTAGACACCGCAGGGGAGGTCGCAGTGCGCGCTGACCTTCACCTTCGGGGCAAACAGGCGGGAGAGCATTGAGCTGTCCTTCCTCGTGATCGTCTTCTCAGGTGGGACATTACTCCGTGAGGGATGGGATTACGCGGGTGCCCCCATGGGCTTACGACAAAAGTCCAGGGTGACCATGGGACTCGTGGAGGAAGGTCCAGGACGGTTCAGGAGGTGTGCCGGATGACGGAGCGGGGCGGGGAGCGGGGGGAGGGCGACCCCGGACGGAAGGCGCCGTTCGGAGTCGCGGAGGTGACCGGGCCGTCGATGGTGCCCACCCTGCACCACGGTGACCAGCTGCTGGTGCACTACGGGGCGCCGCTGCGGGCCGGGGACGTGGCGGTGCTGCGGCATCCGCTGCAGCAGGACCTGCTCATCGTGAAACGGCTCGTGGAGCGGCGTGACGGCGGCTGGTGGGTGCTCGGCGACAACCGGGCCGCCGAGGCCGTGGACAGCCGGGCCTTCGGCCCCGTGCCCGAGGACCTGGTGCTGGGACGGGTGCGGGCGCGGTACCGGGGTATACGGCCCGGGCGTCAGCGGTCGGTCGGCGTGGTGCTCTCCTGGCTGGTGTCCGCGGTGCGGCCGGTGCTCGCCGACCGTTCCGTCTCCAGGCGCTTGCGGGCCCGGTAGGCGGCGACGTTCGCGCGGGTGGCGCAGCGGTCCGAGCAGTAGCGGCGGGACCGGTTGGTGGAGGTGTCCAGGTACGCGTTGCGGCACGGTGCCGCCTGGCACAGGCCGAGCCGGTCGGCGCCGAACTCGGTCAGGTGGAACGCCAGGCCCATCGCGGCGATGGCCGCGTATCCGGCGGTGGCGTTGGACGGGTGGTCCGTGAGGTGCATGTGCCAGCGGGGCCGGCCCTCGTCGTCCAGGAAGTCGTGTCCGGAGATCTGCGGGCTGACCGGGAACTCCAGCAGCAGGGAGTTGAGAAGGTCCACGGCCTGCGTCTGGTCGCCGGAGTCGGCCGCGGTGAAGACCGCCCGCAGCCGTGCCCGTACCGAACGGAACCGGGTGACGTCCGCGTCGGTCGCGCGCCGGGCCATCTGCGAGACCTCGCCGAACAAGTCGCGGACCGCTTCCACGGAGGTGAGTGAGTCCTTGTTGCGCGCCGGCTCCTCGGTGTTCACCAGACGTACGGCGTAGTCCGAGTAATAGGCCAGTTCCACTTGTAGTCCTTACGGCGGCGGTCTAGGGTCGGGAACAGAACGGGTAACGGACAGGTCTGATACGAGGGTATTACGGAGGTCGTGGTGACGGAGACGACTGCGGGAACCGACTGGCGGGCCTGGCAGGACAGCTGGGACCGGCAGCAGGAGTGGTACATGCCCGACCGCGAGGAGCGGTTCCGGGTCATGCTCGACATGGTCGAGGCGTTCACCGGCCCCGCGCCGAGGGTCCTCGACCTCGCGTGCGGTACGGGAAGTATCACGAAGAGGCTCTTCGACCGGTTCCCGGACGCGGTCAGCACGGGCGTCGACCTCGACCCGGCGCTCCTCGCCATCGCCGAGGGGTACTTCGCCGGCGACGAGCGGGTGACCTTCGTACGGGCCGACCTCAAGGACCCGGCGTGGGTCGAGGCGCTGCCGTACGACTCGTACGACGCCGTCCTCACCGCCACCGCCCTGCACTGGCTGCGCGTCGAGCCCCTGACCGCGCTGTACGGGCAGCTCGGCGGGCTCGTCCGGGAAGGCGGCGTCTTCATGAACGCCGACCACGTGCGGGACGAGGCCACCCCCCGGATCAACGCCGCCGAGCGCGCCCACCGGCACGCCGTCATGGACCGCGCCAAGGTCGGCGGCGCCCTCGACTGGGCCGCCTGGTGGGACCTGGCCGCCAAGGACCCGGTCCTCGCCGCGCCGACCGCCGAGCGGTTCGCCATCTACGGCGAGCACGCCGAGGGCGACACGCCCTCGCTGGACTGGCACACGCGCACCCTGAGGGAGGCCGGTTTCGCGGAGGCGAGGGCCGTGTGGTCGTCGCCCTGCGACGCGCTGGTGCTGGCGCTGAAGTAGTCCGCGGCCGGCGCCGAAGCGGCCCGCCTCATGGGAAGGGGCGGTACGGGTCCTCCCGTACCGCCCCTTCACGCGTCCGCTACAGCACCTTCGACAGGAACGCCTTCGTCCGTTCGTGCTGCGGGTCGGTCAGGACGTCACGCGGGTGACCGGACTCGACCACCACACCGCCGTCCATGAACACCAGCGAGTCGCCGACCTCACGGGCGAACCCCATCTCGTGCGTGACGACGACCATCGTCATGCCCGACTCGGCCAGGTCGCGCATCACGTCCAGCACGTCGCCCACCAGCTCCGGGTCGAGCGCCGACGTCGGCTCGTCGAAGAGCATCAGCTTCGGCTCCATCGCCAGCGCCCGGGCGATCGCCACGCGCTGCTGCTGGCCACCGGAGAGCTGGGTGGGGTAGTTGCCGGACTTGTCGCCCAGCCCCACCCGGTCCAGCAGCTTCAGCGCGCGCTCGCGGGCCACGGCCTTGGACTCGCCCTTGACCTGGACCGGGGCCTCCATGACGTTCTCGACGGCCGTCATGTGCGGGAACAGGTTGAAGCGCTGGAAGACCATGCCGATGTCCCGGCGCTTGAGCGCGACCTCGCTGTCCTTCAGCTCGTACAGCTTGTCGCCCTTCTGGCGGTAGCCGACGAGCTCGCCGTCGACGTACAGCCGCCCGGCGCTGACCTTCTCCAGGTGGTTGATGCACCGGAGGAAGGTGGACTTGCCGGAGCCGGACGGGCCGATGAGGCAGAACACCTCACCCGGCGCCACCTCCAGGTCGATCCCCTTGAGGATGTGGGCCGTGCCGTAGGACTTGTGCACGCCCTCGGCCTTCACCATGGCGGTCATGCGGCACCTCCCGCGGCCGGTCGGTTGGTCAGGGAGAGCACGTTCGCCTTGACTTTCTGGAAGACGGTGGGCGGCAGCTGGCGCGAGGAGCCGCGTGCGTAGTAGCGCTCCAGGTAGTACTGGCCCACGCTGAGGATCGAGGTCAGGATCAGGTACCAGGCGGCAGCGAGGAAGAGCATCTCCACCGGGGCGCCGGACGTCTGGCCGATGTCCTGGGCGTTGCGCAGCAACTCGTAGTACTGCACGGCCGCCACCAGTGAGGTCGTCTTCAGCATGTTGATGACCTCGTTGCCCGTGGGCGGCACGATCACGCGCATGGCCTGCGGGATGACGATTCGGCGCAGCGTCTTGCCCTGGCTCATGCCGAGGGCGTGGGAAGCCTCGGTCTGACCCTCGTCGACCGCGAGGAGACCGGCGCGGCAGATCTCGGCCATGTACGCGGCCTCGTTCAGGCCCAGGCCGAGCAGCGCCGTCAGGAACGGCGTCATGAAGTCGGCCCACTCGTCCTTGTAGACCGGGCCGAGGTTGATGTACTCGAAGACCAGGCCCAGGTTGAACCAGACGAAGAGCTGGACCAGAACCGGCGTGCCCCGGAAGAACCAGATGTAGAACCAGGCGATCGACGAGGTCACCGGGTTCTTCGACAGCCGCATCACCGCGAGGACGATGCCGCCGACGATGCCGATCGCCATCGACAGGACGGTCAGCAGGAGGGTCTGTCCCATGCCTTCGACGATCCGGTCGTCGAAGAAGTAGTCGGGGACGGCGCCCCAGTTGATCTTGCCTTGCGCGAAGGCGTAGATGATTGCGGCGAAGAGCGCGAGAGCGACGACGGCGGTGACGTACCGGCCGTAGTGCCGGACGGGGATTGCCTTGATGGCTTCCGGTCCGGCGGGCGGCGTGGCGTCCTCCGGGCCCGTCTTCTTGATGTCAGTGGTCAAGGTGGTGCCTTTCAGGGACCTACGTGGCGCTGGTGGCCGGGGATCAGGAACCGCCGTTGATCTTGGCCTCGGTCACCGCACCGGCGGCGACACCCCACTTGTCCAGGATCTTCTTGTAGTCGCCGTTGGCGATGACCGCGTCCATCGCGGCCTTGATCGCGTCACGCAGCTGGGTGTTGCCCTTGGCGACGGCGATGCCGTACGGCGCGGCCTCGACCTGCGGGCCCACGACCTGGAAGTCGTTCCCGCCACCCGAGGTCTTGACCGTGTACGCCGCGACCGGGAAGTCCGCGGAGCCGGCGTCGGCGCCACCGGCACGCAGCCGGGTCTGGGCCTGCTGGTCGGTGTCGAACGCCTCGATCGCGATCTTGCCCTTCTTCGCCTTCACGCACCGCGCGGACTCGGCCTTGGCCAGGTCCTCGGAGACGGTGCCGCGCTGCACGACCAGCTTCTTGCCGCACAGGTCGGCCCAGGTCCTGATGCCCTTGTCGGCGCCCTTCTTGGTGTAGATCGACACACCGGCGTGGAAGTAGTCGACGAAGTCGACGCCCTCGCCCACCTTCTTCTTGGTCTCCGAGTCGATGCCCTGCTGGCGGTCCTTGGTGTCCGTCATCGCCGACATCGCGATGTCGTAGCGCTTGGCGCGCAGACCCGTGATCAGGGTGTCGAAGGTGCCGTTCTCGAACACCAGCCGTACCCCGAGCTGCTTGCTCATGGCCTCGGCGAGGTCCGGATCGATGCCGACCGTCTTGCCGTCCTTGTCCTTGAATTCGACAGGGGCGTACGCGATGTCCGAGCCGACCTTGATCTCACCCTTGTCGCGGATGGCCTGGGGCAGCCGGTCGGCGAGCGGAGCGGCGATGGCAGGCCGGCCGGAGGCCTGGTCCGTCTTGACAGGCTTATCGGTCTGGTCACCGCAGGCGGTCAGCAGCATGGAGCCGGCGACCGCGATCGCGGCGACCGCGGCTATCCGGGACGTCCGGGGCGTCCCGGGCTTCGCGGCGGTCGTACAGCGGGTGGTGCTTGCGGTCATGGTCGGGTTCCTCCGGCGGGTGAGGGAGTTGCCAAAGCGGTCGCGCACGCACCATCGGGTGCTTCGACCGCGTGTGATTACGGCATCTTGCCATTCGGACTGGCCCGAACAGGGGGCCGCGCATGTCAAAATCGGGTAACGGGACACCCCCGAACCCCAACAGGCCGGTACATCAAGGCCGGACCTTCTGCGGGGTTACCTTCTTCCGGCCGGAAAATCTCCGGTTGATCTCGTCATTCGGACGCGATAGCGGCCGCAAAGCGGCCCGCGTACTGACTTGTCCAGATATCCGGCTATGAGTCATGTCACCGGATTCCGGCTGCGGCCGGGGTCGAGGCTCATATGAGATACCGACTCGTCGACAGAGCGGTCCGTCCGGTAAGAAGGATCCTTACACCCCTCATCCGGGGCTCAGGGCGCGTGTGCGGCGCGCCCGACGCGTACGTACCTCCCCTGCCCGGGCGGGCCAACCGCCTGACGCAGGCACGGACGCGGTGCCCGCCCACCCCTCCTCAACCAGGAGTGGCCACCCTCGAACGAAATGACTTAAGGGGTCAACAAATGGCAGCGGAGATCGTCAATCCTCGCAGCGACAGTGACAACAGCACCGAGAGTGCCGCCGACGAGCCCTTCGATCCGGCGTTCGCCCTGCATCGCGGCGGCAAGATGGCCGTCCAGGCCACCGTTCCGGTGCGCGACAAGGACGACCTGTCCCTCGCGTACACGCCCGGCGTCGCCAAGGTGTGCAGCGCCATCGCCGAGCGGCCGGAGCTCGTGCACGACTACACCTGGAAGTCCCAGGTCGTCGCCGTCGTGACGGACGGTACGGCCGTGCTCGGACTCGGTGACATCGGCCCGGAGGCCTCCCTCCCGGTCATGGAGGGGAAGGCGATCCTCTTCAAGCAGTTCGGCGGCGTGGACGCGGTGCCCATCGCGCTCGCCACGACCGACACGGACGAGATCGTGGACACCGTCGTCCGCCTCGCCCCGTCCTTCGGCGGCGTGAACCTGGAGGACATCTCGGCGCCCCGGTGCTTCGAGATCGAGCGCAAGCTCCAGGAGCGGCTCGACATCCCGGTCTTCCACGACGACCAGCACGGCACCGCCGTGGTCACCCTGGCGGCCCTGCGGAACGCCGCGAAGCTCACCGGACGGGGCCTCGGTGACCTGCGCGCCGTGATCTCCGGCGCCGGCGCGGCCGGTGTGGCCATCGCCAAGTTCCTGCTGGAGGCCGGCCTCGGCGACGTGGCGGTCGCGGACCGCAAGGGCCTCGTCAGCCGGGACCGTGAGGACCTCACGCCCGTGAAGCGTGAGCTCGCGGAGCTCACCAACCGCGCCGGGCTCTCCGGCTCCCTGGAGAGCGCGCTGGCCGGCGCGGACGTCTTCATCGGCGTCTCCGGCGGTACGGTGCCGGAGCCGGCGATCGCGTCGATGGCGCCGGGCGCCTTCGTCTTCGCGATGGCCAACCCGAACCCGGAGGTCCACCCCGACGTCGCGCACAAGTACGCGGCCGTCGTGGCCACCGGCCGCTCGGACTACCCGAACCAGATCAACAACGTGCTCGCCTTCCCCGGCATCTTCGCCGGCGCCCTCCAGGTGCGGGCCTCCCGCATCACCGAGGGCATGAAGATCGCGGCCGCCAACGCGCTGGCGGACGTCGTCGGCGACCGGCTGGCCGCCGACTACGTGATCCCGTCGCCGTTCGACGAGCGGGTCGCCCCGGCGGTCACCGCCGCCGTCGCCGCCGCCGCCCGCGCGGAGGGCGTCGCCCGCCGCTGACCCCCGGCCGGCCGCCCGCCTTGAAGGGCCCCGTTCCGACCCCCTCGGGGAGCGGGACGGGGCCCTTCGGCGTCCCCCCGGTCCTGGACTTTCCGCAGGGATCCTTGGACTGCCCGCCCAATGTTCGCCACGGCTCTTCCGGAGGTTCACACGCGGCTGCTGTGATGCGCGCGCCGCCCCGTACGGGGCGGCGGCAGCAGAGAGGAGGCGCCGCGTGAACCTGGTCGTCAACGGAGACGCCGAGAGCGGTCCCGGAGGTACCGCAGAGCCGGTCGGGACGGTCACCGGCTGGCGGGTCGTGCAGGGCGCGCCCGCCCTCGTCGCGTACACCCTCGGCGGCGGTTACCCCACCGCCTCCGACCCCGGCCCCGCCCGGCGCGGGAGCCGGTTCTTCACCGGCGGGAACGCCCCCCGCACCGCACTGCTCCAGGACATCGCCCTGCCCGCCACCGGCACCACCGGCCAGGCGGCGGTCGACGCCGGCCAGGTGCGGTACACGGTGAGCGCCTGGCTCGGCGGCTACGCGTCCCAGGAGGACGGCGCCCGGCTGTCGGTGGAGTTCCGGGACGGCAGGGGCACCCCGGTCGCGCTCAGCGTGCTGGGGCCGGTGACGGCGGCGGAACGCAAGGGGCGCACGGGGCTGCTGGAGCGTACGGCCGGGGCCCTCGTACCGCCCGGCGCCCGTACCGCGCGCGTGCTCCTCGTCCTCACCCGCACCGGCGGCGGCACGTCGAACGACGGCTACGCGGACGCCATCACGCTCACGCTCACGGGGGTACGGCCATGACGCTCGACCGACGCAACCTGCTCAAGGCCGCCGGCGCGGCCGGTGCGCTGAACGTGGTGTGGCCGCTCAGCGCCGGCCTCTCGCCCGCCCGGGCGCGTGAGGCCGCCGAGGCGCTCGGCGCGGACTACGACCCGGCGCCCTTCACCCTCGGGGTCGCCTCCGGGGACCCCCAGCCGTCGGGCGTCGTGCTGTGGACGCGCCTCGCGCCCGAGCCGCTCGCCGCCGAGCAGCAACTGCCCGAGGTCGTCGAGGTGGAGTGGGTGGTGGCGGAGGACCAGGCGCTGAGCCGGATCGTGGCCCGGGGTACGGCGCCCGCCTCCGCGACGCTCGGCCACAGCGTCCACGTGCCCGTGAGCGGGCTGGGCGCCGGACGCCACTACTGGTACGCCTTCAAGGCCCTCGGGAAGACCAGCCGGGTCGGCAGGACGAAGACCGCGCCGGTCGGCAGTGTCGCGCGGGTACGGTTCGCCGCCGCCAACTGCCAGGCGTTCCACGACGGCTACTACGCCGCCCACCGGGGCATCGCCCGCGAGGACGTCGACTTCGTGGTGCACCTCGGCGACTACATCTACGAGCACGGCCCGGTCGGCGGCGACCACGTGCGGGACCACGAGGGTCCCGCCGTACTCACGCTCGCCGACTACCGCCGCCGCCACGCCCTGTACAAGGGCGACGCCTCCCTGCGCGAGGCGCACGCCGCGCACCCCTGGTTCCTCACCTGGGACGACCACGAGGTCGCCAACGACTACAGCGGTACGGGCGGCGGGGCGCCGTTCCTCCAGCGGCGGGCGGCGGCGTACCAGGCCTGGTACGAGAACATGCCGCACCGGGACGCCTCCGCCACCTCCGCGCTGCCCGACCCGGAGATCCACCGCGTCCGCCGCTGGGGCGACCTGCTGGAGCTGACCGTCCTCGACCTGCGCTCCTACCGGTCGGCGCAGAACCTGGCCGACGGCACCATCCTGGGCGCCGGACAGAAGTCCTGGCTCAAGGGCACCATCGACCGGGCGCCCGACACCTGGCACGTGTGGGCCAACTCGATCATGCTGAGCCAGCTGCGGGGCCGGCCGGGCGGCCCGTACATGTTCACCGACCAGTGGGACGGCTTCCTCGCCGAGCGCGAGGAGGTGCTGAGCCACGTCCACACCAGCGGCCTCGAAGACCTCGTCGTCATCACCGGCGACTGGCACTCGGCGTTCGTCGACGACATCCGGACCGACTTCGACGACACCTCCTCGCCGCTCGTCGGCACCGAGTTCACCGCACACTCGGTGACCTCGGGCGCGTACTCCGCCGACTGGAACGCGGCCAACGGCCCCCTCATGGGCAAGGCCAACCCGCACCTGAAGTACTTCGAGGGCAACCGGTACGGCTACGACGTCTACGAGGTCACACCGCAGCGGTTCAGCGCCCATATGCGGGTGATCGCCGACCGTCGCGACCCGGTCTCACCCGTCTCCACGCTCACCACCTTCCACGTGGACCGGGGCCGGCCGGGCTCGTACGAGGACCCGGCGACGAAGAACAGCCCCGCGCAGTGGCGCCGGGACTGACCCGGGGGCGGGAGGGGGACTGACGTACGTCACACCGGTGCGCGGTACCGCCGCGCGCCGGTCCGCCCTAACCTCAAGGTCATGTTCGCTGCCTACGCCGCCCGAATCGACCGCGACCAGCCCCTGAACGGCCTTGAGCTGGGCGAACGCCCCGCTCCCGAGGTGCGCCCCGGCTGGACCACCGTCACCGTCAAGGCCGCCTCCCTCAACCACCACGACCTGTGGTCGCTGCGCGGGGTCGGGCTCGGCGAGGACAAGCTGCCGATGATCCTCGGCTGTGACGCCGCCGGCCTCGACGAGGACGGCAACGAGGTCGTCGTCCACTCCGTCATCGGCCAGACCGGCCACGGCGTCGGTCCCGACGAGCCCCGCTCCATCCTGACCGAGCGCTACCAGGGCACGTTCGCCGAGAAGGTCACCGTCCCCGTCTGGAACGTGCTGCCCAAGCCGAAGGAGCTCTCCTTCGCGGAGGCCGCCTGCCTGCCGACCGCCTGGCTCACCGCGTACCGCATGCTCTTCACCAACGCGGGCGTACGCCCCGGTGACTCCGTCCTCGTGCAGGGCGCGGGCGGCGGGGTCGCCACGGCCGCGATCGTCCTCGGCAAGGCGGCCGGGCTGCGGGTCTTCGCCACCAGCCGCGACGAGGCCAAGCGCAAGCGCGCGATCGAGCTGGGCGCGGTCGAGGCGTACGAGCCGGGCGCCCGGCTGCCGCAGCGGGTGGACGCCGTGATCGAGACCGTCGGCGCGGCCACCTGGTCGCACTCGGTCAAGTCGCTGCGGCCGGGCGGCACGCTGGTGATCTCCGGTGCGACGAGCGGTGACCGGCCCTCGCACGCCGAGCTGACCCGCATCTTCTTCCTGGAGCTCAAGGTCGTCGGCTCGACGATGGGCTCGAAGGACGAGCTGGAGGACCTGCTCGCGTTCTGCGCGGCGACGGGCGTGCGGCCGGTGATCGACGAGGTGCTGCCGCTGGACCGGGCGCGGGAGGGGTTCGAGAAGATGGCGGCCGGTGACCTCTTCGGAAAGATTGTCCTGACCGCCTCTTGATGGACTGTCAGCTCCGCTGATGGGATCTCCGGCACCGTCGACGTGCCGGAGGTCCCACCATGCGCACCCTCGCGCTCGCCCTCTCCGCCCTGCTGGCCCTCGCCCCCTCCGCCCACGCGTCCACCGGCCCGGGCGTCACCCCGGACACCGGCCAGGGCGTCACCCCGGCCACCGCCCCGGACACCTCGGGCATACCCCGCCTCACCGACGACCGGGGCCGCGTCCTGACGCTGCGCGGCTGGAACGTCGAGGACAAGACGCACCGGGGTGACGCGGCCCTGTCCGCCATCGGCGAGAAGCACTTCCGCGACATGCGCGCCCAGGGGTTCGGCTTCGCCCGGCTGCTGGTCTTCTGGGACGACCTGGAGCCGGTGCGCGGCCGGTACAGCGAGACGTACCTCCGCAAGATCGAGCGGATCCTGGACTGGGCGCACAAGCACCACATGTACGTCCTGATCGACGCCCACCAGGACGTCTTCGGGCCGGCCTTCGGCCACCGGGGCGTCCCCGAGTGGGCCACCCGCACCGACGGCCTGCCCTTCACCCCGCACCCGGACGACTGGTTCGCCGAGTACTTCGAACCGGCCGTGCAGCGGGCCTTCACCCACCTGTACGAGGACGAGGACCTGCGGCGCGCGCAGGCCCGGATGTGGCGGGTCCTCGCCGACCGCTTCGAGCACCACCCGGCGGTGCTCGGCTACGACCTCATCAACGAGCCGATGGGGGAGCTGCGCGAGGGCGAGGACCTCGCCACGGCCGCCCGCAGGATCGAGCGCGACCACCTCACGCCCATGTACAACCGCCTGGCTGCCGCGATCCGTTCGGTCGACGACGGCACCTGGCTGTTCGTCGAGCCGACCCCCATCGTGGGGGAGGGCGTCCCGACGGGCCTGGGCCGGATCAAGGACCACAAGGTCGTCTACGCCCCGCACTTCTACAACACCGCCATGGAGGCGGGCGCGGACTACGACCCGTCGGCCGGGTGGATCGAGTCGTACGAGGCGGCGGTGACGGTGTACCCCAGGGAGTACCGGGTGCCGGTCGTCGTGGGGGAGTGGGGGCCGCTGAACAACTCCCTGCCCACCATGGGCCGTTTCTACCGCGAGGCGCTGACGTCCCTGAACCGCTACAGCTCGGGCTGGGCGGGCTATGTGTGGTGTTACGGGGGCGGGTACTGCGCGGTGGACGGCGCGGGCGCCTGGCGCACCAACAAGGAGCAGACGGCGGCCCCCTACGCGGAGGCGGTCGCCGGGCGGGTGATCACCCAGGAGCCGGCCCGGCTGTCCTATGTCGCCGGGCGCGGCGGCGCCACGGTCCTGTCCCTGCCGCCGGCCCCGGACGGCTGGCGCGTCACGGTCGAGGGGCCGGCCTGGCCGCGTACGGCGACGGCGGCGCCGGGCCGGGCGGCGCGCGTGGAGCTGCGGGCGGTGCCGGGCGCGACGGTCACCGTGTCGGTGACCCCCGGCGCCCGCTGAACGCCCCGGCCGACAACAGCCCTTCCGGGCGTGCGGTTGAGGTTCCAGCCAGAACGATGCGTCAACGTCGGTTGACGCGGGTCGGCTGTCAATGTAGGTTGACGCCATGACCGAAGCGACCGATCTGGCCGCACGTGCGGGCGACCGCGACCCCCGGGTGGGTCTGCGGGCCGTGGCCGCGCTGCGGCGGCTGCTGGAGCAACTGGAAGCCGTACAAGTCCGAAGCGCCCGTGCCCAGGGCTGGTCCTGGCAGGAAATCGCCGCCGAGCTGGGCGTCAGCCGGCAGGCCGTGCACAAGAAGTACGGGAGGCGTTGATGTTCGAGCGATTCACCGAGGCTGCCCGGAACGTCGTCGAGGGGGCCGCCGTCCACGCGGAACGGGCGGACGCCGACTCCGTCACCGAGGAACACCTGCTGCTGGCGCTGCTCGACCTCGGGGGCACGCGGTCGGCGGTCGCGTTCGACGCGCTCGGCGTCACCGTCCGGCGCCCCTCCGTGGAGTCCGCCCTCGCGGAGGCGCGGAGGCGCGGCGGCCTGACGCGGGCGGACACGGAGGCGCTGGCCGGTATGGGGATCGACGTGGCGGAGATCGTCTCCAGGGTCGAGGCAGCCCACGGCACGGGCGCCCTGGCGAGCGGCCGGGCGCCGAAACGCCGCTGGTCCGGCCACCGGCCCTTCACCCGCCCGGCGAAACACACGCTGGAGCAGTCCCTCAGGATCGCCCTGGCCAGGGGCGACCGCCACATCGGCGACGAGCACCTGCTCCTCGCGCTGGCGGCCCGCCCGGGCGTCGTCGCGGACGTCCTCGCGGACCACGGGGCGACGTACGTCGCCCTGGAGCGGGCGGTGTCCGGCCCTCACGCGGGCGGGGCGAAGGCGGGCTGACGGGGCCTCCCGCCCACCGAGGGCGGGGGCTCCCCGGTGGGCCGGGGGACTAGTCCCGGGGCTCTCGCAGCAGCGCGACGATGTGGGCGGCCGCCGTGGCGAGATGGCGGCGCGCCTCGGTGAGCTGGGCGCCCGTGACGCCGTGGTCGCGGGCCGCGTCCCGGACGTCGTCGCGGAAGCGGTCGAGCAGGCGCTCCAGGTCGCGGGCCGGGTCGGCGGACGCGGGGTCGTCGCGGGCCCACTCGGGAGTGCCGGCCGGTTCGGGCTTCACGTGCGGCGACCGGGGCGTGGTCGGGGCCGCGCCGCCGAGCAGGCCGCCGAGCCGGCCGGCGAGGTCGGCCAGGCCTTCGCCCCGCATCACGTGGTCCTGCACCTGCTGGGCCATGCGGAGCACCTCCTGGCGGGCCTTGTCCTGGGCCTCCTGGGCCTGTCGCCGCGCGGAGCGCGCGTCCTCACGGGCGCGCCGCGACTCGTCCTTGGCCCGCCGCGCCTGGTCCTTCCACTCCTCCTTGGCCCGGCGCCATGCCGCCCAGTCGTCGCCCCCGGGTGGCGTACGCCGGGACTCGCCCGCCGCGGCCCGCATCTCGCTGCGGAGCGTGCCGGCCGCGCCCCGCACGTCGTCACGGATCTCGGCCGCGAGCGCGGAGACCGAGTCGCGGATCTCCCTCTCCAGGTCGGCCAGTTCGTCGCCGCGGTCGGCGAGCTCCGCGCGGCCGGCGTCGGTGATCGAGTACACCTTGCGCCCGCCCTCGGTGGCATGGGTGACCAGGCCCTCGGCCTCCAGCTTGGCCAGGCGCGGGTAGACGGTGCCGGCGGAGGGCGCGTACAGCCCCTGGAAGCGCTCCTCCAGCAGCCGGATCACCTCGTAGCCGTGGCGCGGCGCCTCGTCGAGGAGCTTGAGCAGGTAGAGGCGGAGCCGGCCGTGGGCGAAGACGGGGGACATGTCAGAGCACCTTTCCGGTGGGGGCTTCCTCCGGCCGTCGGAGCAGCGCGATGGAGCCGGAGACCGTGGTGGCCTTCAGCGTGCCCCTGCCCTCGCCGAGGGTGCCGGTGATCTTCTTGGCGCCCCACTGGCCGGTGACCCGGAGGTCGTCGAAGGCGCTGGAGACGGCCCCGCCGAGGGTGTTCGCCTCCACCCGGGCGTTCGCCGGGTGCGGCAGCCGGATGGCGACCTCGCCGGAGACGGTGGTGAGCCGGATGTCGGCGGGCCCCTCGGCGGCGCCGAGGTCGATGGCCATGTCGCCGCTGACCGACTCGGCGCGTACGGAGGTGCCGGCGCCGTCGACGACGGTGAGGTCGCCCGACACGGACTTGAAGCGCAGGTCCCCGGTGACCGCCTGCGCCTCCACGCTGCCCGCGACGGTGTCGGCGTGGACCTCTCCGGACAGACCGACGAGCGTGGTGTCGCCGGTGACGCCGCGAACGTCCGTACGCCCCCGGATGCCGGAGACCACCGCTCCGGCGCCGACCACGCCGACCTCGACTCGCGCACCGGCCGGGACGGCGAGCGAGACGACGGCGCTGCGGTTGCGGCCCTTGTGGTCGAGCCAGGCCAGGAACCCCTGCCAGGGCAGGTCCTCGTAGCAGATCGTCAGGGTGGATCCCCGCCGGGTGACGATCAGGGGCGGGCCGTCGACCTCGGAGATCTCCAGCCGCGCGGGCCCCTCGTCGGTGCCCACGACGTTCACCGTCCCGTTGACGATGCGCACGTTCAGCGCCGTCACGGGCTCGTCGTCGAGGGTCAGTTTCGTCGGCTCGGTGACGGACCACTCCGGCATGGGGCCTCCCTGGGACACGACACGATACGCAACATATCGCGTCTGCATGAGAGACACGATATATCGCGGTTGGGGGAAGTCAAGCGTGCCGTAACGGGGCAAATTGGCCTAGCGTAAGGCCCATGAACGCGACTCCCCTCGGCGCGCTGCTGTTCTGCCGGGCCGATCCGACGGCCGTACGGCCACCGGCCCTGCTGCTGCGTGAGCGGCTGCTCCTCACCCCGGCCGGGCCCGACTGGACCCTGCTCGTCCCCGAGGGCACCCCCTGGCGCGACGGCGCCGAACCGGTCGACCGGGTCGTCGCGGGCTGGGCCGGCGCCCTGGCGGTCGGCGTGCCGTGGCCGGTGGTGGCCCTGTGGTGGGACACGGACCGGGCGGGATGCGTCCTCGCGACCGGCTTCCGCCGCCCCGTCGCCTACACCTGGCTGGCGGACGGCACCCCCGCCGGCGAGGACGAGGCCATGCACACCTTCGCCGCCCGCCTCGGGCTCGACCCCGTCCTGGACGCCCAGGACCTCGAACCCCTCACCCGCCCCGACGAGCACGCCACCGCCCCGGCCCGCCTGCTGGGCCTGACGGCTGTTCTGGCCCGGCACGGCCTCACGCTCCCGCCGGGCCTCGCCCCCGGCGAACCGGCCACCCGCCTGTGGGTGACCGCCGAGGTCCAGGGCGCGGAGCCGGTCGAATGGCAGGGCTGGCTCGACGCGGTACGCACCGAACTGGACGCCGTCGAGGAGGGCCCACTCGGCCCCTGGCTCCGCGGCCCCCGCGCCCGCGCGCTCGCCACGGCCCAACTGGCGGCGGGCCTGCCCCTGCTGGCCTGGGCGTCCAGCCGCCGCAGCCCCGGCTGGGCGGCGACCGCAGCGCTGCTGATCACCCAGGGCGCGCTGGGCCTCGCCTACGACCGCATGCGCGCCGCGGCCGCCCCGGTCGCTCTCGTCCCCCGGGCCGCCGCGGCCGGACGGTGACTACTCCTCGTCGTCCTCGTCGTCGAGCCGGGCCAGCCAGGTGGCCAGGCGCTCGACGGGCACCTCGAAGTCGGGGTTGAGGTCGACGAACGTACGCAACTGCTCGGCGAGCCACTCGAAGGTGACCTCCTCCTCGCCGCGCCGCTTCTCCAGCTCCTCGATGCCACGGTCGGTGAAGTACAAGACGTGCTCCTGATGCCTGCTCGGTGTTCCCCCCAGGGTATGGCGCCCCCGGCCCGGCCGGGTACGCCGGAGGGCCCGGCCCCGCATCACGCGGGGCAGGGCCCTCCGGTCCGTACGGGCGCCGATCAGGCGTCGAAGACCTCGTTGACCAGCTGGACCTGCTCGGCCTGGTGGCGCTTGGCCGAGCCGACCGCCGGGGACGAGCCGTGAGGCCGCGAGATGCGGCGCAGGCGCTCGCCGTGCGGGATGTCCGCGCCGACCGCCAGGTCGAGGTGGTCGATCAGGTTGAGCGCGATGAACGGCCAGGCACCCTGGTTCGCCGGCTCCTCCTGGGCCCACAGGTACTTCTCGGCGTTCGGGTACTTGGAGATCTCCGCCTGGAGCTCCGCACCCGGCAGCGGGTAGAGGCGCTCGAGGCGGATGATCGCCGTGTCCGTGACGCCGCGCTTGACCCGCTCGGCCTCCAGGTCGTAGTAGACCTTGCCGGTGCAGAAGACGACCTTGCGGACCGCGTCGGCCTCCACCGAATCGTCACCGATCACCGGGCGGAAGCCGCCGGTGGTGAACTCCTCCGCCTTCGACGCGGCGGCCTTCAGGCGCAGCATCGACTTCGGGGTGAAGACGACCAGCGGCTTGTGGTGCGGGTTGTGCACCTGCCACCGCAGGAGGTGGAAGTAGTTCGACGGCAGGGTCGGCATGGCGACCGTCATGTTGTTCTGCGCGCACAGCTGGAGGAAGCGCTCCGGGCGGGCCGAGGAGTGGTCCGGGCCCTGGCCCTCGTAGCCGTGCGGCAGCAGCAGCGTGACGCCGGAGGTCTGGCCCCACTTCTGCTCGGCCGAGGAGATGAACTCGTCCACGACGGTCTGGGCGCCGTTGACGAAGTCGCCGAACTGGGCCTCCCACATGACCAGGGCGTCCGGGCGGGCCAGCGAGTAGCCGTACTCGAAGCCCATCGCCGCGTACTCGCTGAGCAGCGAGTCGTAGACGTTGTAGCGGGCCTGGTCCTCGGAGAGGTACTGCAGCGGGGTGTAGTCCTCGCCGGTCTCCTGGTCCACCAGCACCGCGTGGCGCTGGCCGAAGGTACCGCGGCGGGTGTCCTGGCCCGCGAGCCGCACCGGGGTGCCCTCCATCAGCAGCGAACCGATGGCGAGGGTCTCGCCCATGCCCCAGTCGATCGTGCCGTCGTCGATGGAGGCGGCGCGGCGCTGGAGCTGCGGCATCAGGCGCGGGTGCACCTTGACGCGGTCGGGGATGTTGACCTGCGACTCGGCGATCCGCTTCACCATCTCCTGGGAGACCCCGGTGGTGACGGCGACCGGGAACTCGGCCTGCGCCTCCGGGCTGTGCGCCGGGCCGGGCTGCGAGGTGGCCTCGCGGACCTCGGTGAACACCTTCTCCAGCTGCCCCTGGAAGTCCTGGAGCGCCTGCTCCGCCTCTTCCAGGGTGATGTCGCCGCGACCGATGAGCGACTCGGTGTAGAGCTTGCGCACCGAGCGCTTCTTGTCGATGAGGCTGACCATCTGCGGGTTGGTGAACTGGGGGTTGTCGCCCTCGTTGTGACCGCGGCGGCGGTAGCAGATGAGGTCGATCACGACGTCCTTGTTGAACGTCTGGCGGAACTCGAAGGCCAGGCGCGCCACGCGGACGCACGCCTCCGGGTCGTCGCCGTTCACGTGGAAGATCGGCGCCTCGATCATGCGGGCGACGTCGGTCGCGTACATCGACGAGCGCGACGACTCCGGGGCGGCGGTGAAGCCGACCTGGTTGTTGATGACGACGTGGACCGTGCCGCCGGTGCGGTAGCCGCGCAGCTGCGACATGTTGAGCGTCTCGGCGACGACACCCTGGCCGGCGAAGGCCGCGTCGCCGTGCAGGGCGACGGGCAGGACCGTGAAGTCCGTGCCGCCCTTGTTGATGACGTCCTGCTTGGCGCGGACGACACCCTCGACGACCGGGTCGACCGCCTCCAGGTGGGAGGGGTTGGCGACCAGCGAGACCTTGATCTGCTCGCCGTCGAGACCGGTGAAGGTCCCCTCGGCGCCCAGGTGGTACTTCACGTCGCCGGAGCCGTGCATCGACTTCGGGTCGAGGTTGCCCTCGAACTCGCGGAAGATCTGCGCGTACGACTTGCCGACGATGTTCGCCAGGACGTTGAGCCGGCCACGGTGGGCCATGCCGATGACGACCTCGTCGAGGCGGGACTCGGCGGCCGAGTCGATGACCGCGTCGAGCAGCGGGATGACGGACTCGCCGCCCTCCAGCGAGAACCGCTTCTGGCCCACGTACTTGGTCTGGAGGAACGTCTCGAACGCCTCGGCGGCGTTGAGGCGGCGCAGGATGCGCAGCTGCTCCTCGCGCTCCGGCTTGGAGTGCGGGCGCTCGACGCGGTCCTGGATCCACTTGCGCTGCTTGGGGTCCTGGATGTGCATGAACTCGATGCCGGTGGTGCGGCAGTACGAGTCGCGCAGCACGCCGAGGATGTCGCGCAGCTTCATCATCGACTTGCCGCCGAAGCCGCCGACCGCGAACTCCCGCTCCAGGTCCCAGAGCGTCAGGCCGTGCTCGGTGATGTCCAGGTCGGGGTGCTTGCGCTGGCGGTACTCCAGCGGGTCGGTGTCGGCCATGACGTGGCCGCGGACCCGGTAGGAGTGGATGAGCTCGAACACGCGCGCGGCCTTGGTGACGTCGTCGTCGTGCGACGCGTCGATGTCCTTGAGCCAGCGGACCGGCTCGTAGGGGATGCGCAGCGACTCGAAGACGTCGTCGTAGAAGCCCTCCTCACCGAGGAGGAGGTTCGCGACGATACGGAGGAACTCGCCCGACGCGGCACCCTGGATGACCCGGTGGTCGTAGGTCGAGGTGAGCGTCATCACCTTGGAGATGCCCAGCTTGTTCAGGGTGTCCTGGGAGGTGCCCTGGAACTCGGCCGGGTAGTCCATCGAACCGACGCCCATGATGACCGACTGACCGGGCATCAGGCGCGGCACGGAGTGGACCGTGCCCAGGCCGCCGGGGTTGGTCAGCGAGACGGTGACGCCGGTGAAGTCGTCCATCGTCAGCTTGTTGTTGCGGGCGCGGCGGACGATGTCCTCGTACGCCTGCCAGAACTCGAAGAAGCCGAGCGTCTCGGCCTTCTTGATGCCCGCGACGACCAGCTGCCGGTCACCGTTCGGCTTCACCAGGTCGATCGCCAGACCGAAGTTGACGTGCTCCGGCTTGACCAGGACCGGCTTGCCGTCCTTCTCCCCGTAGGAGTGGTTCATCGACGGCATGGCCTTGATGGCCTGCACCATGGCGTACCCGATGAGGTGCGTGAAGGAGATCTTCCCGCCGCGGGCGCGCTTGAGGTGGTTGTTGATGACGATGCGGTTGTCGAACAGCAGCTTCACCGGGACGGCGCGGACCGAGGTGGCGGTCGGCAGCTCCAGCGAGGCGTTCATGTTCTTCGCGACCGCGGCGGCCGGGCCGCGCAGCGGCACGTACTCCGGGCCGGCGGGAGCCTCGGCGGCGGGCTTCGTGTCGGCCGGCTTGGCGGCGGCCGGCGCGGGCTTCTGCGCCGGGGCGGGCTTCTGCGCCGGGGCGGCGGCCTGGGCCGGCGCCTGGGCCTGGGCGGCGGCGGGCTCGGGCTTCGCGGCGGGGGCCGGGGCGGCGGGAGCCGCAGCGGCCTGTGCGGGTGCCGCTGCGGCCGGCTGCGCCGGGGTGGCCGGGGCCTGGGGAGCCGGAGCGGAGGGCGCGGCGGGCGCGGCCCCCGCGGCTACGGCACCCTCGCCCGCGGGCTTGTCCGCCGAGCCGGACGAGGAGCCCGGCTTGTAGTCGGCGAAGAAGTCCCACCAGGCACGGTCGACCGAATTCGGGTCCTGGAGGTACTGCTGGTAGATCTCGTCGACGAGCCACTCATTGGCACCGAACGCGGCGGCAGGGTTCGCAGGACCCTGCCCGTCTTGGTCGGTCGAGATACTCGAGTTACTGGGGGACTGAGACGACACGGCGGCAACCGCCCTCTTCCGCTTCACAAGGTGATGGACAGCGGAAATAAAGGCTACGCCTCCCCGGCCGGGACGTGCAGGCCGGGCATGCCATCGTCGCGTAGATCACATCTGGAGACGTGTTTCGGTGCTGGAAATGGCGGGAAACAAGCGTGGTTGCCCTGCGAATGGGTACACAGCAGCGCGACTGTGGCCCCCGAGGGCGTCCAGCCTCGACCACGTCCCGCACATGTATACGCAGAACGAGCGCTTCCGGTTCGAACCCTACGTCAACCGCGCGGCGGCGGGATCCCTGGAAGAGTGACCTGAATCCGGCATCCGCGTGCGGATTCGGCCACCCCGATGCGCCCGCCGTGCAGATCGACCGCCCAGCGGGCGATCGCCAGGCCCAGGCCCGTACCGCCGTCGCTCTCCGGGCCGTGCGGTGAGGGGACGCTGCCCCGGTTGAACCGCTCGAACACCTTGTGCCGCTCCGACTCCGGGATGCCCGGACCCTCGTCCACCACTTCCAGCTCCAGCGACTCCGGCTCCCGCCCGCGCCGGGCCCGCACCGTCACGCGGCCGTGCGGCGGCGAGTGCTTCACCGCGTTGTCGATCAGGTTCGCCACGACCTGGTGCAGCCGTTCGCTGTCCGCGTGCGCGGTCAGCTCGGGCGGCGACACGTCCAGGTGCAGGTGCACGTCCGTACGCGTATGACTGCCCGAACCGGAGCTCAGCCCGCGCTGCGCGGCGGCGAGGTTGGCCTCCTTGAGCACCCCCGACAGATACGGCCAGACCTCGAAGCGCCGCGACCGGAGCGGTACGACACCGTTGTCGAGGCGTGACAGATCCAACAGGGTCTCCACCAGCCGGCCCAGCCGCTCGGTCTGCTTCAGCGCCGTGCGCATCGTCTCCGGATCGGCGGCCGAGACCCCGTCCACCACGTTCTCCAGCACCGCGCGCAGTGCCGCGATCGGCGTGCGCAGTTCGTGCGAGACATTGGCCACCAGCTCCTTGCGGTGCCGGTCCACCGCCTCCAGGTCGTCCGCCATGCGGTTGATGGTGGAGGCCAGGTCGCCCAGTTCGTCACGGCGGTCGGCACCGCGCACCCGGCGGGTGTAGTCACCGTGCGAGATGGCCTTCGCCACCGTGTTCATCTCGTCCAGCGGCGCGGTCAGGCCGTGCGCCACGAACTGGGTGATCAGCAGCGTGGCGATCACCGAGAAGACGGTGATGAAGCGCAGCTCGGTCTCGGTGCGCAGGGCCACCAGCAGCAGCCCGGTCGTGATGAAGACCGAGACGACGACGAGTGTGCCCAGTTTGGTCTTGATGGAGATCGAGACCGAACGCAGCCGGGACCTGAGCGACGTCATGGGGCCGGCGTCTCCAGCGCGTAACCGACACCGTGCACCGTACGGATCCGCTCGGCGCCGATCTTGCGGCGCAGCGCCTTGATGTGGCTGTCCACGGTCCGGGTGCCCGACGCGTCCGCCCAGTCCCAGACCTCGGCGAGCAGCTGCTCGCGCGAGAGGACCGCGCGGGGCGTGTTCGCCAGGCAGACCAGCAGGTCGAACTCGGTCGGCGTGAGGTGGACGTCCTCGCTCCTGACCCGGACCCGCCGCTGCGCGTGGTCGATCTCCAGTTCGCCCAGCCGCAGGATGCCGCTGCGCGGCGTGACGGCCGCCAGCGCCGCCCGCTCGACGCGCCGCAGCAGGACGTGCACCCGGGCGGCGAGTTCCCGCATCGAGAACGGCTTGGTCATGTAGTCGTCGGCGCCGACCCCGAGGCCGACCAGCATGTCGGTCTCGTCGTCACGGGCCGTCAGCATCAGCACCGGCACCGGCCGCTGGGCCTGTACCCGGCGGCACACCTCCAGGCCGTCGAAGCCCGGCAGCATCACGTCGAGCACCATCAGGTCGGGCTGCCACGCCTCGGCGGCGTCCACCGCCGCCGGGCCGTCGGTGGCCGTCTGCACCAGGAAGCCCTCCGCCCGCAACCGGGCGGAGATGGCCTCGACGATGGTGGTGTCGTCCTCGACGACCAGCACGCGACGCTGTGTACCCGGCGCGACGGCCGTGCCGGTCTGGCTGGTGTGTGTCTGCTCCATCGCCCCGCCCCTGTCGCGTCCTGCGCGAGCGTGTAGATCCGTGTGTTCGGTCAGCAGCGTAAAGGCACCGACCACGTCCCGGCTACGCAGGGCGAACGGCGAGGTGGACCGCGTCCGGTACGCCCCGGGCAACCGTGACCTCTTCGGTCCGTACCCCGCTGAACCCGGCATTCCGCAATGACTCTTCGAAATCGGCGGACGGCCGGGCGGACCAGACGGCGAGCACTCCACCGGGGTTCAGCCGGGCCGCGCAGGCCGCCAGACCGGCCGGCGAGTAGAGGCTGTCGTTGCCCTTCGTGACGGTCCAGTCGGGGCCGTTGTCGATGTCCAGGCAGAGCGCGTCGAAGGTGTCGGGGGAGGTGCGGACGTACGCGACCAGGTCGTCGTGGACCAGCACCGTCCGGGGATCGGCGAGGGCCTCGCCGGAGATCCGGGCGAGGGGCCCCTCGCGGTGCCAGTCGATGATCGCCTCCTCGCGCTCTACGACCGCGATGCGGCCCCAGGCGGGCTCGGCGGCCGCGTGCGCGAGCGAGAACCCGACCCCGAGCCCCCCGACGAGGACGGCGGGATGCGGGCGGGCCCCGAGCGCCCGCAGGGCGGCCTCGACCAGCAGCCGCTCGGACCGCCCGTCGGAGGTGTCCATCAGGAAGGTGCCGTTGGCGATGATCTCGAAGTTCTCACCACGCCGGCGCAGCACCACCTCGCCGTACGGGCCCTCTCGGCGGTCGAGCGTCACGGCAGTGCTCGCGGGCGGGGTCGCGGAAGCGGTCAGGGGAGCAGTCACGGGAGCGGTCACGGGAGTCGTCGCAGCCATGATCCTCAGCGTAGCGAGGGGCGGGCCGGCCGCTGTGATCTACATCATGGCCGAGACCGGACATGATCAGGCCGGCTGGGGCAAGGTTGGCCCGAAGGCGTTGTGCGGGGGTTACGAGAGGGCGGCCTCGTGGTGCACCGGCTCCGGACGCGCGGGACGGACGGCGCCGCCGTGCTGCCCGCGGGCATCCCGGTCCGGCGCGCGACTGCGGGCAGGGCCCCGGGTGCGGTTGCGGGCATGGCCCCGGGTGCGGCTGCGCGTACGGTCCCGGACGCGCCCGAGGGCGTGGGGACCGCCGGCACCCGGACGGCGCGTACGGCCCCGGCCCCGGCCGAGACCGCCACTCCGGCGCGGCCGCCGGGCCGGTGGCGGAGTGCCGCGCGGCTGCTGCCCACGCCCGCCGGTACGCCGTTCACCTTCGGCTACGCCCTCGTCCTGGTGGGCACTTCGCTGTTCGCCGAGTACGGCGACCCCCGGACCGTCGCCGCACTGCTGCACGCCTCCAGCACCGACGTCGCCCATCTGTCCCGTGCGCCGCTGCTCGTGCTGGCCGCCAGCGCGCTGTGGGTGGCCGGTGGCCTGTTCTCGCCGTACGCGGCCGGGTTCGTCCTCGTCCTCACGGCGCTGGAGCGCCGCGTCGGAGCGTGGCGGGCGGCGGCCGTGTTCTTGGTGGGGCATGTGGTGGCGACGCTCGCCACGGAGATCCCGGTGGGGCTGTCCGTGCTGGCCGGGCACCTGCCGGAGACGTCGCTGCACCGGCTCGACTACGGGATCAGCTTCGGCCTGCTGGCGTCCGTCGGGGCGCTGGCCGGGCTGCTCGCCCCGGTGGCGCGCGGCATGGTGCTGGCCTGGGTGTCGGTGATGCTGATGCACGACCTGGTGGTGTTCGAGGACCCGCTCACCAACTGGGGTCATCCGCTGGCCCTGCTGGCCGGCGTCGGTTGCCGGCCGCTGCTGCGCCGGGTGGGCAGGGCCGGCCCCGGCCGTTCCCGGTAGGCGGTCCCCGTGCCGCCGGCCCGGCGCGCCGGTTCCGGCGTGGCGCACGATCGCCGCGCCCGGGATCCCGTCTCGGCACGGGGTCCCGGGCGCGGCGCTCTCACCCCGTGCACCGCCCGGTACTCGGCGGCCAGCCACGGTCCCAGGTCGTCGAGGAGCGTGCCCAGCACCACCGCGTCGGCGTCCCAGGCGCGGCGTCCCACCGCGACGGCCGTCCGCATCAGGTCCGCCCGCCGCGGATAGTGAGCGGCGAAGACCTCCGCCATCTCGTCCAGGTCGCCCGTCCAGTCGCCCCAGCGCGGCATCACCAGCGTGAAGCCGGTACGCACCAGATGGCGGCCCACCCGGCGGCCGAGCCGTGCGCGCTCCCGGCCCGTCGAGGCCGCCGCCGCCCACTGCCGCCGGCGCGGCAGAAGCAACTCCAGGTCGCCGTTGGTCTCACGGGCCGGCAGTGAAGTGGGCCGGTAGCCCGGCAGCCGTCCGGCCAGGTCCTCGCCCAGCAGGGGGTGCACAGGCAGGCGACGAAGAAGCCCAGGTCGGACCGTTGCCGCTCGCTCAGCGCCGTGGCGACGTCGATCAGCACGGCCCCGACGCCGTCGATCTCGGGAAGGCGGCCGTCCAGCTCCGCCTCCATGCCGGCGACCGCCGCCCGGTCGGCATCCGCCGGTCGCTCACGCAGGACGATCAGCAGGTCGAGGTCGGACACACCGGCCGTGGTGGTGCCGCGCGGAATGCTGCCGTACACGTACGCGCTGTGGAGACGTGCTGAGCCGAAGATTCCGGCGGTCCGGGTCCGCGCGGCGTCGACCACCGGGGCGAAGACCTCGGGCGCGCGGTCGAGCGAGCCCTCACCGGCCAGGGTTCGGTCGTCGTTCAGCCCCCGGCCACTGTGCCGCTCCGGCGCGCGAAGAGGTGTCCGAAGAAGTGATCGCTGAGAGCGAACATGCGTGGGGAACACCGCGACTGTCAGAAGCATTGAGTGTGTACAGCTCAATTTGACTGCCGAAGGGGAGATCATGGCTTCGACGTCCACACCGCTCACCCTGCCCGTGCTGCCGCTCGACGACGAGGTCGTGCTGCCCGGGATGGTGGTGCCGCTGGACCTGTCCGACACCGAGGTACGCGCCGCGGTCGAGGCCGCCCAGGCAGCCGCCCCGTCCTCCGGGACCCAGGGCGGCAAGCCCAAGGTGCTGCTGGTGCCACGCGTCGACGGCACGTACGCGGGGACCGGCGTCCTCGGCACCGTCGAGCAGGTCGGGCGGCTCTCGGACGGCGATCCCGGCGCGCTCATCCGCGGCCGCGGGCGGGTGAAGATCGGCGCCGGCACGACCGGTCCCGGCGCCGCGCTGTGGGTCGAGGGCACCACCGTCGAGGAGTCGGTTCCCGACCCGCTGCCCGGCCAGGTCACCGACCTCGTCAAGGAGTACAAGGCGCTCGCCACCAGCTGGCTCAAGAAGCGCGGCGCCTGGCAGGTCGTGGACCGCGTCCAGCAGATCGACGGCGTCTCCGCCCTCGCCGACAACTCCGGCTACTCGCCCTTCCTGACCGTCGCCCAGAAGCTCGAGCTCCTGGAGACCGCGGACCCGGTCGCCCGGCTGAAGCTCGCCACCGAGCAGCTGCGCGAGCACCTCGCCGAGCAGGACGTCGCCGAGTCCATCGCCAAGGACGTCCAGGAAGGCGTCGACAAGCAGCAGCGGGAGTTCCTGCTGCGCCGCCAGCTCGAAGCCGTGCGCAAGGAGCTGCGGGAACTCAACGGTGAGAAGGACGGCGAGGAGTCCGACGACTACCGGGCCCGCGTCGAGGCCGCCGACCTCCCCGAGAAGGTGCGCGAAGCCGCCCTCAAGGAGGTCGACAAGCTGGAGCGGTCCAGCGACCAGAACCCGGAGACCGCCTGGATCCGCACCTGGCTCGACACGGTGCTGGACATGCCGTGGAACGAGCGCACCGAGGACAGTTACGACATCAAGGGCGCCAAGGAGGTCCTCGACACCGAGCACGCCGGCCTGGAGGACGTGAAGGAGCGCATCACCGAGTACCTCGCGGTGCGCAAGCGGCGCGCCGACCGGGGCCTGGGGGTCGTGGGCGGGCGGCGCGGCGGCGCCGTCCTCGCCCTGGTCGGACCTCCCGGTGTCGGAAAGACCTCGCTCGGCCAGTCGGTCGCGCACGCGATGGGCCGGAAGTTCGTGCGCGTCGCCCTCGGCGGCGTACGCGACGAGGCGGAGATCCGCGGCCACCGGCGTACGTACGTGGGCGCCCTGCCCGGCCGGATCGTCCGGGCCGTCAAGGAGGCGGGGTCCATGAACCCGGTCGTCCTGCTCGACGAGATCGACAAGGTCGGCTCCGACTTCCGGGGCGACCCGGCGGCCGCGCTGCTGGAGGTCCTCGACCCGGCGCAGAACCACACCTTCCGCGACCACTACCTGGAGGTCGAACTCGACCTGTCCGACGTGGTCTTCCTCGCCACGGCCAATGTCCTGGAGGCCATCCCCGAGGCCCTGCTCGACCGCATGGAGCTGGTCCGGCTCGACGGTTACACGGAGGACGAGAAGGTCGTCATCGCCCGTGACCACCTGGTGCCGCGTCAGCTGGATCGGGCCGGCCTGGAGAGCGGGGAGGTGACGCTGGACGAGTCGGCGCTGCGCAGGCTCGCGGGCGAGTACACCCGCGAGGCCGGCGTCCGGAACCTGGAGCGGTCGATCGTGCGGCTGCTGCGCAAGGTGGCCGCCCAGCACGAACTGGGCGAACGGGAGCTGCCCCTCACCCTCGGCGCGGACGACCTGCGGGGCCTGATCGGGCGGCCGCACCACGTGCCCGAGTCCGCCCAGGACCCGGCCGAGCGCCGCACCGCCGTACCCGGTGTCGCCACCGGACTCGCCGTCACCGGCGCGGGTGGTGACGTCCTGTTCGTGGAGGCGTCGCTGGCCGACCCGGAGACGGGGGCGGCGGGGCTGACGCTGACCGGCCAGCTCGGTGACGTGATGAAGGAGTCGGCGCGGATCGCCCTGAGCTTCCTGCGCTCGCACGGTGCCGAACTGGAGCTTCCCGTCACGGGCCTGAAGGACCGGGGCGTGCACATCCACTTCCCGGCCGGAGCGGTGCCCAAGGACGGGCCCAGCGCGGGCATCACCATGACGACCGCGCTCGCGTCGCTGCTCTCCGGCCGCCTGGTCCGTACGGACGTGGCGATGACCGGCGAGGTGTCCCTGACCGGGCGGGTGCTGCCGATCGGCGGCGTCAAGCAGAAGCTGCTGGCCGCGCACCGGGCGGGCATCACGACCGTGATCATCCCCAAGCGGAACGAGGCGGACCTGGACGACGTCCCGGCCGAGATCCTCGACAAGCTGGAGGTCCACCCGGTCACCGACGTCCGTCAGGTCCTGGAACTCGCCCTCGCCCCGGCGACGACCGAAGTCCCGCTGGCGGCCTGACCCCGACGGACGCCGGGCGGGGCGTCCGGGTGGGCCTCCCCGGCGACGGGCCGCTCCCTGGGCGGGGCGCCCCCCGGGCGGGGGCCCCGCCCAGGGGCGCCCCCGGCCACCGGTTCCGCCCAAGGGGCGGGGCGCCTGTGGCGCCCCCGGCCGCGCCCCGCGCCCCCGGCCGTACCGTCCGGACGGGGCCGAAGGGGAGGGGCGCCCACGCGCGGCGGCCGCGACCCACGCCGCGCGCGTCCCCGCGCGGCTGCGGCGACCCACGACGGCGGCCTCCCGCAGCCCGTACGGCTCGTTTCCGCCCATCGGCGGACCGCTCAGCCGTCCAGCCAGCCCCGTGACGACGCCCGCGCCCCCGCCTGGAACCTCGTCCGGGCGTCCAGCGACTCCAGCAGCCGGCTGATCCGCCGCCGCGCCGTGTGCACATGGACGCCCAGGCGGCGCGCGATCGCCTCGTCCTTGAGCCCCGCCGCCAGCAGCGTCAGCAGCTCACGCTGTGCCCCGGGCAGCCCGGCCGCCCCCTCCTCCTCCACGCCCACCGGCTCGGCCCGCTCCCACACGGCGTCGAACAGCGGCAGCAGCACCCCGCACAGCAGCCCGTCGCCGATCACCAGCGCGGCCGCCCGCGGCCCGGCGGTCTCCGTCGGCGGCAGCAGTGTGACGCGCCGGTCAACGGCGACCAGCCTCGCCGGGACGTCCGCGGCCACCCGCAGCCGAAGTCCGCGCCCCGCCAGGCCGGTCAGGGCCCGCACCCGGCCCGGGTCGGCGAGCCCCGACCGGTCCAGCACCGCCCGCACCCGCACTCCCCGGGCCAGCAGCGACTCGATGTCCAGGGGGGTGAACGGCGGCCGGTCCAGGACGACGACCTCCCGTTCGGCGCCGTCCAGCAACCGCGCCGCCCGCTCGGCGATGGCCCGCCGTCCCGTCACCACCTCGACACGCCCCCGCTCACCGCCCCGGGCGCCGGCCTCCACCGTGAACCGGTCCGCCGCCATGCGTAACCGCGCCAGCTCCGCCGACTTCAGGTGCAGCTCCGCCTGGCGGCGGTGGATCAACGTGCGGATGGCGGCAGCCGGAGCGGCCGGGTGCGGCAGCGCGTCGCCCTCGTCGGCAGGATCGGGCGGCCGGGCGAATCCGTGCTCGACGAGCCGGTCGAGCGCGGCGGCCAGGCGCTCACGCGGCAGGCCGAGCAGCCGCGCCAAGTCCTCCGCCCCGTCCGCCTGTTCCGCCAGCAGCGCCTCGTAGGCGCGCTCCTCGATCCTGCCCAGGCCGAGAGTGGTCAGTTCTCCCTGGATCATGCGTGGGATTCTCACGCCGCCTTCACACGCACACAAGTGTGCGTGTCCACTTCTCAACCCCCCGCATCCGTTGCCGCGTTGCCACCCCACGGCTTGCATGGCCATGACCACCTGAACGGCTGACCAGCACGTGGGAGGGATACGGACCGTGCGCGAACCCAGCACGCCCAGCACGTATTCGGGGACATCCGGCATACCGGCGGGAGCCCGGGCAGCGGCTCTGCTCGCCGCCGCCGGGCTCCTGATCACCGCGGTTCCGGCCTCGGCGGCGACCCCGCCGGCCGCCGAACCGCCGGCCGACGTCATCCCGGGGGCGCGGACCGCGACCCCCGCACTCGTCGACGGCCTCCGCGAGAAGGCGGACGCGGAGGCGAGCCCGGCGGACGCGGCGCGCGAGCACCTCGCGGCGAAGGAGAGCCGCTACAAGATCGCCGAACCGGGGCGTGATCTCGCCCCCGTACAGACGCTGAGGCGCGGCGCGGACGAGACGGTACGGCTCCAGCAGAGGCACAAGGGCGTGCCCGTGCTCGGCGGGCAGTACGTGGTCCGGATGGAGACCAGGGGCGGGGAGCGGGTCGTCACCGGCACGTCCGGCAAGTACTTCACGGACCTGACCACCGGGGTGGAGCCGGCGGTGGCCAAGGAGGTGGCGGTGCGCCGCGCGGTCGCCGCGACCCTGCGGCGGCTCGGCGGCCACCAGCTCTCCAGGGCCGGGGCGGGGAAGACCACGCCGCTGCGCGGCACCGCCGGGGGACTGGTCGTCATCCCGCGCGGCGAGGGCGTGCTGACCTACCACGTGACCGTACGCGGCACCGACCCGGCGACCGGCGCGCCGGTGCTCCAGCAGGTGTACGTCGACGCGCGGGCCGGGTTCCCGGTCCTCCAGTACAGCGGCATCAAGACGTTCACGCCGCCGAAGGTCCCGGCGGGGACGGCCGTGAGGAAGGCGGACGCCCCGGCGGACACGGGCGCCGGGGCCGTCGGCAGCGGCACGCTGCTGAACGGCACCAAGGTGGACCTCAACGTCAGCAGGGCCACGGACGGCCGGTACGTGATGGCCGACCGCGTCCGGATGGGGGAGGGCAGCAAGGCCGCGCTCACCACGTGGGACGCGCGCGACAAGGACGTCCTCGAGGTGCTGGGCGGCTGGCCGGCCGGCCTCGGGGAGTTCGGCTCACCCGGTGCGGAGTTCGGCGAGGACGCCACCGACTCGGGCGCCGTCGACGCGCACTGGGCGGCCGGGCAGGTCTACGACTACTACAAGGAGCACCACGCCAGAGACGGCCTCGACGGGCGCGGCTCGGCGGTCAACAGCCTGGTGGGCGTCACCCAGTTCGGCATGCCGTACGTCAACGCCTTCTGGGACGGCACCAAGATGGTGTACGGCTCCGGCGACAGCGAGTACAAGCCGCTCTCCGCCGACCTCGACGTCGTCGGCCACGAGATGACCCACGGAGTCGTGGAGAACACCGCCAACCTGGTCTACGCGGGCCAGTCCGGTGCCCTCAACGAGGCCGTCGCCGACTACTTCGGCAACGCCATCGACGTCACGCGGTCCGGCATGGCGATGGACCACCCGGACGCGGGGCTGATCGGCGAGGACCTGTGCCGCTCGGCCGCGCCCCGCGCCTGTGCGCTGCGCGACCTCAACGACGGCGCCACGACCTCCAAGGACTTCCTCGGCGCCACCTTCGGCACCGACAACGGCGGGGTGCACCTCAACTCGACGATCTTCTCCGGCGCGCTGTGGGACATGCGCCAGGACCTGGGAGCCGAACTGGCCGACCGGATCGTGTACAAGGCGCTGACCGAGTACATGACCCCGCTGGACGGCTTCACCGACGGCCGTAACGCGGTTCTCGCGGCGGCGAAGGACCTGGGCGTCACCGGGCAGCGGCTGAACACGGCCAAGCGGTCCTTCAACGCCCACGGCGTCGTCGCGGGCTGGGAGGAGGCCCTGGGCGTCGACTCCGACCTGCTCTTCGGGAAGCTGAACATCACCGGTACCGGAGCGCAGGCGGGCGGCGGCTGGTGGACGGTCGCCAAGTCCAACGACGACGGCACCGAGCCGTACTCCGTCTACGCGGGCCGCACGAACGGCAAGGGCGCCCCGAAGCTCGTCAGCCCCAACGACGGCCGCTACCACGTTTACCCGGCCACGGACGGCAGGACCGTCGTCTGGGCGGCGTACGGCGCGGCGAGCGTGGACATCCTGTCCCGGCCGATCGCGGGCGGCCCCGTCAAGAGGCTGTACTCGTCCACCACGACGGACGTCGGTGGGCTGCGGGTCGACAACGGCGTCACGGTCTTCGAGACGCTCGGCCTGTTCACCCGGCACGTCGTCCACCTGCGCCCGGGCGACACCAGGCCCACGTACGTGGACGGTGGCGACGACGACGTCCTGACCGGCCTGCCGTCCATCGCGCACGGCAGGATCGCGTACGTCAAGCTCTACCCGGAGGGCGGCGAGCACCGGCTCGGGGTGGAGCTCCTCGACCTGAGGACCGGCCGGAAGACCATGACCGAGCGGCTGGACGAGCCGCAGACCGTGGGGCAGACCGGCCTCAACGGCAGCAACGTCTTCTGGCTCACCGACGAGAACACCGCCGACGACGGCCGGACGGGCATCCGCCGGGCGAACCTCGACGGCACCGGCACCTACGACATCAGCGCCGAGTACAAGCCCGGTGCGCTGATCGCCTCCGACCTCACGGTCTCCGAGACGGCGGTCACCGTCAACGCGGTGCTGCCGGACACCGCGTACCGCAACGAGACCCTGCCGAAGAACTGGCAGCTGACGACCGACGGCACCCGCAAGGAGCGCGTCTCCTGCAACCGCGGCGAGCAGCTCGCCCCGGCGGCGCTCGAAGGCACCCAGGTGGTCTGGATCGACGGCACCACCGGGTGGACGAACCTCGTCACCCGCACCCGCCCGGCCGGCCGCTGCGGCTGAACCCCGCTCCTTCCCGGACCCCCCGGGGCGCCCGCGCGCCCGGGGGGTCCCCGTGTTCCGGCGCGTCATGGCGGACCGTCCGGCGGCCTCACCGCCATGACACGGCGGATCGCCCGGCTCCGGCCCCGGGCGGCCGCACCCGGCACCCGGCCACCACCACATCACCGTGGCGAGGCCGGGCGGCGGCGTACCCGGCCGGGCGGCTCCGCGGCGCGGGCCGACCAGGTGGGCGGGGTCGCGATTCCGCCGATGGTCCATGCCTGCGAAATACTGGAAGAGCTGCGGCGATGGCCGCCGCCGAGAACAACGGTCGGGCCGGGGAAAGCGCGCGAGGGGTGCTGAGTGCAGGGAAGCCGTACGGGGAATGACCGCGCGTCCGACGCCGCGTCCGACGAGGGACGCGGAGGGGAGCACGAATTCCTCGCTCTGGAGCGTGAACTGGCCGTCTTCCTGCGGCGCGCCCGCGCCTCGTCCGGCGAGATGGCCCGCGAGGTCCACCCCGAGCTCGAACCCGCCGCCTACGGCCTGCTCGTCCGCCTGGAGGAGGCCGGCACCCAGCGCGCCACCGAACTCGCCGCCTACTTCGGCGTGGGCAAGGCCACCATGAGCCGCCAGCTGCGCGCCCTGGAGGAGCTCGGGCTCGTCGCCCGCGACCCCGACCCCGCCGACGGCCGGGCCTCCCTCGTACGCCTCACCGACGAGGGCCGCAGCCGCTTCCGCCGGGTACGCGACGCCCGCCGCGCCCGGTACATGCGCAAGCTCGCCGGCTGGGACCGCGCCGAGGTCGCCGAGCTGGCCCGGCTGCTGCACCAGCTCAACACCGGCAGCGACGACTAGGTCCAGCCAGGCGGTCCCGTTCGGATCATCGGGCGGGCAAGCGGGAGACGCCTGCGACGGGGAGCCCGGCCGGTCGCCGCGCGGCGGGATGTCACCGTCACCGTGCCACCGGCCGCGACGGCTGGGCGTCACCGTCCGGCGTCCCCGGACGCCCGGTACGCCGGTGCCGGTGCCGGTGCCGGTGCCGGTGCCGGTGCCGCGGCCGGCGGATCCGCGGTGCCCGGGCTTCAGCAGGAGTCCGGGGACGGCCAGCAGCGCAGTGTCCGCTCGACGGCCGCCCGCACCCGGTCGGTGTGGCGGCGGATGTCCCGCTCCCGCCATCCGCGTGTCTCCACCGGCGGGAGCACGGCCACCTCGACGCGCCCGGGCCGCAGCAGCAGACCGGCGCGCGCCATGACGTCGGTGGTGTTGCGCAGGACGACCGGCACCACGGGAACGCCCGCGCGCGCCGCCAGGCGGAAGGCGCCCGTGCGGAACGGCCCCAGGTCGGGGGTGACGGCCCGGGTGCCCTCCGGTTCCATCACGACGGACGTGCCTGCCCGCAGCCGCGTCACCGCCGCGTCCAGCACCGACTCGGACTGGTCGCGGTCGGCCCGGTCCACGAACAGGACGTCGGCGAAGCGCAGGAAGGCGCCCAGCGCGGGCACGTCGGCCAGCTCCCGCTTGGCCACCGCGCACCAGTCGTCGCGCAGCAGGTGGGCGAGGACCACCGCGTCGACCGGGCTGGCGTGGTTGGCGACGAAGACGGCGGGACGCCGCTCGCGCAGGTGCGCCGCGCCGGTGACGACGTCCACCCGCACCCCCGCCGCCCGCAGGACGAGGTCGCTGCCCACCCGCAGGGCGGTCGTCGCGGCGTCGGAGCGGCTGCCGGTGACCGTCGCGACGGCGAGGGACGCGCTGAGCGCGGTGACGGTCGCGCCCGCGGCCGCGAGGGTCGACACCAGCGCCCCGCCGAGCCCGGCCCGCTGCTCCGGCCCCGGGCGGGCGACGGGCCAGCCACGTTCGCGGGCCACCTCGCGCAGCGCCCCGCGGGGGTTGACCACCCGTGGCCGGCCCACGCTCTCCAGCAGCGGCAGGTCCTCGTACCCGTCGCAGTAGGCGAAGCTGTCGGCCAGCCGCACGCCCGCGCCGGCGGCGTGCTCCCGTACCGCCCGCAGCTTGCCGTCCCCCGCGCACAGCGGTGCCTGGGTGCGGCAGTCCACGCGGCCACCGGCCACGCGCACCGGCGTGCACAGCAGGCGCTCCACGCCCAGGGCCCGGGCCAGCGGCGCCACCTGGGGCGTACTGGCGGCGGTGGCGATGACGACCGTGTGCCCCCGCGCCTGGTGGGCGCGCGCCAGCATCCAGGTGTCACGCAGCACGCGCGGCGCGATGTCCTCGGCGAAGACGCGGTCGGCGAGGGCGTGCAGTTCGTCCACGGGACGGCCGTGCCAGTGCGCGGCGGCGGCGGCACCGAGCCGCGCGGCCGCGTGGTTCTCGACGCCCGAGCGGGCCCGCGACAGGTCGGCGGCGATGCGGCGCGGCCCCGCGGACGTCAGGGCGTGCCACGCCTCGGTGGGCCACTCACCGTGCCGCAGCCGGTTGACGCAGAACGCCGCCGCCGAATGCCCCCGGATGAGCGTGCCGTCGAAGTCGAAGTACGCGCCCACCGAAGGACCGGGGGGCGCGGCGTCGATGTCCCGCAGCCACCGGGCGAGTTCCTCCCGGGTCCCCGACCGCCCGGGGCGTGGGCCGGGACCGGCGGAGCCGTCCGGGCGCCGGGCGGGAGACGCGCTCACCGTCGCCCCCCGTCGCCGTTCACGGGCTCGTCCGCCAGCCTCTCCAGGGCCGCCAGGTCGTCGAGCAGCTCACGGAGCCGGACGGTGCGCCCGGCGCGCCGCAACGCCTTCTCCCGCCCCATGCCGCCGAAGCCCTGGCGCTCGGCGTCCAGCAGCATCGCCCTGTACAGCCGCGGGGAGTCGGATTCGGCCCGGCCGCCGGGCGGGGAGGTGTCCGGTGCCGGGGCGCCGGGCAGGTCCCGGCCGCGCGGGCGCAGGCCCAGCCGCCGGAAGGCGGCGAGCTGCACGGTCACCGGGCCGCGCAGGACGTCCGGGGCGATCAGGGCGCCGGCGCCGGGCAGGCCCGCGCGAAACGTCCACGGGGCCTCCGGGTCGTCGCACGGCGCGGTCAGCCGCTCCAGCTCGACGACCGCCGTGGCCAGCAGGAACGGATCGGTGCCGAGCCCGGTGCCGCAGGTGACCAGCTCGACGAGGGACCGCAGTCGCTGCACCGCGTTCATCCAGGCGAAGGACGGCGGCACCGTGCAGGCCCGCAGCGCGGCCACCTCGGCGACGGCACGCGGCCACAGCCAGTGGACGCACTGGTTGCCGTACATGGCCGTGATCCGCCGGACGGCGTGGAAGACGGCCTCGTCCCCGTCCGCCGTCATCGACACCGCTCCGGCCGCGCGCAGCCGGTGCAGCGTCACCCGGACACCCTCGGTGTCGCGCAGGACCTCCACCCCCGCCGTCGGCGCGTCGGACCGCGCGACCGTGTCCAGCAGCGGCTGGAGCCGGTGGTGGACGTCCCGCACCGAACCGCCCGTCCGGCCGGCCGCCACGGCGAACGCGGTCAGCGCCTCCGCGGTGACCGGAGCCGACCGGCACAGGGCGCGGTTGACGTCCTGCCCCAGCGTGCGCGCCGCCGTGCCCGGGTCGTCCTCGGCCGCCTCGACGTAGGGGCCCGCCTCCAGCGGGGTCCCGAAGCGCACCTCCACGCGGCCGGCCGCACCCCGGTGCTCGCGCACGTACCGCAGGAACCACCTCAGCGACTCGGGGCGCTTGGGCAGCCCGTCCTCCTCGGCGGCGAGCTCGACGGCGTCCGGGACGGGGGTGTGGGTCAGGGACACGGGGACGAACCACACCCGGGGCGCGGTGTCCCGGCGCAGGGCGGCCAGGGTGTCGGTGAGCAGGCCGTGACGCGGCGGCTGGATCAGACCGTTCCTGGAGCGGCTGCCCTCCTGGTACCACTCCACCGGCTGGCCCCGCTCCAGCAGATACCGCAGGTACAGCCGCAGCGCGGTGCGGTACACCTCGTCCGTGGCGCAGCGCCGGCGCAGGAACAGCACACCGGCCCGGCGGGCCGGCGACGCCAGAACGGGCACGCGCAGGTTGTCGCCCGCGATCCACAGGTTGCGCGGCAGCCCGCAGCCGCGCAGCGCGCGGGACAGGAACAGCGGATCGGTGTGGGCGCGGTGGCAGGGCAGGAACACCACGCCGCCACCGGCGGCCAGCCGCCGTACCGTCTCCCGTTGCGGCTCCGGGCAGTGCACCTCCCAGGTGTCGGTGAGCAGCCATTCCATGATCCGGCCGAACGCGCGGGTCCACCGGCGGCCGTGACCCGCCGCCATCTCCCGCAGGCACTGCCGTAGTTCCCGGTGTACGTCGGTGTGGGGCCGGCCGGTCCGCCGGGACAGGCGGGCGATCTCGCGCGGGGCGGCCGGCTGGGCGAGCACGGCGGCGATCGTGGCCCTGCGACTGTGACGTTTCATGTGCACCTCCGGGCGCGGCATGGCCGCGCGGTCACGGGGTCGGGGGATCGGGGGTCGGGGGTCGGGGGTCAGGCGGTCGCGGCGACGGCTGCCGGTGCTCCGTGCCGCCGCGCCGGCGGCCGGGGGACCGGTGCCAGTCGGCGCCGCACCTCGCGCGCCCACGCGGATTCGGAGTGCCGGTCCGGGCCGGCCGGGCCTTCGATCAGCCCGGTGAGCAGTCCGGTGAGCAGTCCGGTGGAGCGGGGCAGCCCGTCCAGCAGGGCCCGCAGCAGCGCGTCGTCCGGATCGGCGCCGGTGCGCCCCTGGAGGCGGACAGCGGCAGGCCGCGCCCCCTCCAGGAACGCCGGGGCGACCAGTGGGCTGACGGACACGGCGTCCAGCGCCTCCAGCGCCGCCCGCACGACGGCGGACGGCGCGCGTGTCAGCGAGGCCGGCGGCAGCGCCGCCGCGACCTGGTGGTGGCAGGCCGGCCGCACCGTGCGCAGGTCGGCGTGGTCACCGAGGTCCGGCACGGCCGGGGTCCGCGGCACGAAGCGCACCGGGTGCACGGCGGCGCCGACGCGTACCGCCGCCTCCAGCACCGCCGCCGCACCGGTCGGCGCGCGGTGCCGGCCCGTGCCGTCCGGGGCGGGCAGCACCACGTCACCGCCGTGCGCCAGATGCGCGACGGCCCGTTCGGCCGGTGTGCCGGAGCGGTCGGCGCAGGGACACGCGCGCAGGTCCAGCCGGGTGCCGGGGCTGTCGAACACCAGGCGCAGCAGCCGCTTCGCCCAGGGCCCGGGGGCCGGCAGCAGCGTGCCGGTGTCGCGCAGCGCCGAGTTGACGGCGGCGAAAACCAGCGCGGCGGGATCGGGGTCGGCGCCGTGGACGTACAGCCGGCCCGGGCCGCCGCCCGGTCCCCAGGTGACGGACTCGGCGCTCTCCAGCTCGGTGAGGAAGCCGCGCACCACGGCGCTGAGCACGTCGTGGCCGGGCCAGTCCCCGTTGCGTGCCCGCCACCACCGGCCGATGCGCCGCGCGTCGAGCGAGGGGGGCGCCGCCTCCCGGACCGTCACCGCCGTGCCGCGCCGCCGTACCGAGAGGTGGTGGCGGGTGAGCGGCCGGGTCTCGGTCACGGCGTGCAGCGGACCGCCGTCGGTGCGCACCCGCGCCGGGTGGTCGTCGCAGCGCCGCGCCACGTGGCTGCGCACGGCCACGGCGGCGAGCCGTTCGCCGTCGGGCTCGGCGGGCGGGCGGGCGGGCAGCGCGAAGGCGTGGTCGACGGTGCCGGGGAACCAGTCGACCAGCCGGACCTCGTCCGCCCGGACCGTGGTGGCGCCGTCGTGGACCGTGCCGATGCCGGGGCCGGGGAGGGCCTGCCGGTCCCGCAGGAAGCCCTGCCGCAGCGCGGGCTCGTACCGGGCGAGGAAGCCCAGCGGGAGCAGCCGCTCCTCCACGCGCATCTCGGCCAGCACCCGCCCCGAGCGGTGCAGGTACAGATCGGTGACGGGCCGTTCGGGATCGTCGTCGGCGAAGCCCGCGAACCGCGCGTCGACCCGTACCGCGCGGTGGGCCGGCAGGGGCTCGTACAGCCTCAGGTGGACGAGGCGGTGGGGGAATGCGGCCCGTCCCGGCGGAACCCGGGGGTCCCAGCGCTCGAACGCCTGGTGCGGGATGACGTGCAGCGCGCCGTCCAGCAGACCGGGGTGCAGGATGCCGCGCGGCACCCCGCACAGCGACGGGTCGAGTACGCCGGTGCTGCCGCGCTCCGCCCACCGCAGCCCGACCAGCGAGCGGAAGGCGGGCCCATGGAAGATCAGCCCGTCGTCGTAGGGCAGGGCCGCCGCGGGGCGGGTGTCGCGCAGCGCCGGCGGCACCTCGGGACGGGTGCCCGTCCCGTGCCGGACGACGGCGCCGCCCACCTGCTCGTAGCGGGAGAGCGCGTGGCGGGGGGCGGCACGCCACAGCAGCAGCCGGACCTCCGTGCGCTCGGCGGTGGCCCGCACCTCGGTCAGCAGGTGCCGGGGCGAGTCGACGACGATCCACTGGTCGAGCGTGACCTCCTCCAGCGCCTGCGGCGGCCGTCCCGTGTGGCGCCGCGCCGCCGCCGCGAGCACATCGGCCGCGCAGGTCATGGGCAGGGCGGGCGCGGCGTGGGTGGGCCGGTGGTCACCGAGCCACGGCTCGTCCTCCGGGTCGAGGACGCTGGCCGCGAAGTGACCGGGCAGCTCGGGCGGATCGGCGTCGACCACGCGCAACGCGATGTTGCGGACGTGGTAGATGGTCGTGCCGTCCACGGTGAGCCAGGCGTCGGCCAGGGCGTAGCGCCCTTCCCGGGTCTCGCCCGACTCGGTGATCTCCAGGTCGATCACCACCCGCCGCGAGCGCGGGGTGACCTGCCCCCGGTACTTCCACACCAGGGGGCGGCCGGTGTCGGCCGTCTCGAACCGGGGGGCGCGCATGCCCGCGCCGAAGTCCTTCTCGATCAGCAGGACGCGCAGCAGCTGGTACATCGTCTCCACGCCCAGGGATCCGGGCTGCACCGGGTCCTGGTAGAAGTGCGCGCGGAAGTACCAGTTGTCGGCGCGCACGTCCTGTTCGCCCCGGATGCTGCCCAGGCCGGCCGGGCCGCCGCGGGGCCGGCAGCCGGTGACCCGCTCCGAGGTCACCAGCCAGGGGTGGCCCAGGCGCAGCGGTCCGGAGCAGTACCGCTCCGGACGCACCGTCAGGTCGGTGGGGGGCAGCGACGGCGAGTCGCCGGCCGCCTCGCCGGGGCCGCCCGGCAGGCCGGTCCCACCGTCGAAGGCGCCCGCCGGGAAGTAGCCGAAGCTCGTCGAGCACACCAGGACGGGTACGCCGTCGGCCAGGCACTCGACGTCGAAGAACACCAGCACCATGGAGCCGTCGGCGGTCACCTCGCGCAGCGTGGCGCGGGTCCGCAGCACGCGTGTCCCGGCCGGTACGGGGGCGAGGACCGAGGTGGTGCCGTCGAGGTTGCGGAAGAACAGGTCGCGGCCGCCGTCCGGGGCGCACCCGGTGAACTGGGCCAGCCACCCGCAGGGCTGGAGACCGGCCTCCATGAGGACGGCCGTCGGGAGGGTGTCGCCCTCCTGCCGGAACCACGCGTCCCGCGTCAGGTCGAACTCGGCCTCCACCCGGCTGCCGGGCTCCGGCTGCCCGGCGCGGGCGTCGAGCGAGACGACCCGGTCCATGCACAGGTACGGCGGGCCGGGCAGCCGGGGGCCGCGCCGGCGCCCGTCGGACAGGGCCGCGAACGACGGGCCCATCGCCTCTGCCGGGCTGCCCCAGGCGGAGGCCAGCATGCTGTCGCGGCCCAGCGGCGTGCCGTCGACGACGACGGGCCGGTGCGGGCCGTCGCCACGGCGCAGTTCGGCCGTGGCGACCGGCAGGCCGCGGGGGGTGACGTCGGACCGGGCGTGGGCCACGCGCCGCCAGTGGTCCAGCGGGGTGTCCGGGACGAGCCGCAGGGCGATCCCCTCGGCGTGGAAGGACCGCCTGCCGTCCACCGTGCACAGCAGGTCGGCGCGGAGCACCGGCTCCGGTCCGTCGTCGACGCCGAGGACGAACACCTCGTACACCAGCAGCTCGTTGCCCGGCACCGCCTGGCCGCGGCAGCGCATCCGCACGCTCTCGTCGAGCACGGGCTCGAAGCGCCAGCCGTCGCGTCCGGTGGTCAGACCGAGCGCGGCCATGTGGAAGGCCATCGCCTGGTAGCCGCCTTCGAGCATGAGCGTGCCGGGCATGCACGGGTCGTTGTGGAAGTGACCTTCGAAGAACCAGTCGTTCGTCGTCAGCGGCAGCTCGGCGCGCAGGTAACCGGCACCGGTCGGCCCGCCCTCGGGGGCGAAGTCGGTGACCTCCCGGATGAGCTGGTGGCGGCCGTCGGCGATCCGCGGAGTCCGCAGATGGCTGCGGGTCGTCTCCCAGGCACCGCCGAAGCAGTCGGCCGGGCGGCCCTGGGCGAACGCCGTGACCTGTTCCGGGGCGAACGCCTGCCGCTGTGCCGGTTCGCCGTCCGCGTCCCCGCGCGCACCGGCCGGGCGGAGCGCGTCCGGGCTCCACAGGATGCCGGCCGACTCGCGCAGCTCCTCGTCGGTGAAGAAGCCCGCCTGCCCGTTGCGTACGCTGATCCGGCGCTCGGTGCCGACCCAGCAGTCGTACTGGAAGAAGAACAGCCGCACCCCGCCGTGTTCGGCGTGGCCGGTGACCTCGATGCGGTGGCGGAGGGTCTCGCCTGGGCGGGGCAGCGGCCCGTGGAAGGTGAGGTCGCAGCCGAGCAGGCGGTAGACCCGGTCCTCGGTGTGCCGCAGGTCCACACCGAGCCAGCTGATGAGCAGCAGGTCGGCCTGGCCGGCCTCGACGGTCATGGCGGGAGCCATCCGGCCGGCCGGGTCCAGGTACCAGGCGTCGGGCGTGACGTCGGTCTCCGTCCAGATGACGCCGGTGCCCATCGAGGCCGGTTCGGCGTCGATGCCGGTCACCCGGTCCACGAGCAGCATCGGGGGGCGGGGCAGCCGGGTCTGGCGGCGGCGGCCGTCCTGGGGGCGGAAGCGCGGGCCGAACAGCTCGGACACCGGGCCGCAGGCGAGCCGTTCCAGTTGCGCGCGGTCGAAGCGCGGGCCGGGCAGGTCCGCGGCCGGGGGCGGGGGCGGGGGCGGGGGCGGGGGCGGG
>NZ_BAAASR010000033.1:0-6745 GCF_039532985.1 Streptomyces gobitricini | reverse complement strand
AGCAGCAACGACCGCACCCCGTGCTCCACCACCAGATGCCGGGCGAACCGCGCACCCAGACTCCCCGTACCACCCGTGACCAACACCGTCCCACCCACACCCCAGGCGGGCGCCTCCCTCCAACCCGGGTCGGAGGCGGCACGGGCGAGCCGGGGCACCCGCGCGCCACCGGCGCGGATCGCGACCTGCGGTTCCCCGCCGGCCACGGCCGCCGACAGCAGTTCCTCCGTGGCGGAGGCGTCGGTGTCGACCAGCGTGATCCGGCCCGGGTTCTCGGCCTGCGCCGACCGCAACAGACCCCACACCGCCGCCGTCGCCAGATCCGGCACCTCACCCCCACCGACCGCAACAGCACCACGCGTCAACACCACCAGCCCCACACCGGCCAACCGCTCATCGGCCAACCACTCCCGCACCAGCGACAACGCACCCAGCACCTGCCCATACACCGCCCCCAACACCTCACCACCACCGGACGCCACACACGGCACCACCACCGCATCCAGCCCCACAACCCCGGAAACCACCGCCGCACCCACCTCCGCGACGCTCCCGAACTGCTGGACGTCTGGCAGGAGTTCACTCACGTCTCCGATGGCACCCCACGCCCGGGCCGACGCGGGACCGGCCAGGCGGATCGGGTCCCAGCCGACGGTGAACAGCGCGTCCAGGGAGGCCTCGCGGGCCGCCCCGACCGTGGGGTCCTCGACGGCCGTCAGCGTCAGCGCCTCCACGGCGGCCACCACCTGGCCGGAACCGTCGGCCAGGTCGAGACCGTACACGTCGTCACCGATCCGCCGGACCCTCACGCGCAGTTCCTTCGCCCCCTCCGCGAACACCCGCACCCCCGACCAGGACCGCACCGCGCGCGGTGCTCGCCCCGCCAGGCCACCGGCGTACAGCGCCACCCGCACGGCCGCCTCCAGCAGCAGTGGGTGCAGCACGAACCCGGCCGGGTCGAAGTCGTCGTGCGGCGGCGCCAGCTCGGCGCACACCTCGTCGCCGTCCCGCCGGACGGCGGTGACGACCGGGAACGCCCGCCCGTGCCCGTAGCCCTGCCCGGCGAGCTGCTGGTACAGCGCGGCGGCATCCACTTCCACGCCGTGCGGCGGCCACTGCGGGACGGGCCTCGGCGGCACACCGCTCAGCGAGGCGTGCCCGCTCGCGCGGCAGGTCCAGGCGCCGTCGCCGCTGTCGAGGCGGGTGTGGACCGTGACCGGCCGCCGCCCCTCCCCGCCGGGCGCGCCGACCGAGACCTGCACCTGTACCGCCTGCCGGCCGTGGAGCACCAGCGGCGTGTGGACGTCGAGGTCGTCCAGCGCGTTGCACCCGAACTGGCCGGCCACATGGAGGGCCAGCTCGGCGTACACCGAGGCGGGCACGGTGACGGCGCCGTCCAGCACATGCTCGGCGAGCCAGGGGTGGGTACGGGTGGAGATCCGGCCGCTGAACACGGCCCCCTCACCGCCCGCGAGGCTCACGCACGCGCCGAGCAGCGGATGCCCCTGGTCTTCCAGACCCAGCTGCCCGGCGTCCGGCCCGGTCCCGGCCGCCGCGCTGTACCAGTAGGTTCGGCGCTGGAAGGCGTACGTGGGCAGCGGTACGGCCCGGGCGCCGGTGCCGGTGTGGAACCGGTGCCAGTCGACGGCCACGCCCCGGTTGTGGAGCCGGGCGAGGGCGGTGACCACGTCGACGGCCTCGGGGCGGTCACGGCGCAGGGACGGAACGCAGCGGACGTCGGTGTCGTCGAGCGACTGCCGCGCCATGGCGGTCAGCACCGCGTCGGGCCCCACCTCCACGAAGGTGCTCACGCCCTGGCCGTGCAGAACACGGACGGCGTCGGCGAACCGGACGGGCTCGCGGACGTGGCGGACCCAATAGGCTGGATCGGTCAGCTCGGTGGTGACCGGAGCGCCGGTGAGCGTGGACACGAACGGGATGCTCGGAGCGGTGAAGGTCAGCCCCGACACCACCTCCGCGAACTCGGTGAGCATCGGTTCCATCAGCGGTGAGTGGAACGCGTGCGACACCTTCAGCCGGGTCGTCTTGCGCCCCTGGTCCTCGAAGTGCGCCTTGATGGCCAGGACTTCCGGCTCGTTCCCGGAGACGACGACGGCCTGCGGACCGTTGACCGCCGCGATTCCGACCGTGTCGGTCAGGTGCGGCAGCACCTCCTCCTCACTCGCTTGGAGCGCCACCATCGCGCCCCCGGCCGGAAGCGCCTGCATCAGCCTGCCGCGCGCCGACACCAACTTCGCGGCATCGGCCAGCGACAACACCCCCGCCACATGCGCGGCCGCGATCTCACCGATCGAATGCCCAGCGATCACATCCGGCCGCACACCCCACGACTCCCACAACCGGAACAACGCCACCTCCACCGCGAACAGCGCCGGCTGCGTCACCTCCGTACGGTTCAGCGCCTCCGCATCCCCACCCCACACAACCTCCCGCAGACCCGGCTCCAACTCCGCCAGCACCGCATCGAACGCCGCCGCGAACACCGGGAACGCGCCATACAACTCACGCCCCATCCCCGAACGCTGCGAACCCTGACCCGTGAACAGAAACGCCGACCTGCCACCCGACGCATGGACCGTGTCCGACGTGACCGCGCCCGAAGGGGCGCCCTTGGCCAGCGCGCGCAGCCCGGCGACCAGCTCGTCCCGGCCGGCGCCCACCACCACCGCCCGGTGCTCAAGAGCCGCCCGCGTCGTCGCCAGCGAGAACGCCACGTCCCGCGTGCCGAGGTCCGGCCGTTCAGCGACGTACGCGGCGAGCCGTTCGGCCTGGGCGGCGAGGGCATCGGCACTCTTGGCCGACACCAGCCACGGCACGACGCCACCGGCGGCCGTCTCGACGGCTGCGGGCTCCTCGCTCGGCGCCTCCTCGCTCGGCGCCTCCTCCACGATCACGTGCGCGTTCGTGCCACTCACACCGAAAGACGACACACCCGCCCGCCGTATCCGATCCCCGCCCGCCGGCCACGGACGAGCACGCGTCAGCAGCTCCACCGCACCGCTGTCCCAGTCCACAAACGGCGTGGCCTCTTCCGCGTGCAGAGTCCTGGGCAGCTTCTCGTGCCGCAGCGCCATGACCATCTTGATGATCCCGCCGACACCCGCAGCCGCCTGAGCATGCCCGATGTTCGACTTCAACGACCCCAGGTACAACGGCCGGTCCGAACCACGCCCCTGCCCGTAGGTCGCCAGCAGCGCCTGCGCCTCGATCGGATCACCCAGCCGCGTCCCCGTCCCATGCGCCTCCACCACGTCCACGTCCCCAGCCGTAAGCCCAGCCGCAGCCAACGCCTGACGGATCACCCGCTGCTGCGCAGGACCATTCGGCGCCGTCAGACCATTCGACGCACCGTCCTGATTCACCGCCGAACCACGCACCACCGCCAACACCCGATGACCATTCGCCCGCGCGTCCGACAACCGCTCCAACACCAGCAGACCCGCACCCTCGGCCCACCCCGTACCATCCGCACCCGCACCGAACGCCCGACACCGGCCATCCACCGACAGCCCACGCTGCTGAGCGAACTCCACGAAGCTGCCCGGCGTCGCCGCGACCGTCGCGCCGCCGACGAGCGCCATGGTCGACTCGCCCTGCCGGAGCGACTGCACCGCCTGATGCAGGGCGACCAGCGACGACGAGCACGCCGTGTCCACCGTCACCGACGGGCCCTCGAGCCCCAGCACGTACGAGATCCGGCCGGACATGATGCTGGAGAGGCTGCCGGTCATCAGGTAGCCGCCCAGTTCCTCCGGGCCGCTGAACAGGCCGATGTAGCTCTGGCCCGAGAACCCCGTGAAGACGCCGGTCGCGCTGCCCTTCAGGGACAGCGGGTCGATACCCGCGTACTCCAGCGCCTCCCACGCCGCCTCCAGGAGCAGTCGGTGCTGCGGGTCCATCGCGGTGGCCTCACGCGGTGAGATCCCGAAGAAGTCGGCGTCGAAGTCGCCCACGTCGTGGAGGAACCCGCCGCGCCGGGTGTAGGAGCGGCCCGGCCTGCCCGGTTCGGGATCGTAGAGGGACTCGATGTCCCAGCCACGGTTGTCGGGGAAGTCGCTGATCGCGTCGGTCTCGCCCTCCACCAGCCGCCACAGATCCTCCGGCGACGAAACGCCACCCGGATACCGGCACGCCATCCCCACGATCGCGATCGGTTCGGTTCTGCCGGCCTCCAGCTCGGCGACGCGACGCCGGGACTTCTGCAGGTCGACCGTCACCCGCTTCAGGTAGTCGGCCAGCTTCTGTTCGTTCTCATTGGGCATGACGAAAGCTCTCCTCGGCTGCTGCTGCGTGTGCTGCGGAACTGCTGCTCTTGCGCGTCGCGTCGCGTCGCGTCGCGTTGCGGTGTTGCGGCGCGTGGCGTTGCGTCGCGTGGCGTCGTGTCGCGTGGCGTCGTGTCGCGTGGCGTCGTGTCGCGTTGTCAGTGCGTCACGGATTCGCCGATCTCGGAGTCGATGAAGCTGAAGATCTCGTCGAGGTCGGGGCCGTCCGAGGGGTCTTCGGCGTCGCCCGCGTCCCACTGCCGCAGGAGCGCCTGGAGCCGCGCCGCCACCTGGGAACGGGTCTCGTCGTCCGGGGACGCCGCCGCGAGGGCCGCTTCCAAGCGGTCCAGCTCGGCCAGTACGGAGACCGGTGCCGCCACCTCGGCGTGCAGGTGCGCGATGAGGGCGGCGGGGGTGGGGTGGTCATAGGCCAGCGTCGCCGGGAGCTTGACGCCGGTGGAGGCGAGGAGGCGGTCGCGGAGTTCGACGGCCGACAGGGACGTGAACCCGAGCTGCTGAAACGTACGATCGGCGCCGACCGCGCCCGGCTGGGCGAAGCCCAGGACGGCGGCGACCTCGCCGCGCACGAGCTCGGTCACCGCCTCCAGCTGCTCCGCCGCCGTGAGCCCGGCCAGGCGCTCGGCGAGCGGTACGGCGCCGTGGCCGGCCGCGCCGGACGCGGTCGGCGGCGCGGGGAGGGCGACACCCGCCGGGTCGCCGGTCCCGGGGGCGGCGGCCCCGGAGCCTCCTGCCTCGGGGGCGACGATCCAGTAGGTTCGGCGCTGGAAGGCGTACGTGGGCAGCGGTACGGCCCGGGCGCCGGTGCCGGTGTGGAACCGGTGCCAGTCGACGGCCACGCCCCGGTTGTGGAGCCGGGCGAGGGCGGTGACCGCGTCGACGGCCTCGGGGCGGTCACGGCGCAGGGACGGAACGCAGCGGACGTCGGTGTCGTCGAGCGACTGCCGCGCCATGGCGATCAGCACCGCGTCGGGCCCCACCTCCACGAAGGTGCTCACGCCCTGGCCGTACAGGACACGGACGGCGTCGGCGAACCGGACGGGCTCACGGACGTGGCGGACCCAATAGGCTGGATCGGTCAGCTCGGCGCTCACCTCGGTACCCGTGAGGGTGGAGACGAAGGGAACGGCCGGTTCCTGGAAGGCCAGGCCGCCGACGGTCTCAGCGAACTCGGTGAGCATCGGTTCCATCAGCGGTGAGTGGAACGCGTGCGACACCTTCAGCCGGGTCGTCTTGCGCCCCTGGTCCTCGAAGTGCGCCTTGATGGTCAGGACTTCCGGCTCGTTCCCGGAGACGACGACGGCCTGCGGACCGTTGACCGCCGCGATTCCGACCGTGTCGGTCAGGTGCGGCAGCACCTCCTCCTCACTCGTTTGGAGCGCCACCATCGCGCCCCCGGCCGGAAGCGCCTGCATCAGCCTGCCGCGCGCCGACACCAACTTCGCGGCATCGGCCAGCGACAACACCCCCGCCACATGCGCGGCCGCGATCTCACCGATCGAATGCCCAGCGATCACGTCGGGGCGTACACCCCACGACTCCCACAGGCGGAACAGCGCCACCTCGACGGCGAACAGCGCCGGCTGCGTCACCTCCGTACGGTTCAGCGCCTCCGCATCACCGCCCCACACAACCTCCCGCAGCCCCGGCTCCAACTCCGCCAGCACCGCGTCGAACGCCGCCGCGAACACAGGGAACGCGCCATACAACTCACGCCCCATCCCCAAACGCTGCGAACCCTGACCCGTAAACAGAAACGCGACCCTGTCGCCCGACTCCCCCACGGTGTCTGCGGCGACCGCGCCCGAAGGGACACCCTTCGCCAGCGCACGCAGCCCGGCGACCAGCTCGTCCCGGCCGGCGCCCACCACCACCGCCCGGTGCTCAAGAGCCGCCCGCGTCGTCGCCAGCGAGAACGCCACATCCCGGACGTCGGCACCGGACTCCACGTACTCCACGAGCCGCTCCGCCTGCGCCCGCAGCGCTTCCGCACTCCGCGCCGACACCAACCACGGCACCACGCCACCATCCGCGCTCGCCCCGGAAGTCGCCCGCTCCTCGCTCGGCGCCTCCTCCACGATCACGTGCGCGTTCGTGCCACTCACACCGAAAGACGACACACCCGCCCGCCGTATCCGATCCCCGCCCGCCGGCCACGGACGAGCACGCGTCAGCAGCTCGACCGCCCCGCTGTCCCAGTCGACGAACGGCGTGGCCTCTTCGGCGTGCAGAGTCCTGGGCAGTTTCTCGTGCCGCAGCGCCATGACCATCTTGATGATCCCGCCGACACCCGCAGCCGCCTGAGCATGCCCGATGTTCGACTTCAACGACCCGAGAAGGAGCGGCTGACCGTCCGGCCGATCCTGCCCGTACGTGGCCAGCAGCGCCTGCGCCTCGATCGGATCACCCAGCCGCGTCCCCGTCCCATGCGCCTCCACCACGTC
>NZ_BAAASR010000032.1:0-86921 GCF_039532985.1 Streptomyces gobitricini | reverse complement strand
GACCGTTCGGCCGCCTACGCGATGCGCTGGGTGGCCAAGAACGTCGTCGCGGCGGGGCTCGCCTCGCGCTGCGAGGTCCAGGTGGCGTACGCGATCGGCAAGGCGGAGCCGGTCGGTCTCTTCGTCGAGACCTTCGGCACCGCCAAGGTGGAGGTCGAGCGGATCGAGAACGCGATCGCCGAGGTCTTCGACCTGCGCCCGGCCGCGATCATCCGCGACCTGGACCTGCTGCGGCCGATCTACGCGCAGACGGCGGCGTACGGCCACTTCGGCCGCGAACTCCCCGACTTCACCTGGGAGCGCACCGACCGCGTCGACGCGCTGCGCAAGGCGGCGGGGCTCTGAGCCCGCCCGCCCCGCGCCCTTTCCGGAGTCCGGCCCCCTGGCGGGGTGCCGGACTCCGGCGTTTCAACGGCCCGGCAGGACAGTCGATGGCCGCGATGTCGCCACCGAGGCCGCTCAGGGTGAGTCCCGGAGCGAGCAGGGCGACCAGCTCGTCGGTGAGGGGGCGCAGCGAGAGCACGTGCCGAACCGCGTCGAGGTCGACCGGGACCTCGCGCACGCTCACGGCGAACTCCTGATACGCCTCGGAGGAGCGGTCCGTCAGGAGCTCGAAGAGGAAGCCGGACCCGTCCGGATCGGGGGCGTCGGGGAAGTCGATGCCGCCGGTGCGCCAGGAGGTGTCCTCGGTCGTCCGCCACAGGCAGGCGGTCACGAACGGCGTCCCGTCCGCGTCCGCGAACGCGGGCTCCTCCACGTAGGTGCGGAAGGCCTCCGGCACGTCGTCGAGGACCCCCGGCCACGGCCTCGGCTTCGGCTTCACGGAGGCGTACGGACTCATCAAAGACTCGTGGTCGAAGCCCCGGATGTACGCGCCCGCCGGCGCGAAGACGATGGCGTACTCGTCACCCGAGCCGGTGCTCATCGAGGCGAGCTCATCGGTCGCGGACCAGTGTGCGCGTCGAAGTGGAAGCGCCGGTACACCGGGTCCCGGCAGAGGATCGCCTCCAGCGGCGCCAGGGCACGGCAGTGCTCACGGAGGACGGGTATCGAGGGCAGCAGCCTCGCGGCGTCGTACACGGTCACGCGGCCATCGAAGCCCATGCCACTGACAGCGGTGTTGTCAGTGGGCTCTGGTAGGAATGAGGCTGTGAGCAGCGACGACGGGAAGCGGGAAGGCGGGGGCCGGGGGGCCGAGCCCCCCGAGCAGCTCGCGCTCATACGGGAGACCGTGCGCAAGGCGAAGGTGCCCCGCGCGAAGCCGCGCACCTGGCGGGGGGCCGCGCTGGCCGAGGAGCTGCCCGTCGCGCGGGTCGTGGTGAACAAGGGCGTGCTGCACCTGGACCAGTTCTTCGACTACGCCGTGCCCGAGGAGCTCGACGCCGTCGCCCAGCCGGGAGTACGGGTACGTGTGCGCTTCGGGGCGGGCGCCCATCAGGTGCGGGACGGACGCCGGGAGGGTGGGCGGCTCATAGACGGGTTCCTCGTCGAGCGCCGGGCCGAATCGGACTACTCGGGCCCGCTGGCCGCCCTCGCCGACGTGGTGTCCCCCGAGCCGGTGCTCAGCACCGAACTGCTGGGGCTGGCACGGGCGGTGGCGGACCGGTACGCGGGGAGCCTCGCCGACGTGCTGCAACTCGCGGTCCCGCCCCGCCACGTGAAGGCCGAGCGGAAGCCGTCGCCGCAGCCGCTGCCGCCGCCCGCCGCGCCGGAACCCGGGACCTGGGAGCGGTACGCGCAGGGGCCGGCGTTCCTGGCGGCGCTCGCGGACGGCCGCTCGCCACGGGCGGTGTGGAACGCGCTGCCCGGGCCCCACTGGGCCGACGAGCTGGCCAGGGCGGTGGGCGCGACTCTCGCGTCGGGGCGCGGCGCGCTCGTCGTGGTGCCCGACGGGCGGGCCGCCGGCCGGGTGGACGCGGCCCTGACCGCCGTACTGGGGGAGGGGCGGCACGCGGTGCTGACCGCCGAGGCGGGGCCCCAGAAGCGGTACGCGCAGTGGCTTGCTGTGCGGCGCGGGGCGGTGCGCGCCGTCGTCGGGACGCGCGCCGCGATGTTCGCCCCGGTACGGGACCTGGGCCTGGTGGCCATCTGGGACGACGGGGACTCCAGCCACAGCGAGCAGCACGCGCCCCTGCCGCACGCGCGCGAGGTACTGCTGCTGCGCGCGGCGCACGACGGGTGCGGCTTCCTGCTGGGCGGCACCAGTTGCACGGTCGAAGCGGCGCAGCTCGTCGAGAGCGGCTGGGCGCGCCCGCTGGTGGCGCCCCGGGACCGGGTCCGGGCCGCCGCGCCGCTCGTGCGGACGGTGGGCGACGGGGAGCTGGCGCGCGACGAGGCGGCGCGAGCGGCCCGGTTGCCGTCGCTGGCCTGGCAGGCGGCACGGGAGGGCCTCAAGTCCGGGCCGGTCCTGGTGCAGGTGCCCCGGCGGGGGTACGTCCCACGGCTGGCGTGCGAGCGGTGCCGGACGCCAGCGCGGTGCCGGCACTGCGCGGGCCCTCTGGAGGCGCCCGAACAGAGCGAGCTGCGGTGCGGCTGGTGCGGGCGGGGCACGCCGGACTGGCACTGCGCGGAATGCGGGTCCGTCCGCCTGCGGGCCCAGGTGGTGGGCGCCCGGCGGACGGCGGAGGAACTGGGGCGTGCGTTCCCGGCCGTGCCGGTACGGACCTCCGGGCGGGATCACGTCCTGGACACCGTGCCCGCCCGGCCCGCGCTGGTGGTCAGCACCCCGGGCGCCGAACCGGTCGCCGAGGGCGGGTACGCGGCGGCCCTGCTGCTGGACGGCTGGGCCATGCTGGGCCGCGCCGACCTGAGGGCCGGTGAGGAGGCTCTGCGGCGCTGGATGGACGCCGCCTCGCTGGTGCGGGGCCAGGGCGAGGGCGGCACCGTCGTGATCGTGGCCGAGCCGACCCTCCGGCCCGTGCAGGCGCTGGTGCGGTGGGACCCCGTCGGCCACGCCCAGCGGGAGCTGGCCGAGCGGGCGGAGCTGGGCTTCCCGCCGGTCTCCCGGATGGCCGCCGTGACCGGCCGGGCCGAGGCGCTGGCGGCGTTCCTGGCTGCCGCCGAGCTGCCCCCCGGGGCGGAGGTGCTCGGCCCCGTGCCCCTGCCGCCCCCGCCGCCGGGTGCGCCGAGCCGGCCCGGTGACCCGCCGCCCGGCGAGGTCTGGGAGCGGGCGCTGCTGCGGGTCCGGCCGGGCAGCGGGGCGGCGCTGGCGGCCGCGCTGAAGGCGGCGCAGGCGGCGCGGCTGGCCCGGGGCGGCACGGAGCCGGTGCGGATCCGGGTGGACCCGCCGGACATCGGGTGACGGGTCCGGGACAGGCGGCGGGCCTCCCGGAGGCGTCGGTCCCGGACACGCGGCACGCCGCCTGGAGGCGTCCGGGCACCCGGCGCGGCTCCCGGCCGTGGCTGGGAAGCTGCGCGGCTCGCGGAGGCGTCCGGCCCCCCCCGGCCTCGTCCGTACACGCGGCGCGCCGCCCGGAGGCGTCCGGGCACCCGGCGCGGCTCCCCGTCCGTGTCCCGGGGCGTCCGGGGCCGCCGCACGCGGCGGACGCGGCCCGGGGCAGCGCCGCGCCCCCGGGGCCCGGACATGAGGCGGCCGCCCGGCCCCGGGGGGTGGGGGCGGGCGGCCGGATGGGAGTCAGCCGTTGCGCGGGCCGGGGAAGGCGCTCGGGCGGACCTCCTCGCGGAGGGTCTGGGAGCCGGACGTGGGCTGGGGCGGCATCGAGCGTGCGGCCGGCACCGAGGGCATCGTGCGCGTACCGCCCGGCTCGACGGGGTGGTCCGCCTCCGCCGGTCCCGGCTGCTGGGCCGTCGCCCGCCGGGCCCCGTACCGGCGGTGGACCGCCTGCTTGGTGACGCCGAGCGCCGAGCCCACCGCGTCCCACGAGAAGCCCAGTGAGCGGTCGAAGTCGACCGCCGCGGTCACCAGCGTCTCGACGCTGTCCCGCAGCTCCTGGGCGAGGCGCACGGTGGGGGCCGGGGCCCTGCCGTAGACGACGAAGCCCGTGGACGGGCCGGATCGCCGCGGGCGGTACACATTGCCGAGCTGGGCGGTGAGCGTGCGCAGTGCGTCCACCTGCCGGCGGACCCGCTCGATGTCCCGCACCAGCAGGTGCAGGCTCGCCCGGGCTTGGGCGTCGTGGGTTGCGTGGTCGGCCATTTACAAGCCTCTCGAACCGGCGTTGAAAGGGGTGGGCCGCTCCGTGGCGGCGGCCCGTTTCGGTCAATCTGCCTTGACCAACGCGCCACCCGTGGTCGGGGTCACGCTGCGGGGGCGTATCCGCATATGCCCAGGGCGCGCAGGACGACGTACGCCCCCCGCCGCACCGACGCCTAAACTGGTGCGTTGCCCACCACCGCCACCGAACAGACAGGCAGTCAGCCACTGATGAAGCTCGTCTTCGCAGGCACCCCCGAGGTCGCCGTACCCGCCCTGGACGCCCTGATCGCCTCGGACCGGCACGAGGTGGCCGCCGTCGTCACCCGGCCGGACGCCCCCGCGGGGCGCGGCCGCCGGCTCGTCGCCAGCCCCGTCGCCCAGCGGGCCGAGGAGGCCGGGATCGAGGTCCTCAAGCCGGCGAAGCCCCGGGACGAGGACTTCCTGGCGCGGCTGCGCGAGATCGCGCCCGACTGCTGCCCGGTCGTCGCCTACGGCGCCCTGCTTCCGCGCGTGGCGCTCGACGTGCCCGCGCGCGGCTGGGTCAACCTGCACTTCTCCCTGCTGCCCGCCTGGCGCGGCGCCGCCCCCGTCCAGCACGCGATCATGGCCGGCGACGAGGTGACCGGTGCCTCGACCTTCCGGATCGAGGAGGGCCTGGACTCCGGTCCGGTGTACGGCGTCATCACCGAGGAGGTCCGGCACACCGACACCAGCGGCGACCTGCTCACCCGGCTCGCCTTCGCGGGCGCGGGGCTGCTCGCCGCGACGATGGACGGCATCGAGGACGGCACCCTCGAGGCGGTGCCGCAACCCCCCGAGGGCATCACGCTCGCCCCGAAGATCACCGTCGACGACGCGCACCTCGACTGGACGGCCCCGGCACTCCGCGTCGACCGCGTCGTACGCGGCTGCACCCCCGCGCCCGGCGCCTGGACGGCCTTCCGCGGCGAGCGGCTCAAGGTCATCCAGGCCGCGCCGGTACCCGACCGCACGGACCTGGCGCCCGGCGAACTGTCGGCGGCCAAGAACAACGTGTACGTCGGGACCGGCTCGCACGCGGTGGAGCTGCTGTGGGTCCAGCCGCAGGGGAAGAAGCCGATGCGCGGTGCCGACTGGGCGCGCGGTGTCCGGATCGCTCCGGGGGAGAAGGCCGGCCCGACCCGCCACTAGAAGGGGATTAGGCTGAAAGGGTTCGAGCCACACCGGAAGCGGAGCACCTTTTGAGCGAGCAGTCCCGTCGCCGTCCCCCCCAGCCGTACCGCCGTCCCAAGAAGGACCCGGTGCGGATCCTGGCGTTCGAGGCGCTGCGCGCCGTCGACGAGCGCGACGCGTACGCCAACCTCGTCCTGCCGCCGCTGCTGAAGAAGGCACGCGAGAAGGAAGGCTTCGAGAACCGCGACGCGGCGCTCGCCACCGAGCTGGTCTACGGCACGCTGCGCCGCCAGGGCACGTACGACGCGATCATCGCGGCGTGCATCGACCGCCCGCTGCGCGAGGTGGACCCGCCGGTGCTGGACGTGCTCGCGATGGGCGCGCACCAGTTGCTCGGGACCCGGATCCCCACCCACGCGGCCGTCTCGGCGAGTGTGGAGCTGGCCCGGGTGGTGCTCGGCGACGGGCGGGCCAAGTTCGTCAACGCGGTGCTCCGCAAGATCGCGCGACAAGATCTCGACGCCTGGCTGGAGCAGGTCGCCCCGCCGTACGACGAGGACGCCGAGGACCACCTCGCCGTCGTGCACTCGCACCCGCGCTGGGTCGTCTCGGCGCTGTGGGACGCGCTCGGCGGCGGGCGGGCCGGGATCGAGGACCTGCTGGAGGCCGACAACGAGCGGCCGGAGGTCACGCTGGTGGCCCGCCCCGGCCGTTCCACCACGGACGAGCTGCTGGACGTGCTGGGCGAGGAGGCGAGCCTGCCGGGCCGCTGGTCCCCGTACGCGGTACGGCTCACCGAGGGCGGCGAGCCCGGCGCGATCGACGCCGTCCGCGAGGGCAGGGCGGGCGTCCAGGACGAGGGCAGCCAGCTGGTGGCCATCGCCCTCGCGAACGCCCCGCTCGACGGCCCCGACGAGCGCTGGCTCGACGGCTGTGCCGGCCCCGGCGGCAAGGCGGCCCTCCTGGGCGCCCTGGCCGCCGGGCGCGGTGCCACCCTGCTCGCCTCCGAGAAGCAGCCGCACCGTGCCCGGCTGGTCGACCGGGCGCTGACGGGCAACCCCGGCCCCTACCAGGTCGTCGTCGCCGACGGCACCCGCCCGCCGTGGCACCCCGGCGCCTTCGACCGGGCCCTGGTCGACGTGCCGTGCTCCGGTCTCGGCGCCCTGCGCCGCCGCCCCGAGGCCCGCTGGCGCCGCCGCCCGGAGGACCTGGAGGGCTTCGGCCCGCTCCAACGAGCCCTGCTGACCGAGGCGTTGAAGGCGGTCCGGGTCGGCGGAGTGGTCGGGTACGCGACCTGCTCGCCGCACCTGGCGGAGACCCGGGTGGTCGTCGACGACGTCCTCAAGCGGCACGGCGGCGCGGAGCTGATCGACGCCAGGCCGCTGATGCCCGGCGTCCCCGCGCTGGGCGACGGACCCGACGTACAGCTCTGGCCGCATCTGCACGGAACCGACGCGATGTACCTGGCGCTGCTGCGGCGTACCGCGTGAGGGCCCTGATTCGCCGGGATTGCGGCAAGTGTGCCGCGTCCGACAGGAACCGCACCGGCATCGGGTAAAAGAAACCCCATGGGACATGGCAGGCTTGGCTCATGGCCCAGATCAACCCCAGCATCCTGTCCGCCGATTTCGCCCGTCTCGCCGACGAGGCGAAGGCCGTCGAGGGCGCCGACTGGCTCCACGTCGACGTCATGGACAACCACTTCGTGCCCAACCTGACCCTGGGCGTGCCGATCGTCGAGTCGCTCAGCCGGGCGACGGACACCCCGCTGGACTGCCACCTGATGATCGAGGATCCCGACCGCTGGGCCCCGCAGTACGTGGAGGCGGGGGCCGGGTCGGTCACCTTCCACGTCGAGGCGGCGGCCGCGCCGGTGCGGCTGGCGCGTGAGATCAGGGCCAAGGGGGCCCGGGCTTCGATGGCGCTGAAGCCCGCGACCCCCATCGAGCCGTTCGAGGACCTGCTCCCCGAACTCGACATGCTGCTGATCATGACCGTGGAGCCGGGCTTCGGCGGCCAGGCGTTCCTGGACATCATGCTGCCGAAGATCCGCCGCACCCGGGAGCTGATCTCCAAGCACGGCCTCCAGCTGTGGCTCCAGGTCGACGGGGGTGTCTCGGCATCCACCATCGAACGCTGCGCGGAGGCCGGCGCCGACGTGTTCGTCGCCGGATCCGCCGTGTACGGGGCGGAGGACCCGGCCGCCGCGGTGCGGGCCCTGCGCGAACAGGCCACCGCGGCGACCGCCACGGCCGCCTGGGCGTGCGGTCACTGAGTCACGGGTGAACCACGGGCAGATGAACGCAGCCCAACAGGACCGATCACGGACCGCCGCATCTGCGAGGATGGCGATCCGAAGTGTGAACAGCAGTGAGGAGAGCGCGGTGTCTGCTATGTCGGCGGGACGGCCAGCCCTGCGGATGGGACCCGCGGAGCTCGTGCAGGCGGCGGCCATGGCCCGTCGCTTCTATCTCGAGGGCAAGTCCAAGATCCAGATCGCGGAGGAGTTCGGCGTCAGCCGCTTCAAGGTCGCGCGGGTCCTGGAGACCGCTCTCGAGCGTGACCTCGTACGCATCGAGATCCGGGTACCGGCCGAGCTCGACGCCGAACGTTCCGACGCGCTCCGCGCCAGATACGGGTTGCGTCACGCCGTGGTCGTCGAGTCCCCGCCGGAGGGCGAGGACGCCTCGCCGGACCCCGAGAACCTGGGCGAGGTCGCGGCCGACCTGCTCGGCGAGCTCGTGGCGGAGGGCGACGTCCTGGGCCTCGCCTGGGGCCGCTCCACCATCCACATGGCGGCGGCCCTCGACCGGCTGCCGCCCTGCACGGTCGTCCAGCTGACGGGTGTGTACGACGCGGGCACCGCCGAGCGTGGCTCGGTGGAGGCGGTACGCCGTGCCGCCCAGGTCTCCGGGGGCGAGGCGCACCCCATCTACGCGCCCATGCTGCTGCCCGACCCGGCGACCGCGGCGGCCCTGCGCAACCAGACCGGTATCGCCCGCGCCTTCGAGTACTTCGACAAGGTCACCGTCGCGGCGGTGTCCATCGGCTCCTGGGAGCCGGGTATCTCCACGGTCCACGACATGCTCACGGACGAGGAGCGGGCGCACTACGCCTCGCTGGGCGTCGCGGCCGAGATGTCGGCCCACCTGTTCGACTCGGCCGGACGCCGGGTCGGGCGCGACCTGGGGGAGCGGTGTATCACCGTCGAGGCCGACCGGCTGCGGCGCATTCCGGAGGTCGTGGCCATCGCGGGCGGGCGGCGCAAGGCGGCGGCGATCGGCGCGGTGCTGCGGTCCGGGCTGGTCACGAGCCTGGTCACGGACACCATGGCGGCCGACTTCCTCCTGGCGGAGTTCACCCCCGGCCCGCGCCCCGCGCTGGACCGCGCGGACCCGGACGACTAGGCCCGCGCCTTCGCCCGGCCGGACGCCCGGCACCGGACCACCGGCACCGGACCACCGGCACCGGACCACCGGGGCGGACCACCAGGGCGGGACCACCGGCGCCGGAACCAGGGCCTGATCCGCGGGACGGGCTTGGAGGAATGCACCAGGAGCTCCTCCAGGCCCTGTGGTTTTCGCCCGGGGTGTACGCGTGTGCGGACATGGGAGAATGAAGTACGTGCGTTTTCCCCCCGGCTGAAATGCCCGGGGGCCAACTCCGAACGACTGGGATGTTCAGCACGTGCGTTTCCTCAATGACCTGAAGCCGCCGTACGACCTCACGTACGACGACGTATTCATGGTGCCTAGCCGCTCGGCCGTGGGCTCCCGGCAGGGCGTCGACCTGTCCTCGCCCGACGGCACCGGGACCACGATCCCGCTGGTCGTCGCCAACATGACCGCCATCGCGGGCCGCCGGATGGCGGAGACGGTGGCCCGGCGCGGTGGCCTCGTCGTCATCCCCCAGGACATTCCGATCGAGGTCGTCACCGACGTCATCACCTGGGTCAAGAGCCGCCACCACGTGCTCGACACCCCGATCGTGCTCGACCCCCACCAGACCGTCGCCGACGCGCTGTCGCTGCTGTCCAAGCGCGCGCACAACGCGGGCGTCGTCGTGGACGCCGACCAGCGCCCGGTCGGCGTCGTCACCGACGAGGACCTGTCCGGGGTCGACCGCTTCACCCAGCTGTCCGAGGTCATGTCCAAGGACGAGCTGCTGCTGCTCGACGCGGACATCGACCCGCGCGAGGCCTTCAACACCCTCGACCACCACAACCGCCGGTACGCCCCGGCCGTGGACAAGGAAGGCCGCCTCGCCGGCATCCTGACCCGCAAGGGCGCGCTGCGCGCCACCCTCTACACGCCGGCCGTCGACGCGAACGGCAGGCTCCGCGTCGCCGCCGCGGTCGGTATCAACGGCGACGTGGCCGGCAAGGCCAAGCAGCTCCTCGACGCGGGTGTCGACACGCTCGTCGTGGACACCGCGCACGGCCACCAGGAGTCGATGATCGCGGCGGTCAAGGCCGTCCGGGGCCTCGACCCGCACGTGCCGATCGTCGCCGGCAACATCGTCGCCGCCGAGGGCGTACGCGACCTCATCGAGGCCGGCGCGGACATCATCAAGGTCGGTGTGGGCCCCGGTGCCATGTGCACGACCCGCATGATGACCGGTGTCGGGCGTCCGCAGTTCTCCGCCGTCCTGGAATGTGCCGCCGAGGCGAAGAAGTTCGGCAAGCACGTCTGGGCGGACGGCGGTGTCCGCCACCCGCGCGACGTCGCCATGGCCCTCGCCGCGGGCGCGTCGAACGTGATGATCGGTTCCTGGTTCGCGGGCACGTACGAGTCCCCCGGCGACCTTCAGCAGGACGCCAGCGGCCGCCTGTACAAGGAGTCGTTCGGCATGGCGTCCAAGCGTGCCGTGCGCAACCGCACCAGCGAGGAGTCCGCGTACGACCGGGCCCGCAAGGCGATCTTCGAGGAGGGCATCTCGCACTCGCGGATGTTCCTGGACCCGGCCCGCCCGGGCGTGGAGGACCTGATCGACTCGATCATCGCGGGCGTGCGCTCCTCGTGCACCTACGCCGGTGCCGGCTCCCTGGAGGAGTTCGCCGAGAAGGCCATCGTGGGCGTCCAGAGTGCCGCCGGCTACGCCGAGGGCAAGCCGCTGCACGCCAGCTGGAGCTGACGTACCGTCGGGAGTTCCGTCGAAGTGGCCGCCCCTCGCCCGGTGTGAGAGGCGGTCACTCCGCTTTTTTCGCGCCAGGCCGAATCCGTATGCGTGCTCTTGCCCGACGCGGGTACACGCGCCTTGCGAACGTACGGATAGGAAAGGGAGGGTGCAGTGTCCATGGCGACCACGATCTCGACCGGTACCGGCCCGCAGACGATCACCGATCTGCCGGAGGTCCGTAACCCCGGTGAAGTGGCTCCGAAGGACGCGAAGGAGCTCTCCAAGGCCTTCTTCGACCGGCTTGCCGTGCTGGAGGAGGGCACCGAGGAGTACCAGTACGTACGCAACACGCTGATCGAACTGAACCTCTCCCTGGTCAAGTACGCGGCGACGCGGTTCCGTAACCGGGCCGACCAGATGGAAGACATCATCCAGGTCGGCACCATCGGGCTCATCAAGGCGATCGACCGCTTCGACCTCAGCCGCGAGGTCGAGTTCACCACCTTCGCGATGCCGTGCGTCGTCGGTGAGATCAAGCGGTTCTTCCGCGACACCAGCTGGTCGGTGCACGTGCCGAGGCGCCTGCAGGAACTGCGCATCGACATCGCCCGGGCGACCGACGAGCTCTTCCAGCGCCTCGACCGCTCTCCGACCCCGGCCGAACTGGCCGAGCACCTGGGGATGGAGGAGGACGAGATCCTCGAAGGGCTCGTCGCCGCCAACGGGTACACCGCCGGCTCGATCGACCTGCCGCTCGACGACAGTTCCGACAACTCCTCCGAGACCCTCGGCGACCGGCTGGGCGAGCCGGACCGCGAACTGGAGATCGTCGAGAACGTGCAGGCGCTGAAGCCGCTCATCGAGCAGTTCGACGAGCGTGACCGGCACATCCTGCAGATGCGGTACGTGGACGAGATGACGCAGTCCGAGATCGGCGCGGTGCTGGGCGTGTCCCAGATGCACGTCTCCCGGCTGCTGTCGCGGATCACCGCGCGGCTCAGGGAAGGCCTGTTGGCCGTGGAGTGAACCCGACGACCCGTCGGCCGACGCCGGCGCCAGGGGCAGACACCCCGGGCGCCGGCGGACTCGGTTCCGGGTCCGGTGCCCCGGCGGGGCGGGCTCCCCGGCGACTGCCCCGACGCTCGCCGCACCCGGTCGTCGGCCACACGGAGAAGTCGTCGGCCGCACGCGTAAGGCCACCCGCGGAACGGCTGGTACGCGCCGCGCCCGGTACGCGGAACACCCGCCCCGCGTGCCGGCTCCTCGTCGCGGTCCGGCCGGGGGAGGTGCGGTCGGTTCCGGCCGGTCAGGCCTTTTCGGGCTCGCGGGACCAGATCGCGCGGACCGTCTTGCCCACCGGGGTCGGCTGGACCTCCACCCGGCTCGCCAGACTCAGCACCATGGGCCAGCCGAAGCCGCCGCCACCGCCGGTGAAGTCCGGGGTGCGGGCCTCGGGGAACGCCGGGCTGGAGTCGTCCAGCTCCACGGACAGCACGCCGGACTCGGCGCGCAGCCGCAGCCGCCACCAGCCGTCGGTGTGGCGCAGGGCGTTGGCCGTCAGCTCGGTGACGACCAGCTGCACCGCGTCCAGGTCCGCCCACGGACAGTGCTGTGCCACGAAGCGCGCGGCCGAGTCACGGGCCGAGGCGCAGTCGACATACGGCGAAATCATGACAACCACGAGCGGCTCCTTCAATCATCACCGCTCGCATACCCAGACCTCGTGCGTTAACCACGGACCTGGCGAGGATCAGCCGGGCACCCGGCGCACGGTCAGGGCCACGGTGTCGTCGGGATGCAGGATCACCGTGTGCATCTCCTCCGCGATGGCCGCCGGGACGTCCTCTATGGGCCGGTGCCGGTGGCGGCGGGCCGCGAGGGCGAGCCGTTGCTCGCCCTCACGCGGGTCGCGGCGGCTCTCGGTCAGCCCGTCCGTGTAGAGCACCAGCAGGTCGCCCGGGTCGAGGCGGTCGTGCAGCAGCCGCTCGCTGCCGGGCAGCGGGAAGCCGATACCCCGGCCGCGCACCTCCAGCAGTGAGGATTCCCCGTTCTCCCGGACGAGGATGGCCGGAGGGTGACTGCCGTTCGCCAGCACCAGTTCCCCGCTGACCGGATCGAGCCGGACCAGCTGCACGGTGGCCATCAGCTCGTGGTCGAAGGTCGCGAGCACCTCGTCCGTCCTGGCGACGATCGACTCCAGGGGGTGGCCCTCCAGGGCGAGCGTACGTACGGCATGGGTGACGTTGAGCGCGCTGCGCGTACTGGTCAGCCCGTGCCCCAGGGCGTCCACCACCGTGATGTGCACCGTGCCGTCCGGCAGGACGAACCAGTCGTAGAGGTCACCGCCCGTCGGGGCGTGCTTCTCCGCCGGCTCGTAGTGGACCGCCATCTCCAGGCCCGGCACCCGTACCGGCGGCGGGCGCAGGGCGTCCTCCAGCTGGCGCAGTATCCGGCCGTGCGCCTGGCGCAGCTGCTCGTCGCGTTCCTCCAGCTGCACGTACAGCGCCAGCACACCGCTGTTCGTCTCGGCCAGCTCGTGCTTGAGCCGCTGGTGGTCCTCGGCGAGCGCGTCCGCCCGGTCGACCGCCGCGCTGAGCTCCTCCTCCAGCAGGTCGGCCAGGCCCGGCGGATCGTCCCTGTCCGCGTCGCCGGCGCCGGACGGCAGGGGCACGGGCACCCGCCACACCGCGGTCGTGCCGGGCAGCCGCTCGGCGGGCAGCGGCAGCCCTTCCAGGGACGGCCGGCGCGGCGCGTACGGCAGGTGCAGCCGGACGACCAGCCGTCCCGCGTCCGGCCCGTCCGGCCGGTCGGTCGACGGGCGTCCGGCCGCTCCGTCGCCCACCGGCTGCGGCGGCACCGTTTCGAGCAGTACCGGCCGGCCGGCCGCGAGCTCGCCACCGGCCACCCGGACGGCCGACAGCGCGAGCCGGTAGCGCAGCTCGACGGGCAGGCCCGCCCGGTGGGCGAGGCGGCGCAGGGTGCTGCGCAGCCCCGCCAGCGAGTGGAGGGTGGTGATCTGCGGTTTCATGGCTCTCTCCGCGCCGGACCGAGGGTGAGGACGGTCGCGTCGTCCCGGCTGCGCCGGTGCTCGTGGACCAGGGATCCGGCGAGCAAGGGCGCGGGCAGTCCGCTGACGAACGGGGTCAGGGTGTGGGTCCAGCGGGCGTCGATGCCGTCGCTGTGCAGCAGGGCGATGGCGTCCGGCTCGACCGGCACCCGCTGCACACGGGGCTCGGGCATGTTCCAGCCGACGACCCCCGGCTGGCCGCCGAAACGACGGCGGACACCGTCGTGCCCCAGCAGCAGGGTCCGCACGTTCCCCACCGAACACTGGTCGACCCCCTGGGGCGACAGCCGGAGCAGTCCGACCGCCGCGCCCCGGCTGCGCCGCAGCGCGCGGTTCATCGCGTGCAGCAACCGGGGGAGCGGCAGGCCGGGGTCCCGGTGGAAGGTGCGTACGGCCAGGTCGGCCGCCTCGGCGGCGGGCTTGCCGTGCCCGAGGCCGTCCACCACCAGAGCGGTGCGTACGTCCCCGGCGACCGCGAGGCTCCAGGAGTCCCCGCAGAGGCTCTCGCCGTCGGCGGGGACGCGGACGGCGCCCACCCCGGGCGTCCCCTCGGCGGGAGTGCCGCCCGGTTCGCCCAGGCGGGCGGAGACGACGGTGCCGACGCCTTCCCTCGTACGCACGGTGAACTCGTCCGCGATCCTGCGCACCGCGCCCAGACCGGAGCCGAGCGTGCTGCTGGTGGTGTACCCGTCGGTCAGGCACTGTTCCAGGTCGGCCATGCCCGGGCCCCGGTCGACGGCGAGGATCTCCACACCGGTGCGCAGGGGCAGCGGCTGGACGTACAGCGAGCCGCTCTGGGCGTGCTTGGCGACATTGCCGGCCAGCTCGCTGGCGAGCACGGCCGCCTGGTCCGGCAGGGCGCCCGTGAGCCCCTGGTCCAGCGCCGTCCGGCGGGCCGCGGTGGCCGCCAGCTGGACGGCGCTGTAATGGTCCACCCGGATGTGGGTGGTGACGGACTTCGGTGTGTCCATCAGCGGTCGTTCCAGCGCGCGACGATCACCGTGGTGCCTTCACCCGGACTGCTGTGGACCTGGAAGTCGTGCATCAGCCGACGCGCGCCGCCCAGCCCGTGACCGAGCCCGGTTCCGGTGGTGAACCCGTCGGTGAGCGCCTCCTCCAGGTCGCGGATGCCGGGGCCGTCGTCACGGACCGTCAGCCGCAGGCCCTTCCGCCCGGACCGCGTCACCACCTCGATCTCCAGCGAGCCGCCGCCCCCGTGGACGTAGGCGTTGCGGGCGAGCTCGCTGGCGGCGGTGACGATCCTCGTCTGGTCGACGAGCCCGAAACCGGCCTCCACAGTGGCGGCCCGCACGGCATGACGCACCGTCAGCAGGTCTTCCTCGGAGGCGACGTTGAAACGGGAGGCACCGCCGGGGCTTCCTGGTGGTGCGTCCGGGTCCGCGGACGTGCCGGACGTGCCGGACCGGGTGCCGGTCCGGGTACCCGTCCGGCCGGAGGCGACGGAGGAGCCGGACGGCGCGGAGCGCTGGGCGATCAGCTCGGAGCCCGCCGCCAGCCGTTCACCGTGGAGCGTCACGTCGGGCCTCCCCCAGGGGCTGGGGCATACGGTGCCAGCCGAGCGCGGTCAGGCCCTGCTCGGCGTTGAGAGCGGTCTCCACACCGGTCAGCTGGAGCCCCAGCTCGACCAGGGTGATGGCGACCGCAGGCCGCATCCCGGCCACGATCACCCGGGCACCGAGGAGGCGGGACATCGTGGTCAGCTCCATCAGCGTGCGTGCCACGAAGGAGTCGATGATCTCCAGGCGGGAGATGTCGATCAGGACGCCGCGGGCCCGGTCGCCGGTGATTCGCTCGGTGAGCTCGTCGGTGAAGGCCACCGCCGACTGGTCGTCCAGCTCATTGAGCAGTCCGGTGACGAGCACGTCACCGAGGCGCAGGATCGGTACGCCGGTGGCTCGCGGGGCGGTCACGCGGTCACCGGCCGTCCGGTCACCGGCCGAGCGGTGCCGACGTCGTGGCCGACGGCGGGCTGGTCGGTCAGCTGGATGGCGGCGGCCAGCGCGTCCGCCAGGGTCGCGCGGGTGAGGATGGTCGACAGGTCGATGCCGAGCTGGGCGATGGTCTGGGCGATGGGCGGCCGGATCCCGCTGATCACACAGTCGGCACCCATCAGCCGCACCGCGTTGACGGTGTGCATGAGGTGCTGGGCGACCGCGGTGTCGACGGCCGGTACACCGGTGATGTCGATGATGGCGACCTGGGCCTCGTGGTCCTGGATCGCCTGCAGCAGGCTCTCCATCACGACCTGGGTACGGGCGGTGTCCAACGTGCCGATCAGGGGTACGGCCAGGACGTGCCGCCAGAGACGGACCACCGGTGTCGAGACCTCCAGCAGCTGACGGCTCTGCCGCTGGATGATCTCCTCGCGCCCCTCCACGTACGTCTCGAACGAGAGCACCCCGGCCGCGTCGAGCAGCCGGTTGACCAGGATGGCGGCGGAGAACAGCTCGGCCGTTTCACCAGTGGTGTGCTGGACGGCGGAGAGCAGCGCCTCCTTCAGCGACAGCACGGCCAGCGACGTGGCGGTCGGCGACGCGCCCGCCCGGGCGCGGCGCAGCGACAGCTCTATCACCGTCTGGCGCAGTTCGTTGCGCGTCGTCACCAGGCGTTCCACCGGGACGTCGCTGGCCAGGCCCGCGGCGAGGGCGGAGATCAGCAGGTCGGCTTCCTCGCGGACCTCGTGCTCGCTCATGTCCGTGCTGAGCACCGCCTGCTCCAGCTGGAGCCGGACCCATCGGTCCGCGATCTCCTCCTCGCGCTCCCGCAGGGCCTCGCAGAGGCGGTCCCGCACGCTCGATTCGCTGGTGTTCACAAGCACCTCTCGCAGTCGGAAGCAGGACGGGCGGGTCTCCGGGCCGGGTGCCGGAAACGTCGACGGGTCGGCCGCGCGTCCTGCTTCTCGTGTTCAACGGCCGTTGGATGGTAGTCGCCGACCGGCGTCCCGAAGAAACGTGACTCCGCGTGCGGACGCCGAGGGCGGCGACCGGAGAGTGCCGGTCGCCGCCCTCTCCGCCCGCTCAGCGCGAGGCCGACGTCGTCGAGACGGCCACCGGTTCGCCGGCCGCCGCGAGCGCTTGTCTGGCCACCCGGAGCGCGTCGCGTATGTCACGCGTACCGGTGGACACGCAGAGGGTGTAGGCGGTGTCGTCCCGTTGACGCTTGATCCTCGGGTCCGCCGCGTCCGCACCGGGTGCGGACAGTTCCTCATACCTGGCCACGAGTTTGCGCAGCATCGACGGATGCGCCATCAGCACGACAGAACCTCCTTCTGGACGGGACCCGGACGTACGTCGGGGGGCCGGGACGCGGTGGCACCGACCGAAGGCGCCCCTACCCCGCCTTCTCGCGGTCATTCCACCGAAGTCCCCGACGGCGCCTGTCCGCCACCGTCCCGGGCCCGTTCCGGCCACAGGACGCCGTTCGTGTGGAGGTGGTCCGGCCCACGCCCGCAGCGTCGGCCGCGTCGTGCCGACCGCGCCCTGTCGGCCGTGCCCTGCCGTGCCTGGCCGGCCGTGTCCTGTCGGCCGTTCCCTGCCGTGCCGGACGCGTCCTGTCGGCCGGTCTCCCGTCGGTCGTCTCGTGTCGGGGTGGGGCCTGTGCCGTCGTCGTCCGGCTCGGTCCGGCGTGGCCTGTGGCCGGGGTTTCGGCTGATGCCGGGGCGTGCCGTTTCGGCCGATGCCGGGGATGCCGTCTGTGCGGCGTGGTCTCGCACACGGACGTGATCTCGCACCCGTGCGCGGCGCTGCCGTGGCCGTTGTGGCGTCGCTCACCTTCGGGGGCGGGCTCGGGCGTCGTGGTGTTTCTCACGTCCGAGTCGTTGCGCCGTCGTGTCGCGTTTGTGTCCGGGGTGCCGCCCGGCCGTCGTGGGGCCCGCGCATCCGGGGCGTCGCGCGGCCACCTACGGTGTCGGTCACGTCCGGGACAGCGCCCGGCTGCTGAGGGCCGCCTCGTGCCGGACGGCCGCCGCGACGGCGGCGGCGACGCGCGCGTGGCCGGCGTCGTCCGGATGCAGTCCGTCCACGAGGTGCCCGGGTTCCAGCAGGCCGCGGCCGGGCAGCAACGCGAGTCGCTCGTCACCGGCCGCGACCAGGTCCCGGACGGCCTCCTCCATCGCGGTGCGCAGATCGGCGAGCGTCGCGCCCAGCGGGTTGGCCGTGGACTCCGCCTCGGGGCGCAGCAGCGGCGAGAGCAGCAGCAGCGGCGTGTCCGGGTGGCCCCGGCGTACGAGGGTGATGAACGCGCGGGTCGTCTCGTACAGCAGCGGCGCCGAGTGCGGGACGCCGGACCAGCAGTTCGTGCCGAACGCCAGGGTGAGGAAGTCGGCGGGGAGGGCGGCCAGCTGCTGGGCGGTGGACAGCTCGCCGCGCGCGGAGCCCGCGTAGCCGAGGTTGACCGGGTCCATGCCGAGGGCCCGTCCCGCGACGGCGGGCCAGGAGTGGGCGGGGCGGGTGGACCACCAGCCCTCGGTGATCGAGTCGCCGTGGACCAGCCAGCGGGGGCGCGGGGGAGCGGGGGAGAGGGCGCCGCCGACGGCACGCAGCGCCAGGATCGCGGGGGCCTGGCTCTCGGGCGGGTGAACGGTGAACGGGCCCGTACCGCCCGGCAGGGGCACCGTGACGGTCGCCTCCTCGGCGGGCTCGGTGAACGCCTCGTGCAGGCAGGTGTCGCCCTCCCACAGCGCGAAGCAGTGCGCCAGCTCGCGCAGCTCCACCGGCCCGTCGGGCACGGTCGCCCGGTAACGGATCTCCACGGCGCGGGTGCCCGGCGACGCCGTGAACTCCAGCCGCACGCCGATGGGCAGCGCGGCCCGCTGGGCGGTCTCCCACGGCAGCCGCGCCACGTTCACCGGGTCGGCGCGCACCGCGCGGCCGTGCTCGTCCACCCACGCCGTCCCGCGGAGGAACGGCACCGGATCCTGCCAGGTCATACGGGTCTCCTCCGTCGGTGAAAGCACCTGCTCAGGGCCCCCAATGTGTCGATTCGTGCGGCGGGGCGCAATGTTTCCCCGTCTGTGCCCCAACCGCGCAATGATCAATCGTCGATGCGCAACAACGATGCATTACAAGCGCGAAGCCCGCCCTTTAGGCTCGTGCCCCGTACCAGGAGTGGCGGTGACCGCCTGCTCGGCGGTCCCCCTTCCCCCGTGGGTTGTTCCGACACGCCCACGAGCCGCCGCAGGTCGCCCTCCGTCCGACCCGCAGCGATGAAGGAGCCCCCGCAGTGCTGGATCAAGGCACAGCCCCTCCCGCCACCGAGCCGTCCGCGCCCAAGGCGTCCGGGCTCTCCGCTCTCGTCCGGCGCAAGCCGGTGGACGTGCTGGTCGCAGAGGGTGGGCAGGGTGAGGGCGGTTCGCTCCGCCGCTCGCTTTCCATGTGGCAGCTGACCATGATCAGCATCGGTGCCACGCTCGGCACCGGGATCTTCGTCGTCCTCGGCGAAGCCGTTCCGCTGGCCGGTCCGGCCGTCACGCTCGCGTTCGTCTTCGCCGGACTCACGGCGCTGTTCTCGGCCCTGTCCTACGCCGAGCTGGCCGGCACCATCCCCGTCGCCGGCTCCTCCTACTCGTACGCGTACGCAACGATGGGTGAACTCGTCGCCTGGGTGTGCGGCTGGTGCCTGCTCCTGGAATACGGCGTGTCCGTCGCCGCCGTGGCGGTCGGCTGGGGCGACTACCTCAACGAGCTCCTCGACGGCACCATCGGTGTGACCCTGCCCGCCGCGCTCTCGTCGCCGCCCGGCGAGGGCGGCGTCTTCAACCTGCCGGCCATGATCGTCGTCGTACTGGCGATGCTGTTCCTGCTCGGTGGTGCCAAGGAGTCGGCGCGCGCCAACACGATCATGGTGATCGTCAAGATCGCCGCGTTGGTCCTGTTCTGCGTGATCGGCTTCATGGGCTTCAAGTCCGGCAACTACTCCGACTTCATGCCGCTCGGTGCCAGCAGCGTCGGCGCGGCGGGCGCCATCCTGTTCTTCTCGTACATCGGCTTCGACGCCGCCTCCACCGCCGGTGAGGAGGCCAAGGACCCCAAGCGGGACCTGCCGCGGGCCATCATGCTGTCGCTGGTCATCGTCACCGGGCTGTACGTGCTCGTCGCCGCGGTCGCCGTGGGTGCCTGGGACTGGAAGAAGTTCGAGGGCTCCGAGGCGTCGCTCGCCGCGATCATGAACGATGTCACCGGCCAGAGCTTCTGGGGCACCCTGCTCGCCGCCGGCGCGGTCATCTCCATCGCCAGCGTCGTCCTCACCGTGCTCTACGGCCAGACCCGCATCCTGTTCGCGATGTCCCGCGACGGCCTGGTGCCCAAGGTGTTCCGCAGGGTCAACCCCAAGACCGGCACGCCCCGCGTGAACACCGTGATCGTCTCGATGTTCTGCGGCACCCTCGCCGCGGCCGTCCCGCTGGGCGAACTGGTCAACGCCACCAGCATCGGCACGCTGTTCGCCTTCGCGCTGGTCAATGTCGCGGTCGTCGTGCTCCGCCGCACCAGGCCGGAGCTGCAGCGCAGCTTCAAGGTGCCGTTCGGCCCGGTCTTCCCGGTCCTCGGCTTCCTGTTCTGCGGTTACAGCATGTACAGCCTCGACATGGTCACCTGGGCCTACTTCGGTGTCTGGATGGCCGCGGGTCTCGTGTTCTACTTCGTGTACGGCATGCGCCGCTCCCGATTGGCCACGGCAGAGAAGTGACCCACCCGCAGTGCGACTGAACGATCTCGACGAACGTATCGTCCACGCCCTCGCCGAGGACGCCCGCCGTTCCTACGCCGACATCGGCTCGCTCGTCGGTCTGTCCGCGCCCGCCGTGAAGCGGCGGGTGGACCGGCTGCGGGCCGAGGGCGCCATCACCGGATTCACCGTCCGGGTGGACCCGGCGGCGCTCGGCTGGGAGACCGAGGGCTTCATCGAGATCTACGCACGCGGGAACACCTCGCCCGAGACCATCCAGCGTGGTCTCGAGCGGTACCCGGAGGTCGCGGCCGCGTCCACCGTCACCGGTGACGCGGACGCGATCGTCCAGGTCTTCGCCTCCGACATGCGGCACTTCGAGCGCGTACTGGAGCGGATCGCGGGTGAGCCGTTCGTGGAGCGCACCAAGTCGGTCCTGGTGCTCTCGCCGCTGCTGCGGCGCTTCTCGTCCGGCTCGCCGGCCTAGCCGGCCGTTCGGGTACTCCGGCCGCCACGGCGGCACCCGGCAGTCCCCCGTGCCGCCCCCGACCTCCCGTCGCCGGCCGGCAGGCCTTCGCCGAGCCGGTGGGCGCCGCCGCATCCCGCGGCCCGGCGCCCGCCCGGTCCCCGGAGTCGGCGGCGGAGCCCGCGGCCCCGGCGGCGAACAGCGGGGCGGCGGCCACAGCCGAGACCCTCGTACGACGGTTCATCGGGGCCGCCCTTCGGCCGGTGAGGCGCGTTCGCGGACGTCCACCACCGGCCACCGGCGACCGGCGTGCGGGGTGGCGCGGATGGCGGGGAGGCCGGTGTCCGGCCCCGGCGGCACGGGCGCGCAATGAATCACCGCGCGGCGCCCCATCCGCGCAACGGATCGATCGTCGGTCCGCAACGGTCACGCCTTGTCCCGGAAGAACACCGGACCGTACCGTTTTGAACGTCTTCTCGACGCCCCTTTCCCTCTCCCTCCCGTACCCACAGAGGTCTGCCGATGCCGCCGCTGCGCACCGCCCTGCTCCAGAGCTCCGGACAGCCCGGTGACGTCGCCGCCAACCTCAAGGTCCTCGACGAGGCCGCCGCCCGCGCCGCCGCCACCGGCGCCGGCCTGCTGGTCGCCCCCGAGATGTTCCTGACCGGGTACGCGCTCGGCGACGGCGTCGCCCGGCTGGCCGAGCCCGCCGACGGCGACGGGGCCGACGCGGTCGCCGACATCGCCCAGCGCCACGGGCTCGCCATCGCCTACGGCTACCCCGAGCGCGACGGCGACCGGGTCCACAACGCGGCCCAGCTGATCGGCCCGGACGGCACCCGGCTCCTGAGCTACCGCAAGACCCACCTCTACGGCGGCTTCGAGTCCGACTCGTTCACGCCCGGCGACCAGCCGGTCGTCCAGACGGAGCTCGGCGGAGTGCGCGTCGGCCTGATGATCTGCTACGACGTGGAGTTCCCCGAGAACGTCCGGGCGCACGCCCTGGCCGGCACCCAGCTCCTGCTGGTGCCCACCGCGCTGATGCACCCCGCCGAGGTCGTCGCCGAGTCCGTCGTACCGGTGCGCGCCTTCGAGAACCAGATCTACATCGCGTACGCCAACCGGACCGGCCCCGAGGGCGAGTTCGAGTTCGTCGGCCTGTCCGCCCTCGCGGGCCCCGACGGTACCGCCCGCGCCCGCGCCGGACGCGGCGAGGAACTCGTCGTCGGCGACGTCGACCCGGAGTTCCTGGCCTCCTCGCGCGAGGCGAACCCCTACCTGCGCGACCGCCGCCCCGGCCTGTACACGTCCCTCGTCTGAGCCTCCCGCCCCTCCCCCAGCTTTCCCGCAAGGAGTCCGTACCCCATGACGTCCACGGTGCCCACCGCCGTCCAGCACACCGACGCGCAGCCGCCGATCACCATGTTCGGTCCGGACTTCCCGTACGCGTACGACGACTACCTGGCCCACCCGGCCGGGCTCGGCCAGATACCCGCGACCGAGCACGGCACCGAGGTTGCTGTCATCGGCGGCGGGCTCTCCGGCATCGTGGCCGCCTACGAGCTGATGAAGATGGGCCTCAAGCCCGTCGTGTACGAGGCCGACCAGATCGGCGGCCGGCTGCGCACCGTCGGCTTCGAGGGCACCGCCACCGAAGGCCTGACCGCCGAGATGGGCGCCATGCGCTTCCCGCCCTCCTCGACCGCCCTCCAGCACTACATCGACCTCGTGGGCCTCGAAACCCGGCCGTTCCCGAACCCGCTGGCCGAGGCCACCCCGTCGACCGTCGTCGACCTCAAGGGCGAGTCGCACTACGCCGAGACCATCGACGACCTGCCGCAGGTCTACCGCGACGTCGCCAAGGCCTGGAACGACTGCCTGGAGGAGGGCGCGGACTTCTCCGACATGAACCGCGCCATGCGCGAGCGCGACGTCCCGCGCATCCGGGAGATCTGGGCCAAGCTCGTCGAGAAGCTCGACAACCAGACCTTCTACGGCTTCCTGTGCGAGTCCGAGGCCTTCAAGTCCTTCCGGCACCGTGAGATCTTCGGGCAGGTCGGCTTCGGCACCGGCGGCTGGGACACCGACTTCCCCAACTCCATCCTGGAGATCCTCCGCGTCGTCTACACCGAGGCCGACGACCACCACCGCGGCATCGTCGGCGGCTCCCAGCAGCTGCCGCTGCGCCTGTGGGAGCGCGAGCCGGAGAAGATCGTCCACTGGCCGCTCGGTACGTCGCTGAAGTCGCTGCACGAGGGCGACCCCAAGCCCGCCGTGACCCGCCTGCACCGCACCGCCGGCAACCGCGTCACGGTCACCGACGCGAACGGCGACATCCGCACGTACCAGGCGGCGATCTTCACAGCCCAGTCCTGGATGCTGCTGTCCAAGATCGCTTGCGACGACTCGCTGTTCCCCATCGACCACTGGACGGCGATGGAGCGCACCCACTACATGGAGTCGTCCAAGCTCTTCGTCCCGGTCGACCGGCCCTTCTGGCTGGACAAGGACGAGGAGACCGGCCGTGACGTCATGTCGATGACGCTCACCGACCGGATGACCCGCGGCACCTACCTGCTGGACGACGGTCCGGACAAGCCGGCCGTCATCTGCCTCTCGTACACCTGGTGCGACGACAGCCTCAAGTGGCTCCCGCTCTCCGCCAACGAGCGCATGGAGGTCATGCTCAAGTCGCTCGGCGAGATCTACCCGAAGGTCGACATCCGCAAGCACATCATCGGCAACCCGGTGACCGTGTCCTGGGAGAACGAGCCCTACTTCATGGGCGCGTTCAAGGCCAACCTGCCGGGCCACTACCGCTACCAGCGGCGGCTGTTCACCCACTTCATGCAGGACCGGCTGCCCGAGGACAAGCGCGGCGTCTTCCTCGCGGGCGACGACATCTCCTGGACGGCCGGCTGGGCCGAGGGCGCCGTGCAGACCGCGCTGAACGCCGTCTGGGGCGTCATGCACCACTTCGGCGGGGCGACCGACGCCACCAACCCCGGCCCCGGCGACGTCTACGACGAGATCGCCCCGGTGGAGCTCCCGGAGGACTGACCGCCGGACGGCGGGCGGGGCGCACCCCCGTGCGAGCGGTCAGGCGCCGCACGGGGTGAGCGGCGTCAGCAGCATCCGCCCCGCCAGCCCCACGGAGCGGTCGAGGCGTTCGGTGAACTCCCCGGCCAGCTCCGGCACCCCGCCCAGCTCGCCCAGCCGGCCCAGCTGCCACAGCGAGCGGGCGGCGAGCCACGCCCCGTCGCGGGCGCGCTCCAGGCTCCAGCAGCCCAGCAGGTGCGTCAGCGGGTCGGCGACCTCCAGCAGGTCCGGCCCCGGCATCAGCTCCTCGCGGATGCGCTCCTCCAGCAGTGCCAGGACGTCGCCCACCCGGTCGAACTCGCCCTCCAGGTCGGCCGGTTCGCAGCCGAGCGTGTGACAGGCGTCCACCACGGCCAGCGCCAGGTCGTGCCCGATGTGCGCGTTGATACCGGCCAGGGCGAACTGCAGCGGCCGTACGCCGGGATGGCGCCGGTACTGGAACAGCGGCCGCCAGCATGCCGGCGGCCGCCCACCCGCGGCGACCGCGTCGACGGCCGCCAGATAGCGCTCGGCGAAGCGGACGTCCAGCGTGGTGGCGGCCCGCCGGTCGGCGAACTCGCCCGCGTCGATACGCCGGTCGATCTCCTCCGTGACGGTGAGGTAGATCCGGTTGAAGACCGCCACCCCGTCCGTCGCCGGCCACAGCTCGGAGAACGCGCGCATCCGCGTCACGACCGGGCCGATCACCAACGGGGCCGACGAGGCCTGTTCGATCTGCGCCATGGGGGCAGCGTCCCAGTAGGTAGGCTCTCGGTGGTGTCATCGCGCCGGGCTTCCCCGAAACGGGGGAACGATCCGCCGGGGCGAGCGCCCTGGGGGAGGGGAAAACCACGGTGTCAGGCGTGCGCGCACAGCGCCGGACGGAGCGCGGCCGGCAGGCCGAACGGCGGCGCGCGGCGCGTCGCCACGCCATGGCGACCGCCGCGTCGGTGGTCGTCGCCGTCGGCACGGTCAGCGGGCTGCTGGCCGCGACCGGCGGCGGGAACGACACGGCCGGGCCACGGCCCGAGGTGTCCGGCAGCGCGCCGTACGTGCCGTCACCGCCCGCGCGCCCCAGTCCCACGGCCACCGCCTCGGCCTCGGCCCCGCCGTCGTCGTCGCCGTCGTCGTCCCCGTCGCCCCCGGGCACGTCGGCGAAGCCGTCCGCCCCGCCGGCCCCGAAGCCGTCGGTGAAGAAGAGCGAGGCCCCCGGGGCACAGGCCCCGCGGACGGTGTCGGCATCCCTCTACCGCCACCCGCGGTCCCAGGTGCTCGACTGGGTGCGGGCCAACCCCGGCGACCCGCGCCGGGCGGTCATCGAGTCCCGGATCGCCGACCGGCCGGCCGCGGTCTGGTTCGCCCAGTACGACCCGGGTGCCATCACCGGCCGGGTCCGCGCGGTGACCTCCGCCGCGGCCGCCGCCGGGCGGGTGCCCGTCCTCGTGCCGTACGCCATCCCCGACCGCGACTGCGGGGGCGCCTCACGGGGCGGGGCTCCCGACCTGGCCGCCTACGACGGGTGGATACGGAACTTCGCCGACGGGCTCGGCGGCGGACCGGTCATCGTCGTCCTGGAGCCCGACTCGATCGCCCTCGCCGACTGCCTCTCGGACGGGGCGCGGGCCGCCCGGTACGCCTCGCTCGCGCGGGCGGGCAAGGTGCTCAGAGCGGCCAACCCGCGGGCCAAGGTGTACTTCGACGCGGGTCACTCCGGATGGCACTCGGCCGCGAAGATGGCCGGCGCCCTGCGCGAGGCGGGCGCCGTGACCAGCGGCGACGGCGTCTTCACCAATGTGTCCAACTTCCACACCACCGCCGCCGAAGCCTCCTACGCCCGGCGTGTGCTCGCCGGGCTGGGCGGCCCGCCCCACCTCGGCGCCGTCATCGACACCAGCCGCAACGGCAACGGCGCCCCCGCGCCCGGCGAGTGGTGCGACCCGGCGGGCCGGGCGCTCGGCAGGACGCCGACGACCCGGACCGGCGAGGCCCGGATCGACGCCTACCTGTGGATCAAGCTGCCGGGCGAGTCGGACGGCTGCTCGGCCTCGGCGGGGGAGTTCTCCGCCGACTACGCCTACGCCTTGGCGACCGGCTGAGCGTCGTCGCCCCGGTCCCCTTCGTACGAGCTGGTGCCGGAGTCCAGGAGGGGCTCCTGCGCCTTGAGGTGCGCCGGGGCGAAGGCACGCAGGACGTGGTAGCCGGTGATGACCACGATCGTGCCGAGGGCGATGCCGCCCAGCTCGAAGTTGTCCGTGATCTTCAGGCTCACCCCGCCGACACCGATGATGATGCCCGCGGCGGCCGGGACGAGGTTGAGGGGGTTGCGCAGGTCGACCTTGGCGTTGATCCAGATCTGCGCGCCCAGCAGGCCGATCATGCCGTACAGGATCACGGTGATGCCGCCGAGCACGCCGCCGGGGATGGCCGCGACGACCGCGCCGAACTTGGGGCACAGGCCGAAGAGGAGCGCGAAGCCGGCGGCGGCCCAGTAGGCGGCCGTCGAGTAGACACGGGTCGCGGCCATGACGCCGATGTTCTCGGAGTAGGTGGTGTTCGGGGGACCGCCCACGGCGGTGGACAGGATCGAGGCGGCGCCGTCGGCGGCGATGGCGGTGCCGAGCTGGTCGTCGAGCGGGTCGCCGGTCATCTCGCCGACGGCCTTGACGTGCCCGGCGTTCTCCGCGACCAGCGCGATGACGACGGGCAGGGCGACGAGGATCGCGGACCACTCGAAGGCCGGGGCGTGGAACGACGGCAGCCCGATCCAGTCGGCCCTGGCCACCCCGGACAGGTCCAGGCGCCAGTGGTCGACGGCCTCCGCGCCGCCGAGCGGGGAGTGGATCCTGCCGAAGGCGAGGTCGAGCACCCAGGAGAGGACATACCCGAAGACGAGCCCAAGGAAGATCGCCACGCGTGACCAGAAGCCGCGCAGGCAGACGACGGCGAGGCCGGTGAACAGCATCACCAGCAGCGCCGTCCACTGGTCCTGCGGCCAGTACGTCGACGCCGTCACCGGCGCCAGGTTGAATCCGATCAGCATGACGACGGCGCCGGTCACGATCGGCGGCATCGTCACATGGATGATCCGCGCGCCGAACCGCCGCACCGCCAGACCCGCCAGGAACAGCACCGCGCCGACCACGAGGACCGCACCGGTGACGGTGGCGCTGTCACCGCCGGACGCCCGGATGGCCGCCGCCACGCCCACGAAGGAGAGCGAGCAGCCCAGGTAGCTGGGCACCCTGCCGCGCGTGGCGAGCAGGAAGATCACCGTGGCGACACCGGACATCATGATCGCCAGGTTGGGATCGAGCCCCATGAGGACCGGCGCCACGAACGAGGCACCGAACATGGCCACGACGTGCTGGGCCCCCAGCCCGGCCGTACGGGGCCAGGACAGCCGCTCGTCGGGACGGACGACGGCTCCGGGAGCGGGTGTCCGTCCGTCGCCGTGCAGTGTCCAGCGCACGCCGAGGTTCATGGTGGTGGCTCCACTTCGCCGGTTCCGGGAGGCCGCGCGGCCGGGTCCCGGCCGGGAGCGGCCGAAAAAGACCAGGCGCCATGGTAATCCGACACCAGTGCGGCCGCCCCCGGCCGCACCACGCCGCCGGCCGCCCCGACCGCACCCGGGCGCCCCGACCGCACCCGGGCGCCCCGACCGCACCCGGCCGCCCCGACCGCACCCGGGCGACCGTCGCCGGGCGGCCGACCGCCCGCGCCGGGGAGGGACCGGGACGCTCAGCGGGGGGTCTTCCCGGCCGTCGTCACCGCACCCGTGGCCCCGCGGGCCGTGCGGTCGCCCGTACGCAGCACGCCCGCGCCCAGGACCAGGCCGAAGGCGAGGAGGGTGACCAGCCCGAACGACACGGTGAGCGACGTCACGTCGGCCACGCCACCGATCGCCGACGGGGCGATGAGGCCGGAGGTGTACGTGATCGTGGCGACGCCCGCGATGGCCTGGCTCGGGTTGGGCCCGCTGCGCCCGGCCGCCGCGAAGGCCAGCGGTACGACCACGGCGACGCCCAGCCCGAGGAGCCCGAACCCCGCCAGCGCGGCCGCCGGGTGCGGCGCGACCACCACCAGGACGCCGCCCGCCGTCGCCGCGACGCCTCCGGTCCGTACCGTCCGCACCGCGCCGAACCGGTCCACGATCCTGTCGCCCATCAGCCGGGCCACCGCCATGGTGAGGGCGAACGCGGTGGTCGAGGCGGCCGCCAGGCCCGCCGACGTACCCAGCTCGTCACGCAGGTAGACGGCCGACCAGTCCAGGCTGGCGCCCTCCGCGAACACCCCGCAGAAACCGATCGCGCCGATCACCAGGGCGGACTTGGGCGGCAGCGTGAAGCGGGGCGGCGGCTCCTCGTCCGGTGCGCTGCGCAGGTCCAGTACGCCCCGGCAGAAGAGCGTGCCCAGCACGGTGAGTACGAGCGCGGCGGCCACGTGATGCAGCCGGGCGTCGGTGCCCAGGTGCGCGGCGAGCGTGCCGGTGGCCGAGCCGATCAGGGCTCCGACGCTCCACATGCCGTGCAGGCTGGACATGATCGACTTGTCGAGCCTGTTCTCGACCTCGACGCCCAGCGCGTTCATGGCCACGTCCGACATGCCGGCGGTGGCCCCGAAGACGAAGAGCGCACCGCACAGCGTGTAGACACCGGGGGCAAGGGCGGGCAGGACCAGAGACAGCGTCCACAGCGCGAGCAGCCCGCGCAGCGCGGCCCGGGCGCCGAAACGGTGGCTGATCGCACTCGCCAGCGGCATCGCCGCCGACGCGCCGAGCGCGGGGAAGGCGAGTGCGAGACCGAGCTGGCCCGCGCCGACCCCGGCGTGGTCCTGGATCCAGGGGATGCGGGTGGCGAAGCTGCCGGTCACGGCGCCGTGCACGCAGAACACGGCGGCCACGGCGAACCGGGCCCGCCTCAGTCGCTCCCTGCCGAAGACCATGTCCTGTGCCACGGGCCCTCCCCGGTCGGTTCCTCTCGGTGGCGGTAAATTATCAGGAACCCTGCCTGATAGTAAGGTGCAGGACGAGTCTGGGAGGATCCCGCCATGCCCGCATCGCCCAGCACCGCACGGGCCATCAACGACCGGCTCGCCCTGCGACTCCTCCAGGACCAAGGCCCGTTGACGGCAGGTCAGCTCAAGACCCTGACCGGACTGTCCCGGCCCACCGTCGCCGACCTCGTCGAGCGGCTCCAGGACTCCGGGCTCGTCCAGGTGGTGGGGGAGGCGGGCGCCGAACGGCGCGGCCCCAACGCCCGGCTGTACGGGATCGTCGCCGACCGCGCACACCTGGCCGCGCTCGACGTCCGCACCACCAGCCTCTCCGTGGTCGTCACGGATCTGCTGGGCGGCACGCTCGCCGAGGCGTCCCTGCCCATGGAGGGGCACAGCGACGGGCCCGCAGTGGAGCGCGCGGTGACTCTGCTGGAGCGGACCGTGGCCGAGGCGGGCGCGCGGCGGCTGCACACCGTCGGGATCGGGGCGCCCGGCCTGATCGACCCGGCCACCGGTGAACTGCGCGACTCGACGGGCCTCCCCGCCTGGCACCGGCGGCTCGTCGCCGTGCTGCAGGAACGGTTGCCGGCGACGGTCCTCGTCGAGAACGAGACGAACCTCGCCGCCGTGGCGGAGCAGCGCGAGGGCGCCGGGCACGACCGGGACACGTTCGTCCTGCTGTGGCTCGGCCACGGCGTCGGCGCGGCCGTCCTGCTGGACGGCCGGCTGCGGCGCGGCGCGTCCGGCGGCGCCGGCGAGATCGGGTTCCTGCCCGTGCCGGGAACGGGCGGCCTGCCGTCGGCGACCGACTGCGCCGGCGGGTTCCACGCGCTGGCCGGCTCGTCGGCGATCCGCTCACTGGCGGCGGGGTACGGCATCGAGACCGGCGACGGCCGGGGCGGGGAGGCGGCGGGGGCGGTGGCCGTGCGCCTGGCCCTGGAGGACCGGGCGGAGGACTTCCTGGACGCCCTCGCCGGCCGTGTGGCCCTCGGGGCGGCCGCCGTCAGCGCGGTGCTCGACCCGGGCTGCGTGGTACTGGGCGGCGAGATCGGCCACGCGGGCGGCGCCGAGCTGGCGGCCCGCGTCGAGACACGGCTGGCCGCCCTGTCCCCGCTCCGCACCGAGGTGCGGGCGAGCGCCCTGGGCGGCGCGGCGGTCCTGCGGGGCGCCCTGCTGACGGTCCGCGACGCGGCCCAGGACCAGCTGTTCGCCCCGGCGGCCCGGTAGGCCCCGCCCAGCGGGCCCGCGTGGGCCCGCGTGTCCTCGTCGGCGCCGTCGGCTGCCGCCGGGAGCCGCCGGGAGCCGCCGGGAGCCGACGCGCGACGGCCGGCGGAACGGGGCGTCCCGCCGGTCGCCGGTCACGCCGGAGGGCCCGGCGGTGGCAAGGGCCGTATCTCCACCGCCGGGCCCCGTCCCGTCACCGGGTCAGCAGGCGCCGAGGTCCTGCCAGACACCCCATTGGCCGGTGGTGCCGGGCTCCTCGCCCTTGGTCCACCACTTCGCCTTCCAGGTGCGGGACGCGTGGGACACCGTGGAGCCGGAGCCGTACTCGGCGGCCGCGCTCCACGCGGGCGTGGTGCACGCGCCGGGCGTCGGCGTGGGAGTGGGCGTCGGGTTCGTCGGGTCGGGCGACGGGGACGGGTTCGTGCCCGGCTCCACCACCGTCGTGCCCCGCGCCAGGTCGCCGGCGAGCGCGTACGTCGTGCCGGCGATGTTCACCGTCCAGTTCCACGGGGTGGACACCGGCAGGTAGTAGTTGAACGACAGCTCCACCGACGCGCCCGGCGCCAGCGTCTGCCACGCGGGCAGCTTCAGCGAGACGCGGTGGAAGTCACCCTTCAGCCCGCCCACGTTGCTGCCGGTGTGGTCGCTGCTGATCACCTTGGTCCCGAAGCCGGACTGGTCCGAGGCGTTGCCCGGGGCGGCCGTGGAGTAGTCGAACTGGAACTCCGTGCCGCCCGGCAGCGTGGCCCTCGTGTTGTTGGTGATCTTCACCTTGGGGGTGATCGGATAGTTGGAGTCGCCGAGCTTGAACTCGCCGAACTCGACCCCGATGTTCACCGCCTTGGTGGGCAGCGCCTTGTTCGAGACCTTCGCGCCGTACGGCGCGGCCGCCCTGAACTTGTCGTACATCAGCGAGGTGAGCGTGGAGCCGGGCTCGTACTGCCCCTTGGCCGCGTTCCAGCCGTAGTCACCGGCCAGCTCCCAGACCATCGTGCCGCCGATGCCCTTGTCGACCACGTAGTCGGCCTTGCGGGCCACCGACTGCTCGTCCTCGGTCGACAGGAAGACCTTCTTCTCCGCGTTCCACAGCCACGGCGCGACCAGCGTGGAGTCGTACTTGCGGGCGTACGTTCCGGTCAGCCGGGTGTCCGCGCCGAAGCCGTACTTCGGCAGGTAGTCGCCGAGGACGCCCTTCTCCAGGTTCTTGGCGTGCCACATCGGGTTGGAGCCGGCCTGCGACTCCTTGCCGTTGTCGTCCTTGTCGTGCCACAGGTTGTCGATGCCCACCGCGCCGTCACCGCACTTGGTCAGGCCGGAGCCGGCCGGGCAGGTGGTCGCGGCCGCCTTGCCCCACAGCCCGTCCGTGCCGCCCTGCACGTTCTTGTGACCACGCGTGTAGTACGGCAGGCCGATGTTGATGCGGCCGGCCGGCATGGAGCCGCGGAAGTAGTGGTACGCCCAGTCGGTGTTGAGGTAGCCGATGCCGCCGTACTGCTGGCTGCCGTAGACGTTCGCCGCCGCCAGCTCCGCGTCCTTGCCGTCGTCGAAGAGCGAGGCGTTCGGTCCGGCGTACTCGTTCCAGGCGCCGTGCAGGTCGTAGGACATGATGTTGACGTAGTCCAGGTACTTCTGGACCTGGAACGTCTCCATGCCGCGCAGCAGGTAGCCGGAGGAGGGGGCCGCGACGGTCAGCAGGTAGTGCTTGCCGTCGGCCGCGCCCGCCCGGTCCAGCTTCTCGCGCAGGGTCTTCATCAGCACCGCGTAGCCCTTGACGAGCCCCGCGCGGCGGGCGTTGGAGACGGAGTAGTCGAGGGGGTTGCCCGCGTCCTTCATGGAGGTCGGGTACTCGTAGTCGATGTCGACGCCGTTGAACCCGTACTTCTTGATGAAGGCGACCGCCGAGTCGGAGAAGGTGTCGATCCCCGCCTGGTTGACCGAGCCGTCGGCGTTGGTGGCCATCGAGTAGAAGCCACCGTTGTTGACACGCTTGCCGCTGTCGTCGAAGTACCCGCCCGTCTCGGCCCAGCCGCCCACCGAGATCAGCGTCTTGACGTCCGGGTGCTGCTTCTTGAACTTGTTCAGCAGGTTGAAGTGGCCCTTGTAGCCGTACGCGGGGTCCATCTCGGCGCCCGCGACACCCGGCCACGTCATGCCGGTCGCGGCGTTGTCCGGGCCGTCGCCGCCGACCGACAGCTTGTTGCCGGAGCCGATGTGGCCGAAGGCGTAGTTGATGTGGGTGACCTTGTCCCACGGGATGTCCGAGGCGAGGTAGGCCGGTGTCCCGTCCTTGCCGGTGCGCCAGCCGGTGAAGTAGCCGATGACGCGGCGCTGGTGGTCGGCTCCCATCTTCTCGCGTCCCTCGGTGTCGTACACCGAGCAGTAGGGGACGGCGACGCCGGAGGTCTTGTACAGGCCGTCGGGGCGACAGGACTCGTGGTCGGTGGCGGCGTGGGAGACGCCACCGGAGAGCGAACCGAGCAGCAGACCGGCGGCGGCGGCGCCGGACGCGAGCAGGGTGGCTCGTCTGCGTGTGGGGGACAGCACGGTCGGATCCTCCTGGGGAGGCTGAGGGGCACACAACTGACAAGGGGGTGGGTCGTGTTCAGCCCTGGTGTGCGCACACCCGGCGGGCCGTCTCCGTGGAGGTGACGCAGACATTAAAAGGACTAGACCAAGCGGTCAATAGGTCTGGACCACTTTGCGGGATCCGGTGATCATGTGAGGCAGGACACAGTCTTCGCCCGCATGGGTGACGACCCGGCGTGGCACACTGGCCCTGTATCAGCAGCAGCGCACTCCGGGGTCGGTGTAATTCCGAACCGGCGGTTACAGTCCGCGACCCGGCCGCATCCAGTGGCCGGTTGACCAGGTGAAATTCCTGGACCGACGGTGAAAGTCCGGATGGGAGGCAGTGCGCGGCGGGTGACCCCTTCCACGGGGCGACCGGCCGTACGCCCGCTGGTCGCCGACGTCCGGCGACCCGTGTGGCCCGGCCTCGCGTCCCCTCGTGCGGTGGTGTCGTTCCCGCTCCCTGTCACCAATGACAGGCCCCGGAGTCCGCGCCCGAAGAGGCAGGAGGACCCGGTGGCCACCGCAGTGGACCCGACCGGCACGGCGGACGCGGCCGACGTCGCCGCCATGCGCCGAGCCGTCGCGCTCGCCGCCCGCGGACTCGGCTCCACCAGCCCCAACCCGGTCGTCGGATGCGTCATCCACGACGCCTCCGGGCACGAGGTCGGTGCCGGATGGCACGAGCGCGCCGGCGGCCCGCACGCCGAGGTCCACGCCCTGCGCCGGGCCGGCGTCCTCGCCCGCGGCGGCACCGCGTACGTCACCCTCGAACCCTGCAACCACACCGGCCGCACCGGTCCCTGCGCGCAGGCCCTCGTCGAGGCCGGCATCGCCCGGGTCGTGTACGCGGTCGGCGACCCGGACCCGCGGGCCACCGGCGGCGCCGGCACCCTGCGCGCGGCCGGCGTCGAGGTCGTCGCCGGGCTGCTGCGGGCCGAGGCCGAGGCCGGCAACGCCGCCTGGCTCACCTCCGTACGCCTCGGCCGCCCGCACGTCCTGTGGAAGTACGCCGCCACGCTCGACGGCCGCGTCGCCGCCCGGGACGGCACCAGCCGCTGGATCAGCTCGCCCGAGTCCCGCGCCGACGTCCACCGGCTGCGCGCCGAGGCCGACGCGGTGATCGTCGGCTCCGGCACCGCCCGCGCGGACGACCCCCACCTCGCCGTACGCGGGATCGAGGGTGCCGTCCAGCCGCTGCGCGTGGTGGTCGACACCGGGGCCACCGCGGTCCGGCCCGGCGCCCGCGTCCTGGACGACGCCGCGCCGACCCTGATCGCGGTCGCCGAGGACGCCGAGACGGACCTGCCGGACGTGGTGCGGCTGCCGAGGGCGGGCAGGGGGCTGTCCGTCCCCGCCCTGCTGGCCGCCCTGCACGAGCGCGGTGTCCGCTCCGTACTCCTCGAAGGCGGCCCGGCCCTGGCCGGCTCCTTCGTCGCCGCGGGAGCCGTCGACAAGGTCGTCGGCTACCTCGCCCCGGTCCTCCTCGGCGCGGGCCCCGCCGCCCTCGCCGACGCCGGAATCACCACCATCACCGAAGCGCTGCGGCTCGACGTCACCGAGACCGTGCGCATCGGCCCCGACCTCCGCATCACCGCCACCGTGGCACCCGCCCCCGCACCCACCCCCGCACCCAAGGAGCGCTGAGCGTGTTCACCGGAATCGTCGAAGAGCTGGGCGAGGTCACCGCCGTCGAGAACCTCGGCGACTCCTCCCGCTTCCGCCTGCGCGGCCCCCTCGTCACCGAGGACGCCAAGCACGGCGACTCGATCGCCGTCAACGGCGTCTGCCTCACCGTCGTGGAAACCGCCGACGGCGAGTTCACCGCCGACGTGATGGCCGAGACGCTCAACCGCTCCAGCCTCGGCGCCCTCACCACCGGCTCCCGGGTCAACCTGGAGCGCCCCATGGCGGTCGGCGACCGCCTCGGCGGGCACATCGTCCAGGGACACGTCGACGGCACCGGCACCATCCTCGCCCGCACGCCCTCCGAGAACTGGGAGATCGTCAAGATCTCCCTCCCGGCGCCCCTGCGCCGGTACGTCGTCGAGAAGGGCTCCATCACGGTGGACGGCGTGAGCCTCACCGTGGTCGACGCCGCCGCCGACCACTTCACCATCAGCCTCATCCCGACCACCCTCGCCCTGACCACGCTCGGCATCAAGGAGCCCGGCGACCCGGTCAACCTCGAGGTCGACGTCATCGCCAAGTACGTCGAGCGGCTCGTCGGCGCCAGGGCCGCGGGTGACGCCCGGTGAACTGGCTCAACACGGTGGCCTTCACCGCCTTCGACCAGCCGATCAAGTGGTCCGACATGATCGGCAACACCATCGGCCTCATCGCCCTCGCCCTCGGCTGGCGGCGCTCCATCCTCACCTGGCCCGCCCAGTTCCTCTCCGGCGTCATCCTCTTCGCCGCCTTCGCCGGCCACCTCACCGGCAGCGCCGGCAAGCAGGTCGTGGTCATGGCGGTCGCCGCCTGGGGCTGGTGGCAGTGGAACCGCGGCAGCCGGCGGGCGGGCGACGGCTCGATCGCCGTGCGCTTCGCCACCTGGCGGGAGCGCGGCCTCATGGCGGGCGGCGCGCTCCTCGGCACCCTCGCCGTCGGCGGGCTGTTCACCGCCTACCCGTCGCTGTCCTGGGACCCGTGGCCCGACGCGTACATCTTCGTCGGCACGCTGGTCGCCATGTACGCCCAAGCCCGGGGCATGGTCGAGTTCTGGTTCGCCTGGCTGCTCGTCGACCTCGTGGGCGTGCCGCTCAACTTCGCCAACGGCTACGCGTTCTCCGGCTTCGTCTACGTCATCTACGGTGCGCTCGTCCTGTGGGGCCTGCGCGACTGGTGGCTGCGCTCCCGCGCGAGCGAGTCCCCCCTGGAAGGAGCACCCGCATGACCAGCCTCCCCCTCTGGGACGCCACGGACCTCGCACTCGACCCCGTCGAGCAGGCCATCCGCGACATCGCCGCCGGCCGCCCCGTCGTGGTCGTCGACGACGAGGACCGCGAGAACGAGGGCGACCTCGTCATCGCCGCCGAGATGGCCACGCCCGAGATCGTCGCCTTCATGATGAGCGAGTGCCGCGGCCTGATCTGCGCCCCCATGGAGGGCGACGAGCTGGACCGCCTCCAGCTCCCGCAGATGGTCGGCGACAACACCGAGTCCATGAAGACGGCCTTCACCGTCTCCGTCGACGCCGCCCCCGTCCACGGCGTGACCACCGGCATCTCCGCCGCCGACCGCGCCACCACCCTCCAGCTCCTCGCGAGCGGCGTGGCGGCCCCGGCCGACTTCGTCCGCCCCGGCCACGTCTTCCCGCTGCGCGCCCAGCCCGGCGGCGTCCTCGCCCGCAACGGCCACACCGAGGCCGCCGTCGACCTCGCGAGGCTCGCCGGGCTCCGCCCGGCCGGCGCGATCGTCGAGATCGCCGGTGAGGACGGCGTCATGCTGCGCCTGCCCGAGCTGGTCCCCTTCGCCCGCAAGCACGGCCTGACGATCATCTCGATCGAGGACCTCATCGCCTACCGCCGCGGCAACGAGCCGACCGTCCGCCGCGAGGCCGAGGTGCGGCTGCCGACCGCGCACGGCGAGTACACCGCCTACGGTTACCGCTCCACCGTCGACGGCGTCGAGCACATCGCGCTCGTCCACGGCGACATCGGCGACGGCGAGGACGTCCTCGTACGGGTCCACTCCGAGTGCCTGACCGGCGACATCTTCCACTCGCTGCGCTGCGACTGCGGCCCCCAGCTCCAGGCCTCCATGGAACGCGTCGCCGCGGCCGGCCGCGGCGTCGTCGTCTACCTGCGCGGCCACGAGGGACGCGGCATCGGCCTGCTGAGCAAGCTGCGCGCCTACGAACTGCAGGAGCGCGGCCACGACACCCTCGACGCCAACCTGGAACTCGGCCTGCCCGCCGACGCCCGCGACTACGCCGCCGGCGCCCAGATGCTCGCCGACCTCGGCGTACGCAGCCTGCGGCTGATGACCAACAACCCCGACAAGGTCGCCGCCCTGGTCCGGTACGGACTGACGGTCAACGACCGCGAGCCCATGCCCGTCCAGGCGGGCGAGCACAACCTCCGGTATCTGCGCACCAAGCGCGACCGGATGGGCCACGACCTGCCGTGGCTCGACGCCGCCGCCGGCGCGTCGCCCTGCAACAACCAGTAGGCACGCAACAACCAGTACGAACGAGCGAACGAACAGCACCGAGGAGAGTACGCACGTGAGCGGCAAGGGCGCACCCGAACTGAGCGTGAAGAACTGCGGCGACCTCCGGGTCGCCGTGATCGCGGCGCAGTGGCACGACAAGATCATGGACGGCCTCGTCGACGGCGCCCTGCGCGCCCTGCACGAGCTCGGCATCGACGAGCCGACCCTGCTGCGGGTCCCCGGCAGCTTCGAACTCCCGGTCGTCGCCAAGGTCCTCGCCGGCCGCGGCTACGACGCGATCGTCGCGCTCGGCGTCGTCATCCGGGGCGGCACCCCCCACTTCGAGTACGTGTGCCAGGGCGTCACCCAGGGCCTCGTCCAGGTCTCCGTCGACACGGGCGTCCCCGTCGGCTTCGGGGTACTGACCTGCGACACCGAGGAGCAGGCCCTGGACCGGGCCGGCCTGGAGGGCTCGAGCGAGGACAAGGGCCACGAGGCGGTCACCGCCGCCGTCGCCACCGCGACCACACTGCGCACGGTCAGCGAACCCTGGCGCTGAGTGGGCACGCCCCACCCCGTACTCTTAGGACCATCATGGCGAACAAAACCTTCGAAGAGCTCTTCGCCGAGCTGGAGCTCAAGGCCAAGACCGGCGACCCCGCCACCTCCCGCACCGCCGAGCTGGTGGACAAGGGCGTCCACGCCATCGGCAAGAAGGTCGTCGAGGAGGCCGCCGAGGTCTGGATGGCCGCCGAGTACGAGGGCAAGGAAGCCGCCGCCGAGGAGATCTCGCAGCTGCTGTACCACGTCCAGGTGATGATGGTCGCCCGCGGGATCTCGCTCGACGACGTCTACGCCCACCTCTGAGCCCACCCCCGTTCCCCCAGAACCTCCTTTTCACAGTTAGGAAGCCCACCTCATGCTGCGCATCGCCGTCCCCAACAAGGGTTCACTGTCCGGACCTGCGTCGGCGATGCTCCATGAGGCCGGCTACCAGCAGCGCAAGGAGTCCAAGGAGCTGGTGATGGTCGACCCGGGGAACGAGGTCGAGTTCTTCTACCTCCGCCCCCGCGACATCGCCATCTACGTCAGCTCCGGCAAGCTCGACATCGGCATCACCGGCCGCGACCTGCTCCTGGACTCCGGCGCCAACGCCGAGGAGATCCTTCAGCTCGGCTTCGCCCGCTCCACCTTCCGGTACGCCACCAGGCCCGGCACCGCGAGCGGCCCGGCCGACTTCGGCGGCATGACGATCGCCACCTCCTACGAGGGCATCGTCGCCAAGCACCTCGCCGACCAGGGCATCGACGCCTCCGTCGTCCACCTCGACGGGGCCGTCGAGACCGCGATCGAGCTGGGTGTCGCGCAGATCATCGCCGACGTCGTGGAGACCGGCACCTCGCTGCGGAACGCGGGCCTGGAGGTCATCGGCGAGCCGATCCTCAAATCCGAGGCCGTCGTCATCCGCCGTACCGGCGCCCCCACCGACGACCCGAAGGTGCAGCGGTTCCTCCGCCGCCTCCAGGGCGTCCTCGTGGCCCGCTCGTACGTGATGATGGACTACGACTGCCGCGCCGAGCACCTGGAGCAGGCCGTCGCCCTCACCCCCGGCCTGGAGTCCCCGACGGTCTCGCCGCTGCACAACGAGGGCTGGGTCGCCGTCCGCGCCATGGTCCCCGCCAGGGAAGCGCAGCGGATCATGGACGACCTGTACGCCCTGGGCGCACGCGCGATCCTGACGACCGAGATCCACGCCTGCCGCCTCTGACGCCCACCCCGCCCCCCGCCCGCACCCGAGGCCGGGGCCCGAGCCAGAACCGGTACGCCACATGTCCGACCCCCACGCCCCCTCCCTCCCGGTCACCTTCCGGCCGACCCGGACCAGGGCCGTCCTGCTGACGGTGGGCACGGTGATGTTCGTGACCATCACGGCCGTCGCCCTCATGCTGGAGAAGCTCGGCGCGGGGGAGCGCGCCAGCTTCATCTTCACGGCGGCGCTCTTCTTCGGTGTCCTGGCGCTCCTCAGCCGCCCCAAGGTCGTCGCCGACCAGGAGGGCGTCACCGTCGTCAACCTCACCCGGACACGCCGGCTGGCCTGGGCGGAGATCCTCCAGGTGAACCTCCGCGAGGGTGACCCCTGGGTCTTCCTCGACCTCAGCGACGGCACGAGCATGCCCGCGCTCGGCATCCAGCCCGGCATCGGCAAGCAGCAGGCCATCCGTGACGCGCGTGCCCTGCGCGCGCTCGCGGAGACGCGCGGCACCGGCACCGACACCGGCTGACGGCGGCCGTCCCGGCCCGGCGTGTCGCCCGTATGGGCGCCGACCCTCTGCCCCACCCGGGGCAGGCGTGTTTACTCTTGTGGCGGTGGCGCCGAGCGCGCCACCGCCTCGCGTACACGGCCGTACCACGCACCACCGGCCCGGCGGGGCCCCTGCGACCCGAGGAGTGATTCCCTCCAGCAATGGACGGATCGTCCGGTAGTACCCGCGCCGCCCCCTCCGAGGAGGCGGCGGTATGACCACCCCCCTCCTGCTGCTCGCCGCGGCTTTCCTCCTGATCCTCGCCAACGGCTTCTTCGTGGCGGCCGAGTTCGGCCTCGTCACCGTGGAGCGGGCGGACGCCGAACGCGCCGCCGCCGAGGGCGACCGGCGGGCCCGTACCGTCGTCAAGGCCCTGCGGGAGCTGTCGTTCCAGCTGTCCGGCACCCAGCTGGGCATCACCATCACCTCGCTCGTCGTCGGCATGCTCGCCGAACCGGCACTCGCGCGCCTCCTCGACGGGCCGCTGACCGCGACCGGGCTGCCCGAAAGGGTCGTACCCGGCGTCGCGGTGGCGATCGGCATGCTGGGCGCGTCCGCCGTCCAGATGGTGATCGGCGAGCTGGTCCCGAAGAACTGGGCCGTCTCCCGGCCCCTGCAGGTGGCACGGTTCGTGGCCACGCCGCAGACCCTGTTCTCGTCCGCCTTCAGGCCGGTCATCACCGCCCTCAACGCCGCCGCCAACCGGCTCGTGCGGCTGCTGGGCGTCGAGCCCACCGAGGAGCTCGCCTCCGCCCGTACGCCCGGCGAGCTGGTCTCGCTCGCCCGGCACTCGGCGCGGGCCGGCGCCCTCGAGCAGGACACGGCCGACCTCTTCGTCCGGACCCTGTCGCTGGGCGGTCTCACCGCGCAGCACGTGATGACGCCACGGGTGAAGGTCAACGCGCTGCGGACCGACGCCACCGCGGCGGACGTCGTCAACCTGACCCGGGCCACCGGCCTTTCCCGGTTCCCGGTGTATCGGGAGCGCATCGACGAGATCGTCGGCATGGCCCACCTGAAGGACGCGCTCGCCGTGCCCGCGCGGGAGCGGCCGCGGACCCCGGTGGGCCGGGTCGCCGTCCCGCCGCTGCTCGTCCCCGAGACGCTGCCCGCCCAGGCACTGCTGGAGCGGCTGCGCAGCGAGCAGCCGATAGCCGTCGTCGTGGACGAGTACGGCGGCACGGCCGGGGTCGTCACCCTGGAGGACATCGTCGAGGAACTCGTCGGCGAGGTCCGCGACGAGCACGACGCCCAGGGCGACGACCTGCCCGAACTCGCCGCCGTTCCCGCCGAGGACGGCCACCCGGCCTGGGAGGCCGACGGCAGCTGCCGCGTCCACACCCTGAAGCGGATAGGCCTGGACGTCCCCGACGGGCCGTACGAGACCGTCGCCGGGCTCGTCGCCGACCTGCTCGGCCGCATCCCCGCCCCCGGCGACCGGGCCGAACTGCCCGGCTGGCGCCTCTCCGTGCGTCAGGTGGACCGGTACCGCGCCGAGCGCGTCCGGCTGATCCGCACCGCCGACGCGGCCGTCCCGGAGTTCGCGGAGGCCGCACGGTGAGCGTCCTCCAGCTTCTCTTCGCGGGCCTGCTGGTGCTCGCGAACGGCTTCTTCGTGGGCGCCGAGTTCGCCCTCGTCTCCGTACGCCGCAGCCAGATCGAGCCGCTCGGCCCCGGCTCCAAGCGGGCCCGGCAGGTCCTGTACGGCCTGGAGAACCTGCCGCGGATGATGGCCGCCGCGCAGTTCGGCATCACCGTCTGCTCGCTGACTCTCGGCGCGGTCGCCGAACCGACCGTGGCGCACCTCCTGGAGCCGGTCTTCCACGCCGTGCGCCTGCCGGAGGGCCTGATCCATCCGCTGGGCTACGTCATCGCGCTCGCCGTGGTGGTCTTCCTGCACCTCGTCATCGGCGAGATGCTCCCGAAGAACCTCGCCATGGCGGCGCCCGAGAGGACGGCGCTGTGGCTCAGCCCCGGCCTGGTCGGCTTCGCCCGGCTGTGCCGTCCCGTGACCGCGGCGCTCGGCGCCTGCTCCCGGCTGGTGCTCAAGGCGTTCCGCGTCGAGCCGAAGGACGAGGTGGAGGCGGTGTTCACCAGCGTCCAGCTCGGCCGGCTCGTCGAGGACGCGGGCCAGGCCGGGCTGCTCGGCCCCGCGGAGCAGGAACGCCTGGAGGACGCCCTGGAACTGGGCAGCCGCCCGGTGTCGGACGTCCTCATCCCCCGTACGTCCCTGGTGACGGTCGCCCCGTCGGTCACCCCGGCCGAGGTCGAGGAACTCACCGTCCGCACGGGGTACTCCCGGTTCCCGGTGTGCGCGGAGGGCGGAGGGGCCTTCATGGGCTTCGTGCACGTCAAGGACGTGCTGGACCTGGAGGACGCCGACCGGGCCGTCCCGCAGCACGTGTGGCGTCCGATGGCCACGCTGCGCACGGAGCTGCCGCTCGACGACGCCCTCACCGTGATGCGCCGCGCCGCGACGCACCTGGCCCAGGTCGCCGACGCGTCGGGCCGAATCCTGGGCCTGGTGGCGCTGGAGGACGTGCTGGAGATGCTGGTCGGCGAGGTCCGCGACCCGGCGCACCGGTCGGCGACGCCGCTGGTGCCGGCCGTCGTCCCCGGCACGCCGGCCGTACCGGTGGTCGCGGCCGCCGAACCGGCCCCCGAGCCGGGCCGTGGGCCGGGCCGTGGGCCCGCCGGTCGCGCCGGTCCAGCGTCCGGGACGGTCGTGGGCCCGGAGCCGGCGCAGGGAGTCCTGACGGCCTGACCGCAGGCCCGCCACTGGTCGGGTCCGCCGGCTCCGGCGGCCGGGCGCCCCGGTGGTCGCGGCCGCCGGACCGTCCTTGGCCCCGGCCCCCGGCGCCCGCCCCCGGCCTCCGGTCCGGCGGCGCGGGGGCCGGGTGCTCGGCCGTGGTCCGGTGGTCGGGCCCGGTCAGTAGCCCGTCGGGCCCGGGGAGCCGGGCCCACTGGTGTCCCGGGGCGCGCGGTTCGTGGGACCGCGGCCCGAGAGGACCTCGCCGTACGCCTGCATCAGGTCCGGCAGGCGGAGCGTGGCGAGATCCTCGCGGGTGGGCGTCGCGGCGTAGCCGGACAGCCGCAGGTCCCGGTACGCGCACGACTTCTCGTACAGGGTGCGCAGGAACCGGCCGTTGCCCAGCTCGTCGATCCAGCCCTGCTCGACGACATGCCCGCTGATCGAGCGCAGCTCGTCGAGGGCCTCGTCGTCCCAGGCGTCGTCGTTCGCCCCGGCCAGCACCTCGCCGATCGCGGTGAGTTCGGGCGGCCGGTACGAGGGGAAGTCCACCCGTGTGGTGAAGCGGGACGACAGGCCGGGGTTGGTGGCGAGCAGCCGGTCCATGCCCTCGGGGTAACCGGCGAGGATGACCACCAGATGGTCGCGGTTGTCCTCGGCGCGTTTGAGCAGCACCTGGAGCGCCTCGTCGCCGTACGCGTCGCCCTTGCTGTATCCGGAGTTGGACAGGGAGTACGCCTCGTCGACGAAGAGCACCCCGCCGAGGGCCGAGTCGATCAGCTCGTTGGCCTTGACGGCGGTCTGGCCGAGGAACTCCCCCACCAGGTCGGAGCGTTGGGCCTCCACCAGGTGGTCGCCACCGAGCAGCCCGAGGGCGTAGAAGACCCGGCCGAGGATCCTGGCGACCGTGGTCTTCCCGGTCCCGGAGGGGCCGGAGAAGACAAAGTGACGTTTCGGCGGCTGTACCGGAAGGCCCTGCTCGGCCCGTAGCCGCGCCATCTCCAACTGCGCCGAGAGCGCCTTGACCTGCCGTTTGACCGGCTCCAGCCCCACCATGCGCTCCAGCTCGTCGAGCGCCTCGGCCAGCAGCGCCGGGTCGGTGGGGCTCGCGGGGAACGCCGGAGGCCGTGGCCGGCGGGGGGCGGGTGCCTGCTCCCGTGCGCTGTGGGAGGGAGCCGGCGGCTGGGCAGGGGGCCGGCCCGGCGGCTGGCCGGTGGACTGGGCCGGTGGCTGGCCGGCGGGCTGGGCCGGTGGCTGCGGGTCGCCGCCGCGGCGGAGTACGTCGCCGGGCGGGACGTCCGAGGCGTCGGGGAGGTCCACGGCGTCCTGGCCCAGCCCGGCGAGCGAGACGGTCGCCAGGTCGGCCGCCGGGTCGTCGGAACCGTCCAGCCCGTCGTACTCGGTGATCGCGGCGAGCCGGGCGGCGGTGTCCATGAAGGCTGGGTCGATCCGGTGCACGGCCCGGTACAGGGGGAGGGCGGCGGCGCTGCGGCCGGTGCCCTCGTGGGCGCGGGCCAGCCAGTAGCGCAGCTCCTTGCGCTGCGGCTGCTCGCTGCGGCAGCGCATCAGGGCGGCGGAGAGCAGGGGCTCGGCCTGCCCGTACATCTCGAGGCGGACCCGTGCCATGCCGCCGAACAGCCCGGCCTCGATGCCGAGCAGCGGGTCGTTCACCAGCGGTTCGGTGTGGCGTACGAGCTGCTCCCAGTCCTTGACCAGGTACGCCCGGCAGGCGTGCAGGAAACGCACCTGCGGGTCGGTGTCGACGGGCGGCAGACCGGCCAGCGCCCGGTCGAGCTCCGGCACATGGCGGCCGTCCAGCCAGTGCGAGGCGTGCGCGAGCAACAGGTCGCGCGGGGACTCCAGCACGGGCTGGACCCACCAGCCCAGCCAGTACCAGGAGTTCAGCGTGCGGCGGTAGCGGGTGCGCTGCTCGCCGAAGCGGTCCCGGTCGCGGTACATCCGCAGCAGAGCGGTGGTCGTGTCGACGCGCAGGGCGTGCAGCCCGAGCCAGCCGTCGGCCATACCGGGATCCATCCGCACCGCCGCCCGGAACTCCTCCTCCGCCTGCGGGTACGCCCCCACGGTGTAGGCGTCCACCCCGCGCAGCCAGGCGAGGTCGGCCGGGGCGTGCGTCCGCTGTGTGCCGATGTCCATCGGGTCCCCCACAAACCGTGCCCCCGTGCCTCTCCACCGGGCGGCCGCCCGGCGGCAGCGTTCCCAAGCGCCCTCTCCCGGACGGGAATTGACCGCACCGAGGGGCATCGTACCTGTACGGAGGGTGTTCGCTTAAGGGCGCGGAAGAGCGGCGCGAGCCCGCTGGGGATGGTGACCGACAGTGAGTGTCGGGTGCCCGGACGGCGCTGAAAAGGGAACGTGGGGGCAGAACGAAGCCCCCGATCACGGGGGAACAACCGGGGGCTTCGCGTCTGCGGCGGCTCCGAAAAGCCGCACATGGGAAACGTAAGACCTGTAAGCCCCGGCGGTCAAGCGAAGTTGGGGCACTCTCCAGGCCGATTTCCGACTGCTCAGTACGGTGGACCGGAGGGGGGCGAAAGTCGGCCACTCTCCGTGACGATCTGGTCCGGGCCTGCTGTCACAGCAGGTCCGGGCAGCCACTCGTACCCCTCCGCGCTCTCGCGTACCAGCACATCGGCGAAGGGCCGGGAGGGGTCCGCCGCGAAGTGGCGTGTCTCCGCCGCCGTCCATCCGGCCCAGAAGGCGTACTGAGCCGGTCCGTCCCGGTGGCGGCCCCGGTCCCACGCCTCCTCGGCGGTCCGCTCCATCCACAGCAGCCGGGCCAGATGGGGCCGCAGAGCACGGCGGCCGGCACCCACGCCCTCGATGAGCACGACCGGGGCGGGAGGGAGCGGCCTCGGGGGACCGAAGCGCCGCAGATTCCAGTCGTACGGGTGAATCCGGGCGGCCTCGCCCCGGGTCAGTGGTTCGAGTACCTGGACCCGGAGGCGTTCCGTCCACGCGAACAGTTCCTCGTGCGTGGCGATGTCGTCGAGGTGGAGCACCGGGGCGCCGCCCAGCGCCGCCGCCAGCCGCCCCGCGAACGTCGACTTGCCCGAACCGGCGTGACCGTCGACCGCGACCAGCCGGACGGGGCCGCAGGAGGGCGGCAACGCGCGCAGGGCGGCGGCGGGCCGGTCGAGGTCGTCCATGCCGACCACCCTACAAAGCCACAGGTGGAGACCAATATTGGTGGGGCGACGCGCGCCGGATCGCTGGCCGAGCCGCCGCCCGAACCGGGATAGTGGGCGCACCTGCCGTACCCACGTCGTGCACTGTCGTGCATCCCGACCGACCGGGGGTCTCGCCATGACCAGTTCCCCGCCGTCCGGAGCGTCGTCCGCCGCTCGCAGAACCGTACTGGCGGCCGCGCTCGCCGCCGTCGGCACCGCCGCGGCCACCTCGACGCCCGCCACCGCCCTGACCACCGGCACCACCGGCACCGCCGGCGCCACCGGCCCCGGCTCCGGCCGGGACCCGCGGGCGTCGGCCGGCCCCGTCGACAACCGTTTCTGGACGTCGTACACCGACTGGCGCTCCGGCGCCTGCGTCGGCACCCGCCCCGTCCTCTCCCGCCGCCCCGCGCTGGTGATCGGCACCCCCGCCGGGCGCACCGACTACACCGATCCGCACACCGGCGCGGCCACCACCTGGGAGTACGCGACCTGGACGTCGCCCGAGCACCGCTCGACCGTGCCCGCCACCGAGGTCATCCCCTCGTGGAACGCCGACACCCCGCCCGGCACGTGGATCGCGGTCGAGCTGAAGGGCCGTTACACGGACGGCTCCGAGTCCCCCTGGTACGTCATGGGGCGCTGGGCGGCCGGCGACGGTGACATCCGGCGCACCTCGGTCGACGACCAGAAGGACGGCAGGAGCACCGTCTGGACCGACACCTTGGCGATCGACGACGCCGCGAGCGGGCTGCGCCTGGCGTCGTACCGGCTGCGGCTCACGCTCCACCGCAAGCCCGGCACCGGGCTCACGCCGACCGTGTGGCGGGTCGGCGCCATGGCCTCGGACGTCCCGGACCGCTTCACCGTGCCCGCCTCCGAGCCGGGCCTCGCCCGCGAGCTGGTGGTCCCGCGCTACTCGCAGAACACCCACATCGGCCAGTACCCCGAGTACGACAACGGTGGCGAGGCGTGGTGCAGCCCCACCTCCTCACAGATGATCATCGAGTACTGGGGCCGCCGGCCGACCGCCGAGGAACTGTCCTGGGTGAACCCGGACTACGCCGACCCGCAGGTCTGCCACGCGGCCCGGTTCACCTTCGACTACCAGTACGACGGCTGCGGCAACTGGCCCTTCAACGCCGCCTACGCCGCCACGTACGACGACATGAGCGCGGTCGTCACCCGGCTGCGGTCGCTGACCGAGCTGGAGACCCTGATCGGGGCGGGGATCCCGGCCATAACGTCGCAGTCGTTCCGCGCGGAGGAGCTGACGGGGGCGGGCTACGGCACGGCGGGCCACCTGATGACCGTGATCGGCTTCACCGCCGAGGGCGACGTGATCGCCAACGACCCGGCGTCCCCGAGCAACGAGGCCGTCCGCCGGGTCTACCGGCGCCGTGAGTGGGAGAACATCTGGCTGCGGACGAAGCGCTACAACTCCACCGGGAAGGTGGTCTCGGGCACAGGCGGCGTCTGCTACCTGTACTGGCCGGCCCACCCCACCAGTGCGCAGCGCCGGGCACTGGCGGCGGTCGGCGTCCGCTGAGCACCGGCGCCCGGGTGCGGGCGGCCGCCGGGACCGTGATGAACGTCTCTACCCCGGAGGCCGTCCGCGCTGGCACTGTGGGGGACACCCCCCGCCGGTCGAAAGAGCGAGAACCCATGACCACGAACGCCGCCGCCGTCGCCGCTCCCCGCGTACGTACCGGAGGGCCGAAGGACGACGGCCCCCAGCTCCTGGAGTACGCCCTGGGCTGGGTGCTCGTCATCGTCTTCGCCATGCTCGTCACCCAGGTCGGCCTGCTGTGACACGAGCCCGCCGGCGTGCGGCTGCCTGATCGCCCGGCTCGGTTCTCCGTTCGCTGTGTCGCCGCCGAGCTTCGGCCAGAACGTGCCGCCGCGCCCTGCCGGTACCTGTGGGCCGTCCTCCCGGCGATGGCGGCGGGGGAGCCGTACGGGCGTGCGGGCTTCCTCGTACGGGCGGGAGAGCGGCCGGTGCCTCCCATGGACGCGGCATGGTGCCGCCCGGGACCGTAAGAGGGCCGGACCATTACCGCCAATGGCGCGTACCGACGTTGCCGGAGTGCCAAGGGCGCGGGAACGATCAACAGCACCCCAGTGACGGAACTCCCTCGATCGGGCATACTCAACCCGCCACAGCCGCTGGTCAGCCGGTTCCGTGATCCGGGAAGGCAGCATCGGCGAAGCAGTGAGACCCGGCGGCGCCGCCCAACCCTTCGCGCGCGCCCGCCGCAGCGCCCGACAGGGAGGAGAGCGCCCCCATGCCCGACCGCGCCCCGCAGCCGGTGGAACGACAGCTGCCCACCGAAGAGGCCAGGGATCTGATCGCCCTGGTCCGTGACATCGTCCAGCGGGAGATCGCTCCGCGGGCGGCGGAGGAGGAGGACGCCGGGCACTTCCCCCGTGAGGTCTTCGCCCTGCTGTCCGAGTCCGGGCTGCTCGGCCTGCCGTACGACTCCGGTTTCGGCGGTGGCGACCAGCCCTACGAGGTCTACCTCCAGGTGCTCGAGGAGCTCGCCGCCGCCCGCCTCACCGTCGGCCTCGGCGTCAGCGTCCACTCCCTCGCCTGCCACGCCCTGGCCGGCTACGGCACCAAGGAGCAGCAGACCGAACACCTGCCGGCCATGCTGGGCGGCGGACTCCTCGGGGCGTACTGCCTGTCGGAGCCCTCGTCCGGTTCCGACGCGGCCTCGCTGCGCACGAAGGCGGTCCGCGAGGGCGCCGGCTGGGTCATCACCGGCACCAAGGCGTGGATCACCCACGGCGGCGTCGCCGACTTCTACACGGTGCTGGCCCGCACGGGCGTCGAAGGCCCGCGGGGCATCACCGCCTTCCTGGTCCCCGGTGACGCCGAGGGCCTCTCGGCCGCCACGCCCGAGAAGAAGATGGGCATGAAGGGCTCGCCCACCGCCCAGCTGCACTTCGACGGTGTACGTGTCCCCGACGCCCGCCGCATCGGGGAGGAGGGGCAGGGCTTCGCCATCGCCCTCTCGGCACTGGACTCCGGCCGCCTCGGGATCGCCGCCTGCGCCATCGGTGTCGCCCAGGCCGCTCTTGACGAGGCGGTCACCTACGCCACCGGGCGGCAGCAGTTCGGCCGTCCCATCGCCGACTTCCAGGGGCTGCGCTTCATGCTGGCGGACATGGCCACCCGGATCGAGGCGGGGCGGGCGCTGTACCTGGCCGCCGCGCGACTGCGCGACGCCGGTCTGCCCTTCTCGCGGGAGGCGGCCATGGCCAAGCTGTTCTGCACGGATGCGGCGATGAAGGTCACCACAGACGCGGTCCAGGTGCTGGGCGGCTACGGCTACACCGCCGACTTCCCGGTCGAGCGTTACATGCGCGAGGCGAAGGTGCTGCAGATCGTCGAGGGCACCAACCAGATCCAGCGGATGGTCGTCGCCCGTCACGTCGTGGGCCCCGAGAGCCGCTGATCCCTGCGGGGAGCGCCCATGCCGGTGCTGCCGTGAGCCTGGTCCACTCCTGGCCGCGGCGGCGCGGCACGGTCCCGCCGGCGCGGGCTCGCCGGCGGACCGGCGCCGGGGAACCCACCGTCACGTCACGTACGTGTGCCGGGTGGGTGTGCCGGACTGCCGGATCCCGCACCACGCCGCGCCGCGCTCAGGGCGATGGTGCGGGAACGTGAAGGATCAGGCGGAGCAGCCGGGGCCGGTTCAGGCCGCGTGTCGCATCTGCGGCATCTGGCGCTGCGCCGGCTGGGAGACCTTCATGGGGCGCGAGCCGGGGCCGCCCACGTGCGAGAAGGGCTGCGTGCGCCAGTCGAGTCCCTGGGGGAGGGTCAGCAGCAGGGCGGTGTCCTGCTCCTGGAGCTCCAGTGACTCGTCGGCGGGACGCGCGTCCGACGCCGCCCGCCCCGTACCGGTGCACACCGTCAGTACGAACGGGTTCCACGGCGTCGGGCACAGGGCGTGCTCCGGCAGCACGTCCTCGTCCGCCAGCAGGGCGATGGGCTGCGAGCAGTCCGGGCAGATCACCCTGACCATTTCGAACGTGTCATACGCGTCGAGTTCGTCGTCCTCGTGGGACACGACCGAATCAACAGACTCCTGCATGGAGAATCTCCCCCTCGGGTGGGCCGACCAGGCTCTTGCGGCCTCGACCACAGCAAGCAATTCCCATTCACCCGCGCGAATAACCATCCGGTCACGAAAGGACACGGCTCCAACCTGTGGCCTTCGTCACATGTGACCCGCAGGCGCCCTCCCACGACACCTCCGGCTGTGCCGCGAAGCACCTGGGGCAATAGGTTGACCGCATGGAGGAGCTGGATCGTCAGATCGTCGAGTTGCTCGTCAAGGACGGGCGCATGAGCTACACCGACCTGGGCAAGGCCACCGGCCTGTCCACCTCGGCGGTGCATCAGCGCGTCCGGCGCCTCGAGCAGCGCGGAGTCATCCGCGGCTATGCCGCCGTCGTCGACCCCGAGGCGGTCGGCCTGCCGCTGACCGCGTTCATCTCGGTGAAACCGTTCGACCCCAGCGCCCCCGACGACATCGCGGAGCGGCTCGCCGACATCCCCGAGATCGAGGCCTGCCACAGTGTCGCCGGCGACGAGAACTACATCCTCAAGGTGCGCGTGGCGACCCCCCTGGAGCTGGAGCACCTGCTCACCCGGATCCGTTCGCAGTCCGGCGTCTCCACCCGTACGACGGTCGTCCTGTCCACCCCGTACGAGGCCCGGCCACCGCGCGTGTGACCACGTACTTAGGCTGGTCACCATGACCGAGAGCGAACACCGCACCGTGCTCCTGCGCGGTGGAGACGTCCACAGCCCCGCCGACCCCTTCGCCACCGCGATGGTCGTCGAACGCGGCCATGTCGCCTGGGTGGGATCCGAGGGCGCGGCCGACGCCTTCGCCTCCGGCGTGGACGAGGTGATCGATCTCGAAGGCGCCCTCGTGACCCCCGCCTTCACCGACGCGCACGTCCACACCACGGCCACCGGTCTCGCCCTCACCGGCCTCGACCTGTCGGGCGCCCGTACGCTCGCCGAAGCCCTGGAGCGCGTACGGGCCCACAGCGCCGCCCGGCCCACCGACAAGGTCCTCCTCGGGCACGGCTGGGACGCCGCCCGCTGGCCCGAACGACGCCCCCCGTCCCGTACCGAACTCGACGAGGCCACCGGCGGGCGGCCGCTCTACCTGCCCCGCGTCGACGTCCACTCCGCGGTCGTGACCACCGCCCTCCTGGACCTCGTCCCCGGCGTCACCGGACTGCCCGGCCACCACCCGGACCAGCCGCTCACCGCCGCCGCCCACCATGCCGTCCGGGCGGCCGCCCACGCCGCCGTCACACCCGGACAGCGCGCCGAGGCACAGCGGGCGGCGCTGCGCCGCGCGGCCGCCCTCGGCATCGGAACCGTCCACGAGTGCGCGGGCCCCGAGATCTCCGACGAGGACGACTTCACCGCCCTGCTGGCGCTGGCCGCCGAGGAGCCCGGCCCCCGGGTAGTCGGCTACTGGGCCGAGGCGGTGTCCGGCGAGAAGGACGCCCGGCGGGTCCGCGAACTGGGCGCGATCGGCGCGGCCGGGGACCTCTTCGTCGACGGTTCCCTCGGCTCCCACACCGCCTGCCTGCACGAGCCGTACGCCGACGCCGCCCACACCGGCACCGCGCACCTAGACGCGGCGGCCGTCGCCGCCCACGTCGCCGCCTGCACCGAGGCCGGGCTCCAAGCCGGCTTCCACGCCATCGGGGACGCCGCCGTCAGCGCGGTCGTCGAGGGCGTACGGGCCGCTGCCGAGACGGTCGGCCTGGCACGCGTGCGTGCCGCCCGCCACCGCGTCGAGCACGCCGAGATGCTCACCCCCGAGACGATCGCCGCCTTCGCCGAACTCGGCCTCACCGCCTCCGTACAACCCGCCTTCGACGCCGCATGGGGCGGCGACGACGGGATGTACGCCGAGCGCCTGGGCGCCGAACGGGCGCGCACCCTCAACCCGTACGCGGCGATGCTGCGCGCCGGCGTGCCCCTGGCCTTCGGCTCCGACAGCCCCGTCACCCCGCTGGACCCCTGGGGCACCGTCCGGGCCGCCGCGTTCCACCGCACGCCGGAGCACCGCATCTCCGTCCGTGCGGGCTTCACGGCCCACACCCGGGGCGGCTGGCGGGCCACCGGCCGGGACGACGCCGGCGTCCTCGTACCGGGCGCTCCCGCCGACTACGCGGTCTGGCGCGCCGAGGAGCTGGTCGTCCAGGCGCCCGACGACCGTGTCGCCCGCTGGTCCACCGACCCGCGCTCCGGAACGCCCGGCCTGCCCGATCTGACCCCTGGTGCCGACCTCCCGGTCTGCCTGCGGACCGTCGTCTCCGGACGCACGGTGTTCGTACGACCGAACGAGTGACGTAAGGACATTCCGGGTTTCCCGGTGTCGTTCCGGAGGGTCCCCCGCGACCTGCGGATCTTCCCCTCTGACCTGCTGTTTCTCGCAATCGCCGCAGGTGGAACGGCTGTTGACAGCGAGCGGTCGGCGGCGGGTAGGTTCGGCCGGGTCCACCACAGGACGTCCGGCCGGCCGGCCTTCACGCAGTCGTCGAACGCCGCTGGGCCATGGGGCGGTGTGCCGCACCGGCGCACCACCACTGGGAGCCAGGTTCAGCGCCCGCGTCCTCGGGGGCGAGGGAAGGTTTTTGCCGGCTGGAGGTCCCCCCTGCTCCCAGGAGCTCGGGGGAGGTGCGACCCGGGTGGGGCCCGGACGTTCAGTAGACAACGGCTCTCGGTCGACCCGCAGCCAGCGGGCCCCAGGTCGGCCCGAAGGACGTCGGGCCCCCCCTCGCGCCCGTGCCGTTCCGTGTCCCGTTCGGGCCGGTCCCGGCGCTTTCCGTACCGCCGCCGCGACGGGCCCCGCCAGGGGCTCGCTATGGTGGTGATCCGTGTACGGACGTAAGGGGCAGCAGTGAACGACGGTGGCCAGAGGCGCTACGGCCCGCTCGGTAGAGCCTTGGTGATCATCCCGACCTACAACGAGGCCGAGAACATCAAGCCGATCGTGTCCCGGGTGCGCGCCGCCGTGCCCGATGTCGACGTCCTGGTCGCCGACGACAACAGCCCGGACGGCACCGGCAAACTCGCCGACGAGCTGGCCGCCGCGGACGACCACGTCCACGTCCTGCACCGCAAGGGCAAGGAGGGGCTCGGCGCCGCCTACCTGGCAGGGTTCCGCTGGGGCATCGAGCGCGGCTACGGCGTCCTCGTCGAGATGGACGCCGACGGCTCCCACCAGCCCGAGGAACTGCCCCGGCTGCTGACCGCACTCAAGGGCGCCGACCTCGTCCTGGGCTCCCGCTGGGTGCCCGGTGGCCGGGTGGTGAACTGGCCCAAGTCGCGTGAGTTCCTCTCCCGTGGCGGCAGCACCTACTCGCGCATCCTGCTCGACGTCCCCATCCGGGACGTCACCGGTGGCTTCCGGGCCTTCCGCAAGGAGACCCTGGAGGGCCTCGGGCTGGACGCGGTCGCGTCCCAGGGGTACTGCTTCCAGGTCGACCTGGCCCGCCGCGCGGTCGCCGCCGGGTACCACGTGGTCGAGGTCCCGATCACCTTCGTCGAGCGGGAGCTCGGCGACTCCAAGATGAGCCGGGACATCGTCGTGGAGGCGCTGTGGCGGGTCACGGCGTGGGGCCTCGGCTCCCGAGCCGACCGTCTCCTCGGCCGCACCCCCTCCACCCCGGCCCCCGGCTCCAGGCCCTCCGGCCCGGCCCCCGGCTCCAGGCCCTCCGGCGCGTCCGTCGATCCCGGCGCGGAGTCCTCGGGCGCGTCCGGTGGTGAGGGTTCCGTGGCGGGGCCCTCCGGTGCCTCCGGCGGCTCGGACTCCGCCCGGTCCGCGGGTCCGGCCGACGGTCCTGGTTCCGCCGGCTCGTCCGGCCCGTCCGGCAACGGCTCGTCCGGCAACGGCTCGTCCGGCCCGTCCGGCGATCCGGGCGCGGCCCGGTCCTGAGTCGGGTCCGGCAAGGCCGGGTGCGGCCCTGAGCCCGGTCCGGCGGTGACGGGCCGGTCCCGCGGACGAGCCCGTGGCCGCGACCGTCGCCCCGGCGCGTACGGGCCGGCGGGGGCTTCCGGCCCCGGCCACCTGCCCGGCGCGCGCCCCTGTCGCGGCGGCCGACGCGTTGACAGGGCCTTTACGCCGTCCTGGCATGCCCCCAGGCACACTGGGAGACATGATGACCGGCTCACCGCCCCCTCCCGCCCGCAAACCGCGCTCACGCGCCCGCACCGTCGCGCTCGGCGCCGCCGCCTGGCTGGTACTGGAGATCTGGCTGCTGACCCTTGTGGCGGATGCGGCCGGTGGCCTCACCGTGCTCGCCCTGCTCGTCGGCGGTGGCGTGCTCGGCGCCGCGGTGATCAAGCGTGCCGGGCGCCGCGCCTTCCGTACGCTGACCGAGACGCTCCAGCAGCGGCAGCCGGGCGCCGCGCCCACGTCCCCCGCCGGCCCGGACCGGGCGAGCACCGGGAACGGCTTCCTCATGCTCGGTGGGCTGCTGCTGATGATCCCGGGCCTGATCTCCGACGTGGCGGGGCTGCTGCTCCTGGTGCCCGGTGTGCGCACGTGGGCCGGACGGTACGCGGAGCGGACCCTGGAACGCCGTATGCGGGCGGCCGTGGCCGGTTACGGATCCCTGGACGACGCCTTCCAGAAGGCTCGTATGCACCGTCCCGACGGCAAGGTCGTGGAGGGTGAGGTCATCCGTGACGACACGCCCCGCCGGCCCGGCGCCTACGACGACGAGGGCCCCCGGCCGCCGCTGAACCGCTGATCGAGCCGGGCGTCCGGCACGGGCGTACGGCAGGAAGCCGCGGGGCGGCGGTACACCTGGTGTACCGCCGCCCCGCGGCTCTTGCTCTTGTATGCGCTCGCTGTGTACGCGGTCGCTTCTGTTCGCTTACGCGGACTTCCGGCTGTCGCGCGGATGCACGGCGATGTTCATGGCGCCGGAGCGCAGGACCGCCAGCCTTTCGGCCAGCACCTCCTCGAGCTCCTCGCGGGTGCGCCGCTCCATGAGCATGTCCCAGTGCGTACGCGCCGGCTTGCCCTTCTTCTCCTCGGGGCCGTCCCCGTCAACGAGGAGTGCCTGGCTTCCGCAGACCTTGCACTCCCACTCCGGCGGAATCTCCGCCTCGACCGAGAACGGCATCTCGAACCGATGCCCCTTCTCGCATGCGTACTCCACCGCCTGGCGCGGGGCCAGATCGATGCCGCGGTCGGTCTCGTAGCTGGTCACCACGAGGCGCGTGCCGCGAAGAGCTCGCTCACTCATGAATCGTGCCTCCCGGGCTTGTCGCCCACAGGACAGGTGTCGCTGTCGTCGTCATCCGGTCAACGTCCGGTCGGCGGTAAAGATTCCCGTTGCGGGTCATGCGTCGCCCGTCGTGCCGCCCCTTGTTGTACCCACCAGTGCCCGGTTTGTCACATCTGGCAGCAGATGTCACCCAGCGTCTTTGCTGCAAGAGCACGCAGTAACGGTCCGCCTGGCAGGCCAAAGGCGTATACTACCGGCCTTTCACTTCCGCGTCTAAATCCGGTCCGGGACGGGGTTTCCCGCCGCGGCCACCGCCTCCCGCACGGGTACCCGCGCGAGGAGGACGAATCCCAGCGCGAAGAAGACCACCAACGAGATGATGGCATCCCGGTAACTACCGGTCAGCTGGTAGGCGAGCCCGAACACCAGGGGGCCCAGCCAGCTGAGACCCCGGTCGCTCATCTCGTACGCCGAGAAGTACTCGGCCTCCTTGCCGCGCGGCACCAGGTGCGAGAACAGCGACCTGGACAGCGCCTGGCTGCCGCCCAGGACCAGCCCGATGGCCGCGGCGAGCGCGTAGAACCACACCGGTGCCCCGGCCGGCAGGAAGTACCCGGCGGCCAGGATCACCGTCCATACGGCGAGCGAACCGAGGATCGTACGTTTCGCGCCGTACGACCGCGCCAGCCGCCCCATGCCCAGGGCCCCGGCGATGGCCAGGACCTGCACCAGCAGCACGGCCGTGATGAGCGTCGTCTGATCAAGGCCCAACTCCTCCGAACCGTAGACCGACGCTTGGGAGATGACCGTCTGGACGCCGTCGTTGTAGACGAGGTACGCCAGGAGGAAGGAGAGCGTCAGCGGATGTCTGCGCATGTCGCGCAGTGTCGCCAGCAGCTGCCGCCACCCGGAACCGAGCACGCCCTCACTGCCGGGCGCCACCCTCCGGTCACGCAACCGCCGCAGGGGGACGAGGGTGAAGGCACCCCACCACAGGCCGGCCGAAGCCAGGCAGATCCGCACCGCCTCCGACTCCGAGAGCCCGAACGACTCGTGGCCCGTGTACAGGACGAGGTCCAGGACCAGGACGAGAGCCCCCGACGTATAGCCGAACGCCCAGCCCCGTGAGGAGACGGCGTCGCGCTCCTCCGGTCCGGCGATCTGCGGCAGATAGGCGTTGTACAGCGCCATCGACACCGTCAGTGAGGCGTTCGCCACGATCAGGAGGAAGGCGCCCAGGAGGTAGCGGTCCCCGTCCAGGAAGAACATGCCCGCCGTGGCCGACGCCCCCAGATACGCGGCCACCGCCAGCAGCGGTTTCTTACGGCCCGTACGGTCCGCCGCCGCACCCGCCAGTGGCATCACCAGCACCGCGAGGACGACGGAGGCGGACACCGCGTACGCGAAGACCGATCCCGCGCGCAGCGGCACTCCCAGAGGGTGGACGAAGCCGTCCGCGTCCGCGGCGGCCTTGGCGACCGACGTCAGGTACGGGCCGACGAAAACCGTCAGCACACTCGTCGAGTAGACGGAGCACGCGAAATCGTAGAAGTACCAGCCGTGCTGCTCGCGCCGGCGGTCGGGCGGCTCTGCCGCGCCGGCGGTCCGGTCGGCGGTGTCGGCGTCGCTCACGCCCGTCCCCCTCGTTCGTCCCCGTGACGGGAGACGGGAGGCACGCTCAGACCCAGACCCCCCGGTCGGTCAGCACCGTGCGCAGCGTCTCCAGATGATCGGTCATGATGCCATCCACCCCGAGGTCGAGCAGCGCGGCCATCCGGTCGGGATCGTTCACCGTCCACACGTGCACCTGGAGGCCCCTTTCGTGCGCCGTCCTCACGAACCGGCGGTCCACCACCCTGATCCCGCCCTGGCTCTCCGGCACCTGTGCCGCCACCGCACCCGCGCGCAGCGCGGCCGGGATCCCGTACGACCGCAGCCGTAGGCCCACCACGCCCCGTACCCCGTAGGAGGTGGCCAGCCGCGGGCCCGCCAGGCGCAGCGCCCTGGCCACCCGGCCCTCGTCGAACGAGCCGACGCACACCCGGTCCCAGGCGCCCGCCTTGCGTACGGCGCCGATCAGCGGCTCCAGCGCGGGCTCCGCCTTGATGTCCACGTTCCAGCGGGCGTCCGGGAACTCCTCCAGCAGTTCCTCGAAGAGGGGCAGTGGCTCCCTGCCCGCCACGCGCGCGTGGCGCACCTCGCTCCAGGGGAGGTCCCGGATCCGGCCGCGGGCGTCCGTCACCCGGTCCAGCGTCGCGTCGTGGAACGCGACGAGCCGGCCGTCCGCGGTGGTGTGCACGTCCGTCTCGAAGTAGCGGTAACCGGCCGAGGCGGCGCGCCGGAAGGCGGCCGCCGTGTTCTCCAGCCCGTCGGCCGCTCCGCCGCGATGGGCGAAGGGTATGAGGGGAGAGGGGTGGTCCAGATAGGGGTGGCGTACGCGAGTCACCGCCGCAGTATGGCCTGCGTGGGTTTCCCGGCGGCGACCACGGTGCTTCCGGCCCGTCGACCGACGACGGCGCCGCCCTGGCCGGGGACGGTGAAGAGACGCAGGAAGAACTGGGCGAGTGGGCCGATCGTCACGGCGTACAGCACGGTCCCGATCCCCAGGGAACCGCCCAGGAGGAACCCGGTGAGGACGACACCGACCTCGATCGTCGTGCGGATCAGGCGCAGGGAGCGGCCGGTGAGCCGGTGCAGCCCCGTCATGAGTCCGTCGCGCGGGCCGGGGCCGAAGCGGGCGGCGATGTAGAGGCCGGTGGCCACCCCGTTGAGCACGATTCCACCCGCCATCAGCGGTACCTGGGCGAGGAGGCCGTGCGCGTGGGGGAGGAACCACAGGCTGCCGTCCATCGCGATGCCGATGACGAGCACGTTGGAGACGGTGCCCAGGCCGGGCTTCTGCCGCAACGGGATCCACACCAGGAGCACGGCGGCGCCGACGGCGGTCAGGACGACACCCATGGTCAGGCCGGTCCGTTCGGCGAGCCCCTGGTGCAGGACGTTCCACGGTTCCAGGCCGAGACCGCTGCGGACGAGCAGCGCCGAACTGAACCCGTACAGGGTGAGTCCGACGTACAGCTGGAGCAGTCGGCGGATCAGGTGCCGTGGCGCGGTGCCGGGATCCGGTGTGCCGGATGTCGTCGACATGTGTTGTGCCCCCCGAGGTGATGGTGGTGGACTGGCTCATGTCACCCTGTGGCCGGGCCCTGGATGCCAACCAGGTCCAATTCGAGGAAGGTGGACTGAATTCCATGGCTGAGTGGACTTCGGCGGTGGGCCCCGCCCAGCTGGCCCGACAGCTCAACGCGCAGCAGCCCCGCCCGGCCGGCCCCGGCACCCGGAAGCCGCCCGCCTACCGTGCCCTCGCCGACGGCATCCGCCTGCTGGTGCTGGAGGGGCGTGTCCCGGTCGCCGCCCGGCTCCCCGCCGAGCGGGAGCTGGCCCTCGCGCTCTCCGTGAGCCGTACGACGGTCGCCGCCGCGTACGAGGCGCTGCGCGCCGAAGGGTTCCTGGAGTCGCGCCGGGGCGCCGGGAGCTGGACGGCCGTGCCCGCCGGCAACCCGCTGCCCGCACGGGGCCTGGAGCCCCTGCCCCCGGAGTCCCTCGGGTCCATGATCGACCTGGGCTGTGCCTCCCTGCCGGCACCCGAGCCCTGGCTCACCCGCGGCTTCCAGGGCGCCCTCGAGGAGCTGCCGCCGTACGCCCACACGCACGGGGACTACCCGGCCGGGCTGCCCGCGCTGCGGCAGATGCTCGCCGACCGGTACACGGAACGGGGCATTCCCACGATGCCCGAGCAGATCATGGTGACGACGGGTGCCATGGGGGCGATCGACGCCATCTGCCACCTCTTCGCCGGACGCGGTGAGCGCATCGCCGTGGAGTCGCCGTCGTACGCCAACATCCTCCAGCTGATGCGGGAGGCCGGTGCCCGCCTGGTGCCCGTCGCCATGTCCGAGGGACTGGAGGGCTGGGACCTGCCGCGCTGGCGCCAGGTCCTGAGGGACGCCGCCCCCCGGCTCGCCTACGTCGTGGCGGACTTCCACAACCCGACCGGGGCGCTCGCCGGCGAGGACCAGCGGCGTGCGCTGGTCGACGCGTCCCGCTCGGCCGGGACGGTCCTCGTCGTCGACGAGACCATGACCGAGCTCCACCTGGACGAGGGGCTCGACATGCCCCGCCCGGTGTGCGCCTTCGACCCGGCAGGGAGCACGGTGCTCACCGTCGGCTCGGCGAGCAAGGCCTTCTGGGCCGGCATGCGCATCGGCTGGGTGCGCGCCGCGCCCGACGTGATCCGCTCGCTGGTGGCCGCCCGCGCGTACGCCGACCTCGGCACCCCCGTCCTGGAGCAGCTCGGCGTCAACTGGCTGATGCGGACCGGCGGCTGGGAGAAGGCGGTCGCCCTGCGGCGCACTCAGGCGCTGGAGAACAGGGACGCGCTGGTGGCGGCGGTACGCCGGGAGCTGCCCGACTGGGAGTTCGAGGTGCCGCGCGGCGGTCTGACCCTGTGGGTGCGCACCGGCGGCCTGTCCGGTTCCCGGCTGGCCGAAGTGGGCGAGCGGGTGGGCGTGCGGGTGCCTTCAGGGCCCCGCTTCGGGGTGGACGGCGCCTTCGAGGGGTACGTCCGGCTGCCCTTCACCGTCGCCGGTCCGGTCGCCGACGAGGCCGCGGTGCGCCTTGCCGCGGCGGCGCGGCTGGTGAAGGCGGGCGCGAGCGCCGGCTCGGGCGAGTCGCTGCGGACGTTCGTGGCGTGACAGGGGCGTCCGCCGTGTGAGGGCGGGCGCCCGTCGCGTGGAGGCGGGGCGTCCGCCCGTGAGGTGTGCGGCGTGTCAGCCGGTGGCGCCCTGGGCGGCGCCGGTGCCGGGGCTGCCGCCCGTGGCCGGGGGCGTGGTCGAGGGCGGGGGCGGGCTTGTGGCGGGTGCTTGAAGTGTGGCGGGTGCCGGGGCTGCAACCGCACTTGCGGCGGGTGCCGGGGGCGTGGCCGGGGCGGGGGTTGTGGCGGCGCCCGGGCCTGCCGCGGCTTCGGGATCGGGCGGCGGCGGGGGAGGGGGACACTCGGGGGCGGGAGCCGCTTCCGGGGCGGGTCCAGGGGCGGCTTCAGGGGCGGTGTCCGGGGCCGGAGCGCCGGCGGTGTCCGGATGGACCCCTACGACGGCGGGCACGGCCGCCGGTACCGGTACGGCCGCCGGTACCGGTACGGCCACCGGGGCGGGTGCCGGCTCCGGCGCCCGAGGTGCTTGCGGCGGCGCCGGGGCGGGCGGGCGCTCGGGGAGCAGGTCCAGGACGGCCTGTCGGTGCGCCTCCGTCGTCGCGTCGTCGTACGGGTCGGGCGTCGCCGGGACCTGGAGCCGGAGCACCGGCCCCGTGCCGAGCCGGGCGTACCCGCGTCCGGGCGGGACGTGCGGGATCGGTGTGGTGTGCGGGGCGGCTTCCAGGACCCACCGCACCTGCTCGGGCGTGGCGGACCCCAGGACGACTCTGGCGCGGGTGTGGGTCAGGACCGCCTCGCCGAGCGTGTCCAGGCTGTCGAACTGCTCGGCCACGACCACCGTCACATGGGCCGCCCGGCCGTGCCGCAGTGGAACCTGGAGCAGTGACTGCGGGTCCAGCCGCCCGTCGGCCGCGGCCAGGTGGCCCAGCACGCTCGGCCGGTCCAGCAGGATCCACAGCGGCCGCCTGGTGTCCTCGGGGGCCGGGTGCCCCGCCTGCCGCGCCCGGTTGGCCGCGATGAGCCGCCGCTCCGTCTCGTGCGCCGCCCACTCCAGACTCGACAGCGCGCCGCCCAGCCCGCATTCGACCGCCAGGACCCCGGCACGCCCGGTGAGGCAGGCGTACTCGCCGGTCCCGCTGCCCTCGACGACGAGGATGTCGCCGTACTGAAGGGCCTGGAGGGCGATGGACCGCAGCAGCGTGGTGGTGCCGCTGCCGGGCTGCCCTACGGCCAGCAGGTGCGGTTCGGTCGAGCGCGGACCCGTGCGCCACACCACGGGCGGGGCGTCCCGGGACTCGTCCCCGTCCAGGACCGGTACGGTCCGCTGCACCGCTTCGGGGTCCGTGAATCCCAGTACCGTCTCGCCCGGAACGGTGACGAAACGCTGCGCGGCCACCGAGGTGGAGAGCGCCGGAAGCACTCGCATAAGGAGCTGGTTTCCTTCTTCGTCCCAGTCGAAGAGGTACTCCCGGCCTCGCCCGGACTTGGCGTGCAGTACGTGCTCGATCCGCGCCCGGGACTCCGCCTCGCCGTCCGTGAAGTACGCCGGGTAGGTGATACGCAGGCGGGTCGGCCGTCCGTCGCCGTCGAACGTGAAGTCGCTGAACGTCGTGGCCCAGTCACCGCCGTGGGTGAACAGCGGGTTCGGGTCCTCCGGGACGGAGAAGTACGGCACCAGCGCCTCGTACAGCGCCCGGAGCCGCTCGGTCTCCGCCTCGTCGGGCCCCGTCCTCACGACCGGGCGCTCGCGCCCGTGCCACGCCGCCGCGCCCATCACCGACACCAGGGCCAGCAGGGGCCCGTACGGGACGAGCGCGACGGCCAGCACGCAGGCCGCGACCACGAACAGCGCGGGACCGCGCCGTTCCTTGGGGGTCGCGGCCCACTTGGCGCGTCCGGCCCCGCCCAGTTTCCGCAGGCCACGGGTGATCGTGATCAGCGGATGGAGGACGTCCGTGGCGCCGTCGGCGGCCGTTCGTGCGATTTCCCGACCGCGGGCGATCCGGGCAGTGGCGCTGCTCGGAATGCTCGCGATGCCCGGGAGGTTCGAGATGCGCGGAAGAGGGCGCCGGGCCACGTCGTACTCCTGATCCTGAAGTCGTGGAAGGGGCCGCTGCGGGTCAGAACTTGATCCCGCCCAGCAGGCTGGCCAGGCTGGCGCCGCCCGCCGTGATGCTGGGCGCGATCGCGGTGCCCGCGAGGTAGAAGCCGAAGAGTGAGCAGACGAGGGCGTGGGAGGCCTTGAGCCCGTCCTTCCTGAAGAACAGGAAGACGATGATGCCGAGCAGAACCACGCCTGAGATGGACAGGATCATGAGGGGATCTCCTGGGTGAGGGGACAGTCACCTTCAGTTCTTCCAGCCTCACAGCAAGTATCTATATGATTAAAGATGCAAATGGGTGAAATTATGCTCTTTTCACTTCATTGGCGGATGGTCGGCCGTGCGGCGCACGCCTGCGTGCCGCGGGCCATCCTTTGCCACCGGCGGGCCGGGTCATGTGTACAGCCGGGCAGTACCCTGTCGGTTCACTCGTACGGCGCTCCCGCCGTGCGTACCGGGGCAACCGGGTCCATGCAGGTCAACGCGGCTCTCGAGGCCGCGCGCGTCCATGGCGTCCATGGCGCGTCAACGAGTTGAGAGGCGGTACGTCCGATGAGTGAAACCCCGGATCCCGAGGTGATCGAGCTGGCGTCGAAGGTCTTCGACCTGGCACGGCAGGGCGACGCCGAGGCGCTCGCCGCCTACGTCGACGCGGGTGTGCCCGCGAACCTCACCAACGACAAGGGCGACTCCCTGGTGATGCTCGCCGCCTACCACGGTCAGGAGGACGCGGTGGCGGCCCTCCTGGAGCGGGGCGCCGACCCCAACCGCATCAACGACCGGGGCCAGACGCCGATCGCCGGCGCCGTCTTCAAGGGCGAGGACACCATCGTCCGTGACCTCCTGGCCGCCGGGGCCGATCCGGAAGCCGGAACTCCGTCCGCCGTGGATACCGCCAGGATGTTTGGGAAGACACACCTCCTGGAGCTCTTCGGGGCCCGGTGAACGGGCGCTGAACGCCAGGTGAGAGCGGTGCCGTAAATGTGGTCGCGGTGGCGAAATGGCTGGGTCATCATGGCGTCGGGCCCGCACGGGGCCACCGACGAGAGGCAGAGGAAGATGGTCATCACCAAGCGGAAGACGACGGGCGGCTCCACATGTTGCTGCGCGGCCTAGGTAATCACCGTTCCCCGGCCACCCCGGGGTCCCCGGTCTCCTCCGGGTGCGTCGACAGCTTGATGTGAGGCATTTCCCATGTTCGATCCAGTCATAGCGCCGAGCGGTACGCTGCTCGGCCTGCTGCAGAGGGGTCGCGGCGACGGCACGCTGCACGCGCTGGCCGCGCCACGGGCGGAAGCCCTCGCGGCCCTCGGCCACTGTGTTCTCCACGATCCCCGCCAGGACTGGCAGGTCGAGAACCGCTCCCTCTACTACGCACGCCTCTATCTGGATCTGCACGGCGGGCTCGAGGAGATCGAGGCCCACCTCTTCGGTGCCGAGGACCACCTCGACACCGAGGAGTCACGGACCGGTCTCGCGCTCGCCGTTCTCGGCCACCTCGCCGCGTACGGCCGTGAGGACGCCCTCGTGCTGCTCCGCCGGTACGCCGCCACCGGGACCAACTGGTCGTGGGCGCTCGACGAGCTGGCCCTGCGCGACGACGACTCCGCACTGCGCGGCCTCGCCGCCCCCGTCCTCGCCAGGTTCCCCGCCACCCCCGAGGGCGACGCCGAGCTGGCCGCCGCCGTACGGGACGCCTTCGAGCCGCGCCCGTGGCGATTGTGGGCCGACGACCGGCGGGACACGATCGGCGCCCGGGTGCGCGCGGCCCGGGAGCAGGGCTCCTTCGACCGCTGGCAGCGCCAGCTGCGCCCCACCGGGCCCCGGCCCGGCTGGAGCGTCCAGGCGGTCTTCGAGTGGGCCCAGGAGGGGCTGGAGCGCGGTTCCGCGCTCCACGTGCCGGCCGCCCGATGTCTCACCGCCGTCGCCGGCCCCGAGGACCGCCCGCTCATCGTCGAAGCGGCCCGCCGCGGCCCGGACGGCGCCCGCTGCGCCGCCCTGCACTACCTCGCCGAGGCGCGTGACCCCGTCGTGCTCGACCTCATCGAGGCCGCGGCGGTCAGTGACTCGCGCGTCGTCGCGGAGGCGGCCGTCGCCGCCTTCGAGCGCATGTGCGGCGACGAGGCCGTCGACCGCGCACGCGGCTGGGCACACCGGCCGGACCCGCTGGGTGCCTCGGCGGCGGGCGTGCTCGCCTGCCGGGGTGACGCCCGCGACGCCGCGCTCGTCCTCGGGGCGTTGCGCGAGGCGGTACGGTCCGACGGCCCCGACGCGCAGTCGCTCTACGCGCTCGTCGACGGCACCGGCAGGCTGGGTGTGGCCTGCGCCGCGCCCGTACTGCGTCACATCTACCGTGAAACCGCGTCGTCGCAGCTGCGGGGGCGCGCGGCCCGCGCCCTCGCCGCCACGGACCCCTCCTTCCCGACCGGCTTCGCCGTCGAGTGCCTGTGGGACTGCGAGGAGACCACCAGGGAGGTCGCCGCCCTGCACGCCGAGACCGGTGACGTACGCGTGGCCGAGCGGCTGCGCCGCCTCGCCGCGGACCCCGCCGAGGAGGACGAGGTGCAGAGCGCCGTACGGAGCAGGATCGGCCCGGACCTGCCCAAGGTGTGACGCGCGGGGACGCGCGGGCAACCGCTCATGGGCCGTCCCCCGTACGGAAAGGCACACGTCGCCGGAGCCGCGCGGGGCGGGACCCGGGCCCGGAGGTCGGGAGCCGCTCCACGACGGCTGGCGCCGTTCCACGACGGCCGCGGCCGTTCCAGGACGCCCCGGCGTCACCTGACCGGCCCCTGCGAGGGCGCCACCGGTGACGCGGCGCCGCGCCGTGGCGGACGCCGCACGCGCGCGTGCGGCGGACCGTGCCCGCGCGGGCCCCCCTTGCCACAATGGAGCAATGACCGGGCGCTGGGAGTTCTGGATCGACCGCGGCGGTACCTTCACCGACATCGTGGCCCGGAGGCCCGACGGGCACCTGGTCACCCGCAAGCTGCTCTCCCACGATCCCGCCCGGTACCGGGACGCGGCCGTGGCGGGCATCCGGCTCCTCCTCGGGCTCGCGCCGGGCGAACCCGTACCGGCGGACCGGATCGCCACCGTCAAGATGGGCACCACGGTCGCCACCAACGCCCTCCTGGAGCGACGCGGAGAGCCCACCGTCCTGCTCATCACCGAGGGCTTCCGCGACGCGCTGCGCATCGCCTACCAGAACCGGCCGCGAATCTTCGACCGGCGCATCCTGCTCCCGGAAGCGGTGTACGACCGGGTCATCGAGGTCCCCGAGCGCGTCGACGCCCGTGGCACGGTCGTCCGGCCGCTCGACGCGCCCGCCGTGGACGAGCGGCTGCAGGCCGCCCACCACGACGGTTTCCGGAGCGCCGCGGTCGTCCTCATGCACGGCTACCGCCGTCCCGACCATGAGCTGCGTGTCGCCGAGGCCGCCCGGGCGGCCGGGTTCACGCAGGTCAGCTGCTCGCACGAGGTCAGCCCGCTGATCAAGCTGGTGCCGCGCGGTGACACCACGGTCGTCGACGCGTACCTCTCTCCGATCCTGCGGCGGTACGTCGACGAGGTGGCGAGCGAACTCGCCGGGGTGCGCCTGCTGTTCATGCAGTCGAGCGGCGGACTGCGCGAGGCCGCCCACTTCCGCGGCAAGGACGCCGTACTGTCCGGCCCCGCGGGCGGGGTCGTGGGTATGGCGCGTACGTCCGAGCAGGCGGGCTTCGCGCGGGTGATCGGCTTCGACATGGGAGGCACGTCCACCGACGTGTCGCACTACGCGGGCGAGTTCGAGCGCGAGCTGGGCACCCAGGTGGCGGGCGTACGGATGCGCGCGCCCATGATGAGCGTCCACACCGTCGCGGCGGGCGGCGGGTCGGTCCTCCACTTCGACGGCAGGCGCTATCGGGTCGGCCCCGACTCGGCCGGCGCCGACCCGGGCCCCGCCTGCTACCGGCGCGGCGGCCCGCTGACGGTGACCGACGCCAACGTGATGCTCGGCCGCGTGCAACCGGAGCACTTCCCCGCCGTCTTCGGGCCGGACGGTGACCAGCCGCTCGACGCCGAGGTCGCCCGCACCCGCTTCACCGCCCTCGCGGAGGAGGTGCGGCGGCACACCGGCACGGACCCCGCACCCGAGGAGGTCGCCGCCGGTTTCCTCGAGATAGCCGTCCTCAACATGGCGAACGCCGTCAAGAAGATCTCCGTACAGCGCGGCCACGACATCACGCGCTACGCGCTGACCAGCTTCGGCGGGGCGGGCGGCCAGCACGCGTGCGCCGTCGCCGACGCCCTCGGTGTCGACACGGTCCTGGTGCCGCCGCTGGCCGGCGTGCTCTCCGCGTACGGCATCGGGCTCGCCGACGCAACCGCCACGCGCCAGCAGTCCGTCGAGGCGGAACTGGACGCCCCCCTCCATGCGCGCGTGGAGGACCTCTGCGGGAGGCTCGCCGAGCGCACCGCCGACGAACTGCGCGCCGACGGTCTGCCCCCCGGCGCGATCACCACTCACGCGCGCGTGCTGATCCGCTACGCCGGAACGGACGCGAGCCTGCCCGTCCCCCTCGACTCGGCCGAGGCCATGAGGGAGGCGTTCGAGGAGGCTCACCGCGCGCGGTACGCCTTCACCATGGACAAGCCGCTGGTGGTGGAGGCCGTCTCGGTGGAGGCGGTCGGCCGGGCCGGCGCGCGGCACCCCCTCGACGCCCCGAACCCCCCTGCGGAGGGCCGGCCGCGGCCGCACGCCACCGTGACGACCTTCGTGGCCGGCGCCTGGCGGGACACCCCGCTGTACCGGAGGGAGGACATCCGTCCGGCCGGCACGGTGCCGGGACCGGCCGTCATCGCCGAGGCCGACGCCACCACCGTCGTCGACGACGGCTGGCAGGCCCTCGCCACCCCGACCGGTCATCTGCACCTGACACGGGCCCGCCCCAGGCCGAGCCGGAGCGCCGTCGGTACGGACGTCGACCCGGTCCTCCTGGAGGTGTTCAACAACCTCTTCATGGCCATCGCCGAACAGATGGGCGTCCGACTGGAGAACACGGCCCACTCGGTCAACATCAAGGAACGCCTCGACTTCTCCTGCGCGCTCTTCGACGCGGACGGCAACCTGATCGCCAACGCGCCCCACATCCCGGTCCACCTCGGGTCCATGGGGGAGTCCATCAAGGAGGTGCTGCGGCGCAACGCGGGCACCATGCGCCCCGGAGACGTGTACGCGATCAACGACCCGTACCACGGCGGCACCCACCTGCCCGATGTGACGGTCGTGACGCCCGTCTTCGGACCACCGGGCGACCTGCGCTTCCTCGTCGCCTCACGAGGCCACCACGCCGAGATCGGTGGCACCACCCCCGGGTCCATGCCGGCCTTCAGCCGCAGCATCCACGAGGAGGGCGTCCTCTTCGACAACTGGCTGCTGGTGCGGGACGGCCGGCTGCGCGAGGACGAGACCAGGAGGCTCCTCACCGAGGCCCCGTACCCGTCCCGGGACCCGGACACCAACCTCGCCGACCTGCGCGCCCAGATCGCCGCCAACGAGAAGGGCGTCGACGAACTGCGCCACATGGCCGACCGGTACGGCCTCGACGTCGTCCACGCGTACATGCGACACGTGAGGAACAACGCGGAGGAGTCCGTGCGGCGGATCGTCGCCACCCTCCGGGACGGCTCCTGCCGGTACGAGACGGACGGGGGCGCCGTCATCCAGGTGGCCCTCCGCGTCGACCACGAGCGCCGCGACGCCGTCCTGGACTTCACCGGAACGTCACCGCAGCAGCCGGGGAACGTCAACGCTCCCACGTCCGTGGTCATGGCGGCCGTCCTGTACGTGTTCCGGACCCTCGTCGACGACGACATCCCGCTCAACAGCGGCTGCCTGGAACCGCTGGACGTACGGGTGCCGGACGGTTCGATGCTCGCCCCCGCCCACCCGGCGGCGACCGTCGCGGGCAACGTGGAGACCTCGCAGGCCGTGACCGGGGCCCTGTACGCCGCGCTGGGCGTCCAGGCGGAGGGCTCGGGCACCATGAACAACCTGACCTTCGGCAACGACCGCGTGCAGTACTACGAGACGGTGGCGAGCGGCGCGGGAGCCGGGGACGGCTTCGACGGTGCCGACGCCGTACAGACCCATATGACCAACTCACGCCTCACCGACCCCGAGGTCCTGGAATGGCGCCACCCGGTCCGGGTGGACGCCTTCGCGATACGGGACGGCAGCGGTGGGCGCGGCCGGTGGCGCGGCGGCAACGGCGTCGTACGGCGCATCCGGTTCCTCGAGCCCATGACGGTGACGCTCCTCACCGGGCACCGGAGAGTCCCCCCGTACGGCATGGCGGGCGGTGCTCCCGGGGCGCTCGGCGAGAACGCGGTGGAGTACGCCGACGGAACCGTCCGGAGGCTGGAGGGCGTGGACGTGGTGGACGTCGCCCCCGGAGACGTGCTGGTGGTCGCGACCCCCGGAGGCGGCGGCTACGGGGCTCCCCTCCGCAGCGCCGCGCGCCCTACCGGGTCGCGATGAAGCGGACCGGTGTTCCCGGCACGGCCTGCGCGGCCGCCGCCAGGTCCCGCTCGCGGACCACGGCCACCACCGGATAGCCGCCGGTCGTGGGATGGTCCGCGAGGAACACCACCGGGCGCCCGTCCGGAGGGACCTGGACCGCGCCGAGGACCATGCCCTCGCTGGGCAGCTCGCCGGCCACGGCACGCTCCAGGGGCGGGCCTTCGGTACGCAGCCCTATGCGGTTGCTCGCCGGTGACACCCGGTACGCGCGCGTGCCGAACAGGCGCAGGGCCGTGCTCGTGAACCAGTCGTCACGCGGGCCCAGCCGGACCCGCAGCACCAGCTCCCCGGGCGCCGCCGGCCAGGGCACGACGTCGGGGCCGGGCCCGCCCGCGGGTTCCGGTCCGAGCGGGACCACGGCCGCGTCCCGCAGGGGTGCCGGGCCGAGCCCCGAGAGCAGGTCCGTGGAGCGGCTGCCGAGCACCGGCTCCGCCGCGACGCCCCCGCCGAACGCCACGTACGAGCGCAGGCCCCTCACCGCCGCACCCACCTCCAGCACGGCGCCCGCGGGAACGCGCACGGGCGCACCCCACGCGGCCGGGCGCCCGTCCACCCTGACGGCGCACGGAGCGCCGCCCACCGCGACGGTCACCGCGCAGCGCGGCCGCACCGCGCACCCGTCGACCGTGGTCTCCAGCACGGCCGCCTCCGCCGGGTTGCCGACCAGCCGGTTGACCAGGGCGCTCGCGTACGGGTCGAGGGCGCCCGAGCGCGGCACCCCCAGGTGGGCGTGGCCGGAGCGCCCCCGGTCCTGCACGGTGGTCAGCGCCCCGGCCCGTACCACGGCGAAGGCCCGGTCGGTCATCGGCCCCTCACGTCCCGGGGCACGTCCTGCGGGACGAACCGGACCCGGGTGCCCGGCGACAGCAGCGCCGCGGGTTCCCGCTCGGGGTTCCACAGCACCGCGTCCGTCCTCCCGATGAGCTGCCAGCCGCCCGGCGACGCACGCGGGTACACCCCCGTGTAGGGGCCCGCCACCGCCACCGAGCCGGCCGGGACCGCCGTGCGCGGGGTGGCCCGCCGGGGCACCTCGTACCCCTCCGGCAAACCGGTCAGGTAGCCGAACCCGGGCGCGAAGCCGCAGAACGCCACCCGGAACCCGGCCGCCGAGTGGATCCGCGCCGCCTCCTGCGGCGTCACGCCCCACAGCGCCGCGACGTCCGGGAGATCGGGCCCGTCGTACCGGACCGGGATGTCGAGGACCGGCTCCACGCGTGCGTGCGCCGGCGCGACCTCCCACCCGGCGATCAGCGCGGCGAGCCGCCCGGGCTCCTCCACGCCGTCCAGCAGCACCGTCCGCGCCGCCGGAACGATCTCGGTCACGGCGGGCAGCGCACCGGCCGCTCGGCGGCGCAGCAGCTCGGCGTGGAAGGCCTCGGCCTCCTCGCCGCCGTCGAACTCGACGAGCAGGGCCCGCTCGCCCACCCCGACGGTCCTCATACGAAGGCCTCCACGCGGACACCGGAGGCCTCCAACTGCGTCCGCACGCGGCGGGCCAGGCCCACCGCGCCGGGGGTGTCGCCGTGCAGGCACAACGACCGGGCGCGGACGGGCACCGAGCGCCCGCACCGGGAGGTGATCACACCGAACCGGGCCAAGGACACGGATCGTTCCACGACGGCCGCCGGATCGGTGATGACGGCGCCCTCCTCGCCGCGCGGCACGAGCGTGCCGTCGGCGGTGTAGGCACGGTCGGTGAACCCCTCGGTGACCACCGGGAGTCCGGCCTTCTCGGCCACCTCGTGCAGCCGGGAGCCGGGCAGCCCCAGCAGGGGGAGCCGCTCACCGGTCAGCAGCACCCCGTCCACCACCGCCTGTGCCTGCCCCTCGTCCCGTACGACGCGGTTGTAGAGGGCCCCGTGCGGTTTCACGTAGGACACCCGCGCGCCGGCCGCCCTGGCGAACACCTCCAGGGCACCGATCTGGTACGCCACTTCGGCGGCCAGCTCGTCGTACGGGACGTCCATGGAGCGCCGCCCGAAGCCGGCGAGGTCGCGGTAGGAGACCTGGGCGCCGATCCGTACCCCGCGCCCGGCCGCGAGTTCGCAGACGCGCCGCATGGTGACGGCGTCACCGGCGTGGAAGCCGCAGGCCACATTGGCGCTGGTGACGACCGACAGGAGCTGTTCGTCGTCCGTCAGCCGCCAGCGTCCGAAGCCCTCTCCCAGGTCGGCGTTGAGGTCGATCGAGGCCCAGGTCATGGTGGTGTCTCCCTACTGGTGTGTCAGCTGAGCTCGCGGCCGCGTGTCTCGGGCAGGCCCAGCAGGGCCAGTACGGCGATGCCGTAGCCGACCGCGCCGAAGACCAGCGCTCCGCCCACGCCCCAGCTGCCGGCGAGGAAACCGACGAGGGTGGGGAAGAAGGCGCCCACCGCGCGGCCGGTGTTGTACGTGAACCCCTGCCCCGTGCCGCGTACCGCCGTCGGGTACAGCTCGGCGAGGAACGAGCCGAACCCGCTGAAGATCGCCGACATGCAGAACCCCAGGGGGAAACCCAGGACGAGGACCAGGCCGTTCGCCCCGGAGGGGATGTTGGTGTACGCGAGGATGCACACCGCCGACAGGACGGCGAAGATGACGATGTTGCGCTTCCGCCCGAGCCGGTCGGTGAGGTAACCACCCGTCAGGTAGCCGATGAAGGCGCCGGAGATCAGGAAGGTCAGATAGCCGCCGGTGCCGACGACGGTCAGTCCGCGGTCGTTCTTGAGGTACGTCGGCACCCAGGTGGCCAGGGTGTAGTAGCCGCCCTGGACGCCGGTGGAGAGCAGTGTGGCGAACAACGTGATCCGCAGCATGCCTGACCGGAAGATGGCGGTGAAGGAGCCGCGCTCGCCGCTGGACCTGCGGATCTCGGCGGCGTGCGGGGCGTCCTCGACGTTCCGGCGGACCCAGATCACGAGCAGCGCCGGCAGGGCGCCCGTCCAGAACATCACGCGCCACGCGGTGTCCGGGTCGAGGAAGTGGAAGACCAGCGTGTAGACGATGACCGCCAGGGCCCAGCCGACCGCCCATGCGCTCTGGATGCCGCCGAGGGTCCGGCCGCGGTGCTTGGCGGAGGCGTACTCGGCGACGAGGATCGCACCGACCGCCCACTCGCCGCCGAACCCGAGCCCCTGGAGGGCGCGGAAGACCAGCAGCGTCTCGTAGTTGGGCGCGAACCCGCACAGGACGGTGAAGAGCGCGTAGGTGATGACGGTGATCATCAGCGCCTTCACCCGGCCGATCCGGTCGGCGAGGATGCCCGCGAGGACGCCGCCGACGGCCGACACGACGAGAGTGACGGTCGTGAGCAGGCCGGTCTGGCCGCTGCTCAGGCTGAAGTACGCGGAGATCGCCACCATGCTCAGGGGCAGCGTGAAGAAGTCGTAGGAGTCCAGGGCGTAGCCGCCGAACGCGCCGCCGAAGGCGCGCCGGCCGCGTGGACCGAGGGCGCGCAGCCAGGCGAACGCTCCGGTGTCGTCGGGCAGTTCGCCCTTGGCCGGCCGAGGGGTCTGGGTCGTACTCATCTGCACCTCGCAGTGGGGGAGGCGGGACTGAGCGGTGGAGGGTGAAGCGGATCGGTGCGGTGTCCCCAAGGTAGGGATCGTTGAACGATCCGACAAGAGGTTCGTCCTCTCGTTCCCGGCTCCTCGTTTCCTTTTACGATGAGCGGAGCGGAAGCCGCGGACGGACGAGATGAGGACGCTGTGGGGAAGACGGGCGCCGAGAGCGGTGGACTGGCCGACGACCGGGCGCTCCTGGGGCGTACGAGCACCGCGGAACGGGTCGCGGACATCCTGCGCACCCGTATCGCCGAGGGGTTCTTCCGGCCCGGCACACGGCTGTCGGAGGACAGCATCGGCGGCGCGCTGGGGGTGTCCCGCAACACGTTGCGCGAGGCGTTCCGGTTGCTCACGCATGAGCGGCTGCTCGTCCACGAGCTGAACCGGGGGGTGTTCGTGCGGGTCCTCGCCGTCGAGGACGTCGTCGACATCTACCGCACGCGGCGGCTCGTCGAACGCGCCGTCGTGCACGACCTCGGGGAGCCCCCGTTCCTCCTCGACGGCTTGGTCCGGGCGGTGACCGCGGGTGAGCGTGACGCGCGGGCGGGGGACTGGAAAGGCGTCTCCACCGCCAACATCCACTTCCACCGGGAGCTGGTCGCCCTCGCCGGCAGTGACCGCATGGACGAACTGATGCGCGGCGTCCTCGCCGAACTCAGGCTCGTCTTCCACATCGTCGACGACCCCCGTGCGCTGCACGAGCCCTATCTCCTGCGCAACCGGGAGATTCTGGACGCACTGGGCGCGGGTGAGCGGGTGAAGGCCGAGCGGCTGCTCGTGGAGTACCTGGACGACTCTCGTGACCAGTTGGTCCAGGTTTATGCCCATGTGATGGAGAGCGGTCCGGTGACGGCCGACGACTGACGGCGCTTCCGGCGCACGCGCTGCGGTACCCGCGTGTACGCCTTCACGGCGCTCCGGCGCGCGGACTCGCGGCCCTTTCGCGCGCGGGCCGACGGCCCTTCCGCGCACCGGTCGGCAGACGGGGCCGCGCGGGCCATCTGCGCCGTTTCGACCGTTGTCAGTGCGAGGACCTAATCTGTGCAGCGTGACTTCGCCTGCCTCGACGGAATTCGTTCCGCCCCAGCTCAGCGCGGGGCCGCGGCCCGCTCAGGGCCCGGCCGCCGACGAAGGGCTCGCGCGGCGGCTGCGCGCGCTCGCGTGCACCGCGCCCCTGCACGACCTGGACGCGCGCAAGGCGAACCTGGCGGGGGAGTACTCGACGTACGCCATGGCGGAGGTCGCCCTCGCCGCGATCGACCTCGTCACGCTCAACATGGACTTCGACACCGGCGCCGACCACGAGCAGATCGTCGCCCGGCTGCTGCCCCGGGTCGCCGCCCAGGCCCCGCGGCGCCCCGCCGCCGAACACGAGCGCGTGGCCCGCTGGGTCCTGGAGAACCTGATCAACGTCGGCAGTGTCGACCGGGGCTTCCGCGCGGTGTACGGCACGTTCGGCACCGACGGTGTGTACGTACGCCGCGACTACGACTTCAAGCTCATCGAGGAGGTCCCCGGTTACGGCGGCGCCGTCTACCTCCGTACGACCGACGAGGCGGTCAACGTCCTCGTCGGCGCCCTGGACACCGATGTCACCAGCGCGCAGATCGCGGCCGAGGTGAAGCTCGAGGTGCTGATCAGCCGCGGCCGGCTCGCCGACGCGCAGCTCGCCGCGGAACAGGCGAGGTACCGCACCGTGCAGTACGCGGAGACGCTCCGCAGGACCCTGGAGGCCACCCGGCGCAATGTCCGGGCCGTCGACTGGCTCGGCGCGGTACCGGACATGATCGACGAGGCGCTCGACCACGTCGCCGACCGGTACCGCCACGAGAACGCCATCCTCACCAACATCCGCAAGGCGCGGGACGAGGCCGAGGACCAGGAGCACAAGCGGCGCGCGGCCGAACTGGTCGACATCGTCAAGGACTGCATCCGACGCCACACCCAGTTGCAGTCCCGGCTCCTCGAAGCCGGACCGCTGTTCCGGGCCGAACAGGACCGGCAGGCCTTCGCCCAGCCCACCGCCCGTTCCGGACTCGACCTCTACGGCCAGCTGCTCGCACCGATCCTGCCGCTGCCGGTGGAACAGGCGAGCAGGGTCACCGACGCGTACTTCGCCCACGGCACCGGGCTCCGCGCCCCCGGCTCGGTCCGGATGGGCGACCTGGTCGAGATGCTGCTGATCCCGCCGGTGGAGCGGGAGCATCTGGGCGCCGAGATGCCGGAACCCGACGTGATCGCGACGCCCGACGACAGCCGGTTCAGCGAGGCACAGCTGGCCACCGCCATGGAACTGCTCGACCTCGAGCACGACGCGCCGCGCCGGCTCTCCGGCCTGCTCGCCGAGGCCAGACGCCGCGACCCCGAACTGCCCTACCTCGTGGCCCTGCTGGCGGTACACGCGGCGAGCCCCCCGGTCGGCACGGCCTACCGGCAGGGCGAGGAGCGCCTGCTGTTCTCCGTCGACGACGGCACCGAGCTGGACGACCCCGAGTTCGGCGGGGCGGACCTGATCGTCGGCACCGCTCTGCTGGACGCGGCGGGCATGGCCGCCGACCGTACGGACGCGACATGACGAGCCCCGTGCTCGTCCGCGTCGTCGGCGGCACGCCCCCTCGCGCCGCCCTCCGGCCCGCTGCCCTCACCCGCCCCGCCGTCGGGCGCCCCGACCGCCCTCCGGGCGTCGGGCCGCTCTCCGGCGCGCGCCGGAGTTCCGCGGACCACCACGCGGTGCGCCCGCCCGCCGCCCCAGGCGCGCCGTCCCGCCCGCCCCTCGGCCCGGGCGGGGCGCCCCACCTGCCCGGCCGCCTGGGGGCGCGCCGCGCCGGAGGCGGCGCCCAGCGCCGGGTGCAGGGCCTCCCCGGCCCTCGCACCCCGGAGCCGAAGGCCCCGGAACGCCCGCCGGGCAGCTCCGCCGTCGCCCAGCGCCGCCGCCGCGAGCCCGCACGGCACAGCCCCGGCCGCCCTCCGGGCGTCGGACAGCCCCCCACGTCCCCATCACGACACCGATCCACCCGCACCGAGGAGCCCCAGCCGTGAGCGACCACCACGCCGAGCACGCCGACGCGTGGAGCGAGCCGGACGCCACCCAGGCGGCGCACCCCGCCGCGTCCGGCACCGCCGCGCCCACCGGAGCCCCCCTCGGCGGCTCCCCCGTCACACCCGCCGACGCGGCCGACGCCGCCCGCCTCGTCTCCTTCGGGCTCCAGCCCAAGCTGCTCCCCGCCCGCGACGCCGAATACGCCGACCTCCTCCGCCGCTACCGCGAGGAACCCGCCTTCGCGCGGGTCGCCGACGCCGTCGCCACCGGCCTGGGGCTCATCGTCCTGGAGGTCTCCCCGCGCGCCGGCATGGCCGTCACCGCCGCGGAGGACTCCGTCTTCGCCGTCCGCATGGGGGACTACGCCCGCCGCGCCTCCACCGACTCCGCCGACCGGTTCCTCCACGGCCTGGCCCACCTCGCCGTCGCCGCCATGGCGTTCCCGCGCCCCGAGGACCTCGCCGACGACGGGTACATCGGCCGCATCACCGTCAACGGCGTCGACGCCTTCGTACGCCAGGCCTGCCGCCGTCTCGAGGAGCGCGCCGAGGAACAGGGCGAGAACACCGACCCCGCCACCGACACACCCGGCCTGGAGGCCGCCTGGCGCATCTACGCGCGGCGCAGCGCCACCGGCGCCACCAAGGACGCCCGCCGGCTCGCCGGATCCACCACCGGCATCATCGGCAAAGCCGTCGCCTTCCTCACCGACTCCGGCTTCCTCCAGCGCACCGGTGACGAGGGCGGCGGCTCCTACCGCACCACCGCCCGCTACCAGCTCCAGGTCCGTGACATGGCGGGCAGCGCCGCCATGGCCGAACTCCTGGACCTGGGCGTCGTCCCCGTCACCGACGGCTCCGCCACCCTCCTGCCGCCTCCGGAGGGGGACGACCTCGAGCTGGCCGCCGACGCCGGTCTGCCCTTCCACGCCTGACCCGCCCACGTCCGACACTCCACGCCTCACACGCGCAAGCGCAACACGACAGCACACGACTGAGAGTCCGCCGACATGTACGAGTTGTCCCGGGTCCGCCTCTACTCCATCGGGCCGGCCGGTGCGCGCTACGCCGACACCGTGCTGGACCTGCGCGGAGTGGGCGCGCCGGTGCCCAACCCCGCCCCCACCCAGGCGGAGTTCTTCGAGGAGGAGCCGGTCGGCCCGCCGCGCCGCCCCGCGCCCGCGGGCGTGCTCTTCCTGGAGAACGGCGGCGGCAAGTCCGTCCTGCTCAAGCTGATCTTCTCGGTGATGCTGCCGGGCCACCGCAACACCCTCGGCGGTGCCAGCTCCGGTGTGCTGCGCAAGTTCCTGCTCGCCGACGACTGCGGCCACGTCGCCCTGGAGTGGCAGCACACGCTCACCGGCGAGCTCGTCGTCGTCGGCAAGGTCAGCGAGTGGCGCGGCAGGCAGGTCTCCAACGACCCGCGCAGGTTCGCCGAGGCCTGGTACTCCTTCCGCCCGGGGCCCGGCCTCGGGCTCGACTCCCTCCCGGTCGCCGAAGCCACCTCCGTACGCCCGCCCGCCGAAGGTGTCTCCGGCGCCCAGGGACGCCGCCGCACCATGAAGGGTTTCCGTGACGCCCTCACGGAGGCCGGCAAGGCGTACCCGCACCTGGAGGTGTACTGGGAGGAGATCCACGACCGCTGGAACGAACACCTCGGCGACCTCGGCCTGGACCCCGAACTCTTCCGCTACCAGCGGGAGATGAACGCGGACGAGGGGGAGGCAGCCGGCCTCTTCGCGGTCAAGAAGGACTCCGACTTCACCGACCTCCTGCTGCGTGCGGTCACCGACACGCGGGACACGGACGGCCTCGCGGACCTGGTCAGCGGCTTCGGCAACAAGCTGGGCCGCCGCGCCGAGCTCACCGCCGAGCGGGACTTCACCGCCGGTTCCGTCGACCTCCTCGGCCGGATCGTCGACGCGGCCGACACCCGCGCGCGTGCCCGTGACGTCCACGCCGGTGCCGAGCGCCGCACCCGTACACTCGCCACCCGCCTCGCCGCCCGCGCCGGTGCGGAACGCGGCCGTGCCGCCGAGCTCGCCCAGCGGGTCACCGAGGCCGCCCACACGGTCACCGAGGCCGAGCAGGCCCGCGCCCGCGCCTCCCGCGTCGCCGCCGAACTGGCCTACCGCCACGCCTCCCTGGCCCTCACCGCCGCCGAGAAGGGCGCCGCAGCCCAGCGCCGCGAACTGATCGACGCCCGCACTCTCCACGCGGCCTGGCAGGCCGCCGAGGCGGTCCTGAGGCACCGCGCCGCCGCCGACCGCTCCGCGCGCGTGGCGGCCGCCATCCGCGAGGCCGAGCGGGACGCCGCCCCCGCGCTCGCCGCCCGCGCGAAGGCCGCCGCCGACCTCGTACGGGCGCTGCACGCGGCCGCCGAGGAGGGCGAGCGCCACGCCGACGAGGAGGAGGAGCGTTCGGCCGCCCTCCAGGAGGCGGGTGAGACCGCCCACCACGACGCCACCGCCGCCGCCACCGAGGCCCAGCGCGCCCGCAGCGAAGCCGGCCACCTCCGACAGCGCCTCGCCGAGGTGGAGCAGGAGACCGCCGAAGCCGTACGGGCCGGCTGGCTCGACGACACCGCCCCGGACGCCGACCCCGCCCGCGCCGCGCTCGCCGCCAGCGACGCCGAGAAGACCACCGTCGCCGCCTGGGACGCGGCCCGTGACGCCGCCCGCGCGGCGGCTGACCGCGCCCGCGAGGCCGCCGCTTCGGAGTCCCGTGCCGAACTGGCCGCGGCGCGCGCCGCGGACGCCGCCCAGGCCGCGGAGAACGCCTACCAGGCCGAGCGCCGCGCCGCCGAGTCCATCGCCGCCGAGGAACGCCTCGCCGAACTGCTGAGCCTGCCGTCCGCCGCGCAGCCCGCCGCCGCGGGGCCCGTGACCGGCAGGCCCTCGACCGGGGAGCCGTCCGCCCCCGGGCACGCCGAACCGTCCACCGCCCGGCCCGCCGTACCGGGACCCCGCCAGGGCGCGGACGCCCGGTCCGGCGGCGACGGGGCACCGGGACCGGCGCGGGCGGGCCAGGGCCCGCTCACGGTGGAGGAGTTCGACCGGTACGCCGATGAACTGCGCGACCTCCTCGACCAGGGCATCGCCTCCGCCGAACGCAAGCTCTTCGAGCTGCGTACCGCCGCCGCCGACGACTCCCGCATCCTCGGCGCCCTCGGTGACGGCGGTCTCCTGCCGCCGGGTCCCGACGTCCTCGCCACCGTCGAGTACCTCGGAGAGCAGGGCATCCCCGCCCTCCCCGGCTGGCGCTACCTCGCGCAGGCGGTCGCGCCCGCCGACCACGCCGCCGTGCTGACCGCCCGCCCCGAGCTGGTCGACGGCATCGTGATCACCGACCCGGTCTCGTACGCCAGGGCCCGCGAGGTCCTGGCCGGCGCGGCCCTGCTGCCGCGCTCAGCGGTGGCCGTGGGCACCGCCGCCGCGCTGCTCGCGCCCGTCCCGGCGCCGACGGGCCCGGGGACGGACACGGACACGGACGTCTTCCTCGTCCCGCCGAACCCGGCCATGCACGACGAGCACGCCGCCGACGAGGAGCGCCAGGCGCTGCGGGCCCGCGCCGCCGCCCGCGACGAGGAGATCCGCACCCTCGCCGCCCGCCTCACGGGCGACCGGTCGCTCGCCGCCCGCATCGGGTCCTGGCGCGACGACTGCCCGCCCGGCATGCTCACCGAACTCGCGGAAGCCGCCACCACCGCGCGCGTGGCCGCCGAAGCCGCCGAGGCAGCGCTCGCCGAGGCCCGCACCGTGCGGGCGGAGGCCGACGAGGTGGCGGCCGACACCGCCCGCGTGCGCGACGAGCGGCAGGAAGCCGCGCAGCGGGCCCGCCGGGTCGCCGACGCCCTCGCCGGCCTCGCGTTCCGGCTGCGCGAGCGGGCCGGCTGGCAGGCCAGGCTCCGCGAGCTGGCCGACGAGGCCGCCGAGTCCGAGGCCCGCGCCCAGACCTGCCTGGAACGGGCCCGTGCCGCCGACGAGGACCGCCGCGCGGCGCAGCGTGCCGCCGACGACGCCCATCGCACCGCCCGCGCCCTACGGGCCGAACGCGCCGAGATCGCCGGCGCCCCCGAGAACCTGCCGGAGGAGGACGCCGACGCTCCCCGCGTGCCTCTCGCCGCCCTCCGTGAGGCGTACCGCGCGGCCTCCCAGTTGTACGAGAAGGTCGGCGTCGGCGCGGACCTGCGCGCCGAGCAGGCCCGGGCCGAGAGCGACGAGAGCGCCGCCCTCGCCGAACTGGACCGCCTCACCAACAAGGTCCGCACCCGCGCCGCCCAGTTGCTGGAGAGCCCGGACGGCGCCGACGGCCCGTCGCGTCAGGCCGCGGCCGCCCGCGCCGAGTCCCTGGTCCAGATGCTGGAGTCCCGGACGTCGGAGGCCAGCGAGAAGCTCGGCCGACTGCGCGGCGAGGCCGAGCGCCTGGCCCCCACGGAGGGCGAGGCGCACACCGAGCTGCCCGAGGAGCTGGTGCCCACCGACGCCGACCACGCCCAGTCCCTCCTGCGGACCGCCACCACCGAACTGGCGATCCGCACCGAGGCGCTGGAGACCGCCCGCGCCACGCACGCCCGGCTCCTCCAGGCCCACCATGTCGCCGAGGACGCCGCGAGCGGGTTCGACGAGACGGCCGCCCTCCTGCGCGACCTGCTCAGGGAGCACGCCGACGAGGACCAGGAGAGCCCCGAACCGTACCCGGGCAGCCTGGAGGAGGCACGCCGGTCCGCCACCGAGACGCGGCGCTCCCTGCGCGGCTGCGCGACCGACCTGTCGGCCGCGGACGCCGGCGTACGGGAAGCCTGCGACGTCCTCGTACGGCACGCCAACTCCACCCGTTACGAGCAGGTTCGCACCCCTGCCCGGCAACAGATCCGGGAACTGCCCGCGTCGGCCCTGCCGGAGCACGCCGCCAAGTGGGCCGACGCCTTCGCACCCCGCCTGCGCGTCCTCACCGATGAGCTGGCGCAGCTGGAGCGCAACCGCGACTCGATCGTCGACCGGCTGCGGGGCCTGGTCGAGTCCGCGCTGGCCACGCTCCGTTCGGCGCAGCGGCTGTCGCGGCTCCCGGAGGGCCTCGGCGAGTGGTCCGGCCAGGAGTTCCTGCGCATCCGGTTCGAGGAGCCCGACCAGGCGACGCTCGTCGAGCGGCTCGGCGAGGTCATCGACGAAGCGACCCGCGCGGCCGTCAAGAAGAACTCCGACCTCCGCCGCGACGGCATGTCGCTGCTGCTGCGGGGCGTCCAGGCCGCCCTCCAGCCCAAGGGGGTGGCGGTGGAAATCCTGAAGCCCGACGCGGTGCTGCGGGCCGAGCGGGTTCCGGTCGGGCAGATGGGCGACGTCTTCTCCGGTGGTCAGCTGCTCACGGCCGCCATCGCCCTGTACTGCACGATGGCCGCCCTGCGGAGCAACGACCGGGGCCGAGACAAGCACCGGCACGCCGGCACGCTGTTCCTCGACAATCCGATCGGCCGAGCCAACGCCACGTACCTGCTGGAGCTCCAGCGCGCGGTCTCGGACGCGCTCGGCGTCCAGCTGCTCTACACCACGGGCCTGTTCGACACGACCGCTCTCGCGGAGTTCCCCCTGGTCATCCGCCTGCGCAACGACGCGGACCTCCGGGCGGGGCTGAAGTACATCAGCGTGGAGGAGCATCTGCGCCCGGGCCTGCCGCAGCCGGCGACCGAGGGGGAAGCGGTGGTGCACGGCGAAATCACCGCCACCCGCATGTTCAAGCGCGGCCCGGCACCGGAACCGGCGCTCAGCGACTAGCCGTATCGCACACACGCCCGCGCACCGCAGACGAACCGGCCCCGCACGAGCCGGTTTCCACCAGCGGGGCCGCGCGACCCGGCTCCGACGGGCGGGCGAGGCCGCGTGACCCGGCCCCGCACCACCCGGCCCGTACGCACCGGCCCCCGCGCCGCCCCGCGCCACCCGGCCCGTACGCACCGGCCCCCGCGCCGCCCCGCGCCACCCGGCCCGTACGCACCGGCCCCCGCGCCGCCCCGCGCCACCCGGCCCGTACAGCCCGGCCGAGCGTGGGCCGGCTCCGTCCCGCCAGGCAGGGGGCCCGTCCGCAGCCCGGCCGTGCCGGGGTCAGGCCCGCGACAGCCGATTGTCGCGCGCGCCCTGCCGGCCCGGTACGCGCACCGCCCCACGGGCCTCCCCACGGGCCTCCCCACGCGCTTCCCCGCGTGCCTCCGTGCGGGCGGCCCGTTGGGCCCTGCGGCGCTCCCGGCGGAGGTGACGTGCCGTACTGCTCGGCGTCGACACGACGCCGTGGCGCTGGTTCCACACCTGCCGGGTCACCCACACGTCCAGTACGGACCAGGTCGCGACCACCGTGCTGCCGATGCTGCTGAGCACCGTCGGGAAGGCCAGCCAGGAGGCCGTGAGCGTACAGAAGAACGCCACCATCGCCTGTATGAGCGTCAGCGCCGTGATGAGCACGGCGCGCACCGCCGCCATACGCACGGGATCGGGGAGCCTCCGCCTCCCCACCGGTTCCTCCACCCACAGTTCGCGTCGCGCCGCCGTCTCCATCCGAACCGCCACTCCCCACGCCCGACCGTCTCAAGGGGTGGCTGCCCGCCTTGAGCCGCTTTACGCCGACAGTTCTCGCCTTCCCGTACAGGAGGACGATCGACGGTCGGGGAAGATTCCCCCGGAACATGCAATTCCAGCCATCCGGCCATCACGCAGAAATGACGCCCTGCCAGGGGCCATCCGCCCCAGTGGCGACCGTCAACTCGCCGAATACCAGGACAACTCACGATCTGCGCGGAACAGTGCGGCTGAAAATCGCCCGGACGTCCCTTCGAGTTGTCCGTGATGCAGTAGTAGGCTCGCGCCGTTTATTGCTGTGTTGACGTGTACACCCACGCCGGGCGACAGGCGGGTGCGAGTGGGGGAGGCCATGCGCTTTCGCGGGAAGTCGATCCGCAGGAAGATCGTGGCGTTGCTCCTTGTGCCGCTCCTCTCCCTCACCGGCCTGTGGGGATTCGCCACCTACATCACGGGCCGCGAGGCCGGCCGGCTCCTGGACGTCGGCCGTATCGTCGAAAGGGTCGCGCACCCGCTCGAGGAGACCGTCAACGTCATCCAGCGGGAGCGCCGCCAGACGCTGATCTACCTCGCCGACCCACGTTCCGCCGAGGCCCTGCCCGTACTCCGCCGCGACCGCACCGCGACCGACCGGGCCATCGCCAGGATCCGGGCCAGCGCCAAGGACCCCGGTGTCGTCGACGCCCTGAGCACCCAGGCGTCCGCGAGGCTCACCTCCCTCCTCGCGGCCCTCGACGACCTCGGCGCACTGCGCCGCTCCGTCGAGAACCGCGCCGTCGGCCGCCTCCAGGCACTGGACTTCTACAACCGCCTCGTGGACCCCTGCTACAGCTTCCTCGGCAACCTCCACGCCCTGGAGAACGTGGAGGTGTACAAGCAGGGGCGGGCTCTGACCGGTGTCGTACGGGCCCGCGAGATGCTCTCCCGCGAGGACGCCCTGGTGGTCTCCTCACTCATCAGCAAAAGGATCACCGCCCAGGAAATACGTGCCATCTCCGACCTCGCCGCCCACCGCGAGCTGCTCTACGAGGTCAACCTGGATCTCATGCCCGGCTCCGAACGCGAGGTCTTCGAGGCGTACTGGCGCGGCCCCCGGACCGAACCGCTGCGCGACGCCGAGGACGCGCTGCTCGCCGAGGGGGCCACCGGCGAGACCCGCACCATCGACGCCGCGCGCTGGGAGAAGCTGGCGGCCCCCGTCCTCGACGAACTCGCCCGCGAGAACGCCGAGGCCGGCCACCGCTACCAGGACCGCGTCGAGCCCGCCGCCCACAGCGTGCTGCTCAAGGCGGGTGTCGCCGGCGTGCTCGGGTTCCTCGCCCTGCTCATATCGGTCGTCGTCTCCGTACGCGTCGGCCGCGGCCTCGTGCGCGACCTTCGCCGGCTGCGGAAGGAGGCCCAGGAGGTCTCCGGCGTACGGCTGCCCAGTGTGATGCGCCGCCTCGCCGCCGGCGAGCAGGTCGACGTCGAGACCGAGGTGCCGCACCTGGAGTACGAGAGGGACGAGGTCGGCCAAGTGGGCCAGGCCCTCAACACCCTCCAGCGGGCCGCCGTGGAGGCCGCCGTCAAGCAGGCCGACATGCGCCGCGGCGTGTCCGAGGTCTTCGTCAACCTCGCCCGCCGCAACCAGGTACTCCTCCACCGCCAGCTCACCCTGCTCGACACCATGGAACGGCGCACCGAGGACACCGAGGAACTCGCCGACCTGTTCCGCCTGGACCACCTGACCACCCGCATGCGCCGCCACGCCGAGGGCCTGGTCATCCTCTCCGGCGCGGCGCCCTCACGGCAGTGGCGCAAGCCGGTCCAGTTGATGGACGTCGTACGTGCCGCGGTCGCCGAGGTCGAGGACTACGAACGCGTAGAGGTGCGGCGTCTGCCGCGTATCGGCGTCGGTGGCCCGGCCGTCGCCGACCTCACCCACCTCATCGCCGAGCTCCTGGAGAACGCCACCGTGTTCTCCCCACCGCACACCGCCGTCCACGTCCACGGCGAGCGGGTCGCCAACGGCTTCACCCTCGAAATCGACGACCGTGGCCTCGGGATGGCCCCCGAAGCGCTGCTCGACGCCAACCTGCGGCTCGCCGAGACCCCCGAGTTCGAACTCTCCGACACCGACCGGCTCGGCCTCTTCGTCGTCAGCCGCCTCGCCCAGCGCCAGAACGTGCGGGTCTCGCTCCAGCCCTCTCCGTACGGAGGGACCACCGCGGTCGTGTTCATTCCGGCCGCGCTGCTCACCGACGCACCCGAGACCCAGGGCGCCGGTTTCCGGCTCGACCGCAAGAGCGGCAAGGAGGCCCCGCACCGGCGGGCGCCCCTCTCCAAGGCGCCCTCCCGCCTGTCCTCCGCCACCGGCCCGTCCGTCCTCGACGGACCGGTCGAGCTGGAGGCCCCGGTCGGCGCGCTCGACGCCGACGACCGGCTCGCCGGCCTCACGGACCTCGACGACCGGCTCAGCGACCTGGTGGAGAAGGACAACACGGGCGGCGGGCTGTTCCGCGCCCGCCCGCCGCTGCGCCCCGTGACCGGCCGCCACACCGACCACGAGCAGCACCAGCAGGCCACCGACCAGGCTCCCGAGGCGACGACGGGCGGCCTCGTCCCGCTCCCGCGCCGCAAACCGCCGACGCTCGTCGCACACCGCGGCCGACGCCTGGACGAACGCGGCCGCACGCACCCGGCGCCGGGCGCGCCCGCCCAGACCGGCCCCGCGCAGACGCCCCCCGCGCAGACGGCCCCCACTCGCACCGCACACGGGACGCCGTCGGCGCCCGGGACACCGTTCGGGACCACATCGGGCGCACCGGCCGAAACCGCGTCCAGAGGGCCGGAGGGGAACCTTCCCCCCGCTGCGTCCGACGACGACGCCACCCTGCTGCTTCGCGGCCTTCCCCGGCGCGTACGCCAGGCGAGCCTCGCGCCCCAGCTCCGGGAGGCTGCCCGGCGCGCCGCCGTGGAGGACGAGGACACCGATCGCGGCTCGGAAGACGCCACCGAGCGCGAAGCGGAAGAAGTACGCAGCCGTATGGCAGCGATGCAACGAGGCTGGCAGCGGGGCCGCAGGCAGAACGCCGAGAGCGCCCCGCCCGCCGGCCACGGCGGAACAGCACGAGGAACGACACCCGAGGGGGACGGTCGATGACCGCACCGAACGCCGCAGCAGTACCCGACTCAACCGGCTCCACCGGCGAGCTGAGCTGGCTCCTCGACGAGCTGGTCGACCGGGTCGGCTCCATCCGCAAGGCGCTGGTGCTCTCCAGCGACGGCCTCGCCACCGGGGCCTCCAGGGACCTCAGCCGTGAGGACAGCGAGCACATGGCAGCCGTCGCCTCGGGGTTCCACAGCCTCGCCAAGGGCGTCGGCCGCCACTTCGACGCCGGCCGTGTGCGGCAGACCGTGGTGGAGCTGGAGGACGCCTTCCTCTTCGTCACGGCCGCCGGCGACGGCAGCTGCCTCGCCGTGCTGGCGGACGCCGACTCCGACGTCGGGCTCGTCGCGTACGAGATGACGCTGATGGTCAAGCGGGTCGGGGCCCACCTGGCGACGGCACCTCGGACCGGACCGCACACCGGAGGGTGAGGGGGATGCGATGAGTGACGCAGCAGGTCCGCGGAACCGGCACAGACGCCGGGGCCGCCATGAACCGCACCACTGGTTCGACGACGAAGCGGGCCCGGTGGTCCGCCCGTACGCGATGACACGCGGCCGTACCAGCAGCGCCACCCGCCACCGCCTCGACCTGATCGCGGTGGTCGTCCCCGAGCCCGCGGCCGACGACCCCGGCCGCGACCAGACGTTGTCACCGGAACACGTGGAGATCGTCGAGCGGTGCAGCGACCTCCCCCGGTCGATCGCGGAGCTGGCCTCCGGCCTGGACCTCCCCGTGGGGGTGGTCCGCGTCCTGGTCGGCGACCTCGTCGAGGACGAACTCGTCCACGTAACCCGTCCCGTACCGCCGGCCGAGCTGCCGGACGTCAGCATCCTCCGTGAGGTGATCAATGGCCTTCGGGCGCTTTAGCACCGGCCGCAAGAAGCGACCGGTCGAGCCGGTGACGCTGAAGATCCTGGTCGCGGGCGGGTTCGGGGTGGGCAAGACCACCCTGGTGGGCGCGGTCAGCGAGATCAGGCCGCTGCGCACGGAGGAGACCCTCACCGAGGCCGGCCGGCCGGTCGACGACCTGCACGGTGTGGAGACCAAGTCCACGACCACGGTCGCCATGGACTTCGGTCGCATCACGGTCCGCGAGGACCTGGTGCTGTACCTCTTCGGTACGCCGGGCCAGGACCGCTTCTGGTTCCTCTGGGACGAGCTGGCACAAGGCGCCCTGGGAGCGGTGGTGTTGTGCGACACCCGTCGTCTGGAGGACAGCTTCGCCGCGATCGACTACTTCGAGCGGCGCGGCATCCCCTTCGCGGTGGCCGTCAACTGCTTCGAGGGAACGGCCCGCTTCCCCGCCGAGACGGTCCGGGCGGCACTCGACCTCGACCCGGAGGTGCCGCTGATAATGTGCGACGCGCGGGAACGGGAGTCGGTCAAGGCGGTACTGGTCGCCGTGGTCGAACACGCCCTGACCCGCGCCGCCCGCACCCGCGAGCCCGTCACCACCTGAGCCACGGCGGCCCGTACCCCCACCGGCCGGGGTGCGGGCCGCGAGCACCCGCCCCGGCCGCCCGCCCCGGCCGCCCGCGCCGACGACCCGCGAGACCGTGACTCAGCGCCCCGCCACCGACCGCCTGGAGACCGGGAAGTCGAAGTACGTGCCGGGAAACGGCTCCGGCCGGTACGTGAAGTGCCACCACTCCTCGGGGAGGTTGACGAACCCCTCCGTGCCGAGCGTGCTCTTCAGCATCTGCCGGTTCGCCCGTTGCACCCCGCGCACGCGCGGGTCGTCGGTGTGGGAGAGGGAGTCGAAGCAGTCGAAACCCGTCCCCATGTCCACGGAGTTGTCGGGAAACCGTTCCCCCCGCGGGGCGTAGCAGGGCACCAGCACTTCACCCGGCTCGTAGGGACGGGTCGGCGCCGCGGGGAGCCTCACGATCGTCACGTCCACCGTGGAGCCCCGGCTGTGCCCGGACTTCTCGGCGATGTACCCGTCCGCGAAGAGCCGGGACTTGGGCACCAACGGATAGAACTCCGCCTTCATCTCCTCGTCCCGCGGATCCTTCGCCCACCGTACGAAGTGGTCCACGGCCCGCTGCGGCCGGTAACAGTCGTACACCTTCAGCGAATAACCCTGCCGCAGCAGCTTCACCTGCGCCCGGTGCAGCGCCCGCGCGGCCGGCCGGGTCAGGATGCACACCGGCTGCCGGTAGCCGTCCACCGGCTCCCCCACGAAGTTGTGCTCGGTCGTGTAGCGCATCTCCTGGATGATCGTCGGGTCGACGGAGCGGAGAGCCACGAACTCCCTCGGGGCCCTCGGCTCGGACGTGGCCCGCGCTGCGGGCACAGCGGCCGTCGACACGGAGAGGAACGCGGCGGCGGCCGCCACCAGAGCCCGGGGACGGGAAGCCACGGAAGCAAGACCTGTCATGCACACCATCTACCAGGTGGGGGAGGAATCGGTACAGTCCCACTCCGTGAAGGACTCCCACTGCACCAGTTGCGGCGCTCCTTACCCGGCCGGTTCCGGCCGGCCACGCGCCTGCCCGGCCTGCGGCGCCGTCGCCTACCGCAACCCGCTGCCCGTCGCCGTGGCACTGCTGCCCGCGGCCGACGCGCGTGGCACGGGCCTCGTCGTCATCACCCGCACCATCGAGCCGCAGCGCGGCGGCATCGCCCTGCCCGGAGGCTTCATCGACCACGCCGAGGACTGGCGGGACGCGGTGGTGCGTGAACTGAAGGAGGAAACCGGCATCGAGGCCCCGGCCGGTGACGTGACCCTTGCCGACGTGATGAGCTCGCCCGCCGGCCACCTGCTGGTCTTCGGCCTCCTGCCGGAACGCCCGGCCCGCGACCTCCCGCCCTCCGCCGCCACCGACGAAACGGCCGGCCACCACCTCCTGCGCGCCCCGGCGGAACTCGCCTTCCCCCTCCACACGGCGGCGGCCGCCAACTGGTTCGCGGGCCGCTACTGACGCGGCGCCCTGCTCGGCGGCCCCACGCCTCACTTGCCCCGCCGTCCGCCCCCGCCGTCCGCCCCCGCCCTCGCTCCCCCCGCCCCCGCCGCCCTCCCGAACCTCGCCCTCCGCCCCGCCCGCCCCCTCACCGCGCCCCCTCAC
>NZ_BAAASR010000031.1:44144-83440 GCF_039532985.1 Streptomyces gobitricini | reverse complement strand
GTAATGGGTGGAGTTGACCGGTACTAATAGGCCGAGGGCTTGTCCTCAGTTGCTCGCGTCCACTGTGTGGTTCCCGGGTTGCGAACAGTCGCACCGGTTGAACCAGCTCCACTTACTTAATTGAAGAGTGTGCTTGTTCGCTAGAACCCGATAGGGTTTCGGTGGTCATAGCGTTAGGGAAACGCCCGGTTACATTCCGAACCCGGAAGCTAAGCCTTTCAGCGCCGATGGTACTGCAGGGGGGACCCTGTGGGAGAGTAGGACACCGCCGAACAATCTTTCAAGGACCCTTGGTCCCAGCGTGCATGCTGGGACCAAGGGTCCTTTTTGTTTTATTGATCTTTTCTCGAAGCGCGTCGGGCGACCGGCTGCGCGAGAATGACTGCGGTACCCGAAGACAGGAGCATTGCCCATGTCCACCAACTCCTCCGACGATCGTCCGGAGCGCGAGCCGCGTCGCAGGGACGGTGGTGAGCGGGGCGGCTTCCGTGGCCCGCGCCGTGACGACAACCGTGCCGGTGGCGGTGCCGGTGGCGGCGGCGGTTTCCGTCGTGATGACCGCCGTGATGACCGTGGTGGGCGTCCCCCGGCAGGTGGCGGCGGTTTCCGCCGCGATGACCGGCGGGACGAGCGTCGTGATGACAGGCCGGCGTTCCGCCGCGACGATCGGGACCGGGACCGGGACCGGGGCGGCCGCGACGATCGTGGCCCGCGCCGTGAGGACAACCGTGGCGCCGGCGGTGGCTTCCGTCGTGACGACCGGGGCGGGCGCCCCGGGGCGGGCGGCGCCGGTGGCGGTGGCGGAGTCCGGCGGGACGACCGCGATCGGGGCGGCTTCCGCCGCGACGACAATCGCGGTGGTGGCGGTGGCTTCCGCCGCGACGACCGTGGTGGCGAGCGTCGGGATGACCGTGGTGGGTTCCGTCGTGATGACCGGCCGGCGTTTAACCGTGACGACCGTGGACCCCGTCGTGACGACCGGGGCGGCGAGCGTCGTGATGACCGTGGTGGGTTCCGTCGTGATGACCGGCCGGCGTTCAACCGCGATGACCGAGGGCCCCGTCGTGACGACCGGGGTGGCGACCGTGGTGGGTTCCGCCGTGACGACCGGCGCGATGACCGTGGCGGCTTCCCGCGTGACGACCGGGGCGGTTACCGGCCTCGCGACGACCGTCGCGACGACCGTGGCGGGTTCCCCCGTGACGACCGCGGACCTCGCCGTGATGACCGTGGTGGCGAGCGTCGGGATGACCGTGGTGGGTTCCGTCGGGATGACCGGCCGGCGTTCAACCGTGACGACCGTGGACCCCGTCGTGACGACCGGGGCGGCGAGCGTCGTGACGACCGTGGTGGGTTCCGCCGTGACGACCGGCGCGATGACCGTGGCGGCTTCCCGCGTGACGACCGGGGCGGTTACCGGCCTCGCGACGACCGCCGCGACGACCGTGGCGGGTTCCCCCGTGACGAGCGGGCGCCTCGACGGGATGACCGGCGGGATGACCGTGGCGGGTTCCGGCGCGAGCGGGACGAGCGGCCGCGTGGGCCTCGTCGGGACGACCGTGACCGGGGTGGCTACCGGGGGCGCGACGACCGCCCTGGGTTCCGGCGGGACGACCGTGAGCGGGAGCCCATCAAGCGGCTGCCCATCCCGCCGGAGGTCACCGGTGACGAGATCGACAAGGACGTGCGGCAGGAGCTGATGAGCCTGCCGAAGACGCTCGCCGAGGACGTCGCCAAGAACCTGGTGATGGTCGCCAAGCTGATCGACGAGGACCCGGAGAAGGCGTACGCGTATTCGCGTATCGCGCTGCGGCTCGCCTCGCGTGTGGCGGCCGTGCGGGAGGCCGCGGGCTTCGCCGCGTACGCGACGCACAAGTACGCCGAGGCCCTGGCCGAGTTCCGGGCGGCCCGGCGGATGACCGGGAGCGTGGAGCTGTGGCCCGTGATGGCCGACTGCGAGCGTGGCCTGGGCCGGCCGGAGCGGGCGATGGCGATGGCCGGCGAGCCCGAGGTGCAGAAGCTCGACAAGGCGGGCCAGGTCGAGATGCGTCTGGTCGCGGCCGGGGCGCGCAGGGACATGGGGCAGTTGGACGCCGCCATCGTGACCCTGCAGAGCCCGGAGCTGGCGTCCAGCTCCGTGCAGCCGTGGACGGCGCGCCTGCGGTACGCGTACGCCGACGCGCTGCTGGAGGCGGGGCGCGAGGCGGAGGCGCGTGAGTGGTTCGCCAAGGCGCTGGAGGCCGACAAGGACGGTTCGACCGACGCCTCCGACCGGCTCGCCGAGCTGGACGGGGTCGAGTTCGTCGACGCCGCTGTGGAGGAGGACGACGAGGAAACCGGGGCGGACGACGAGTCGCGGGACTGACTGATGTGAAAGGGGCGGCATCCCTCGTGGATGCCGCCCCTTTCGTATGCCCGTACCCCGGCTCAGTCGACGGCGAGGCTGCGGAGCACCAGGCCCGTCGCCGGCTTCGGGCCGAAGGACGTCGACTTGCGCGGCATGGTGACGCCCTGGCGGGCGAGGTCGCGGACGACGTCCTCCCGTACCGGGTGCATCAGGACGGCGGTGCCGCCCCGGCGTTCGGCCTGCGCGACGGCGGCGTGGGCGTCGTGGATGTAGGTGATGCCCTCGGGGGTGTCGGGGACGTCCCAGACGTGGTCGATGAGCGTGGCGTGCAGCACCGTCGCGTCCAGGGTGCGCCAGGCCTCCGGGCGGTCGGCCGGGATCGTACGGGCGACGAGGGCCGGGGAGGGCCGGTCGACGAGGTGGAACCGGCCGTCGCCGGCGAGCAGGAAGGCGTTGCCCTCCAGGGCTGCGGCGGCGAGTGCGTCCAGGGCGGCCGGGAGGGGGCCGTCGACCGTGCGGACGCGGAACTCGTCGCCGAGGGCGGTGAGCGCGTCGGCGACGGAGAGGTGCTTGAGCAGCCGGTGGATAGCCCGGACCTGGAGCGGGTAGCGGGCGGTGTCGATGAGGAGCACCAGGCCGTAGTGCCAGGGCCCGGGGGCGGGGTGCTCCTCGCGGAGGCGCAGGTAGGTGGCCCAGCGGTGGTGGCCGTCGGCGATCAGCGCCTGGTGGCGGCCGAGGTCGTCGGCGACTTCGGCCAGGGCGGCCGGGTCGGTGACGGACCACAGCCGGTGGCTCATGCCGTCCTCGGTGGTGGTGGAGAGGAGCGGCGCGCGCTGCACGGTGCGCTCGATGACGGCGGTCGCCCCGGTGGCGGTGCCGTTGCCGCGGTAGGTGAGGAGCAGCGGGTCGAGGTTGGCGGCGGTCGTGCGCATCAGGGACACGCGGTCCTCGACGACGTGGGGTATGACGTCCTCGTGGGGCAGCACGATGCCCTCCGCGGGGGTGGTGAGCTCCAGGGCGCCGATGAGGCCGCGCTGGAGCACGTCGCCCTTGCGCTGCTCGTACACGTACAGAGCGGGCTCGGTGTCCGCCGCGAGGACGCCGTCGGCGAGCCAGGCGCTGAGGGTGTCGGCGGCCTGGCGGTGGCGGGCCTCGGCGGTGGCGGCCTGCGGCAGGATCAGCCGCACGATGTTGTGCGGGTCAGCCGACTGCAGGTGGTGCACACCGTCGGGCCGTACGACCACGTCGTACGGGGGAGAGGTCACCGCGGCAAGGCTCCCGACCCGTTCCGGGACATAGCGCAATCCACGGAAAGGTGTCAGGTGCAGACCGCCGTTGGCCGCAGAACCTGTGGTGTTCATCCCTGCATCGTATGTTCATCGCGGGTGTGAGCGATGATCGGGGGTGATCGGTTTTCGGAGCGAGGAGTTCGGGACATGGGGCAGCGGGTCAGGAACCGGCCGAGCGGCAGTGCGCGCGCGCTGAGCGAGGCGTACGACACGGCGCTGCTGGACCTGGACGGGGTGGTGTACGCGGGCGGGGAGGCGATCCCGTACGCGGTGGACGCTCTGCGGGCCGCCCGGGACGGCGGGATGCGTCTCGCGTACGTCACCAACAACGCGCTGCGGACCCCGGACGCCGTGGCCGCTCACCTGACGGAGCTGGGGGTGCCGGCCGGGGCGGCCGATGTGGTCACCTCCGCGCAGGCGGTGGCCCGGCTGATCGCCGACCAGCTGCCGCGGGGGTCGCGGGTGCTGGTGATCGGCGGTGAGGGGCTGCGGGTCGCGCTGCGGGAGCGCGGGCTGGAGCCGGTGGAGTCGGCGGACGACGATCCGGCGGCGGTGGTGCAGGGGTACGGGGGGCCCGAGCTGCCGTGGGGGCGGTTCGCGGAGGCGTCGTACGCGGTCGCGCGCGGGGTGCCGTGGTTCGCGTCCAACACCGACCTGACGATCCCGAGCGGCCGGGGGATCGCGCCGGGGAACGGGGCCGGGGTGGAGGTGGTGCGGATCGCGACGGGCGCGGAGCCGCAGGTCGCGGGCAAGCCGTTGCCGCCGATGCACCGCGAGACGATCCTGCGGACCGGTGCCGAGCGGCCGCTGGTGGTGGGGGACCGGCTGGACACCGACATCGAGGGGGCGTTCAACGGGGGCGTGGACTCGCTGCTCGTGCTGACCGGGGTGGCGGACGCGGCGCAGCTGCTGACCGCCGTGCCGGAGCACCGGCCGACGTACGTTGACGCCGATCTGCGGGGGCTGCTGACCGGGCAGCCGGAGGTCGAGGGGACGGCGGACGACGGGTTCCGGTGCGGGGGCTGGACGGCGGCCGTACGCCAGGACGCCCTGGCGCTGGACGGTGACGGCCGAGCGCTGGACGGGCTGCGGGCGCTGTGCGCGGCGGCGTGGACGTACGCGGGCGAGGGTTCGTGCCCACTGGACGCGGGGAAGGCGCTGGCCAGGCTGGGGTGGTGAGCCCGCGGTAGGAGGACGGACCACCTCCGGCGCCCAGGCAAAGGTAGGCTAACCTAACCGGGTGTTGGTCGACAGTCCTCCCAAACAGAGCGCGGATCCCTCAGCCGCGGCCGAGCCCCGTGGACGCCGCCGTTCGGTGCGTGCGGCCGGGCTGCTCGTCGCCGTCGGTGTCCTGCTGCTGGTCTGTGTCGCGAGCATCGTGGTGGGGGCCAAGCCGGTCCCGCTCGGCGATGTGTGGCACGGCCTGTTCCACAACTCCGGTACGGGCAACGACGTCCTCATCCAGGATCTCCGGGTGCCCCGGACCCTGCTGGGAGTGATCGTCGGCGTCGCGCTGGGCCTGTCCGGTGCGGTGATGCAGGCCCTGACCCGCAACCCGCTTGCCGAACCCGGCCTGTTGGGTGTGAACGCGGGAGCGGCGGCTGCCGTCGTCTCCGCGATCAGCTTCCTGGGCGTCACCTCGCTGACCGGTTACGTGTGGTTCGCGTTCCTGGGCGCGGCCGTCGTCTCCGTCGTGGTGTACGTGCTCGGCGGCAGCCGCAGCGCCACCCCGGTACGACTGGCGCTGGCGGGCACGGCGGCGACCGCCGCGCTGTACGGGTACGTCAACGCCGTCCAGCTGCTGGACTCCGCCGCTCTGGACCGGCTGCGCTTCTGGACCGTCGGCTCGCTGGCCAACGCCGACATGACGACGGTCCGCAGCGTGGCGCCGTTCATGGTCGTGGGCGTCGTCCTCGCGCTGCTGATCGCGCGGCCGCTGAACGCCATGGAGATGGGCGACGACACGGCCCGAGCGCTGGGCGCCCACCTGAACCGTACGCGGGCGATGGGCATGGTGTCGGTGACGCTGCTGTGCGGCGCCGCGACCGCCGCGTGCGGACCGATCGTCTTCATCGGCCTGATGGTGCCGTACCTCGTACGTGCCCTGACCGGCCCGGACATGCGGTGGATCCTGCCGTACGCGGCGGTGCTGGCGCCCGTGCTGCTGCTCGGTTCCGACGTGCTGGGCCGGGTCGTGGTCCGGCCCTCGGAGCTCCAGGTCGGCATCGTGACGGCCCTCGTCGGCGGGCCCGTCTTCATCCACCTCGTACGCCGCAAGAGGATGGCCCAGCTGTGAGCACACGTACCGCCAAGGCCCTGCGGACACCCGGGGGCCTGTCCGTCCGTTACGAGCCGCGCGCGGCCGCCGTCGTCGCGCTGCTGGCGGTGGTCACCGTGGCGGCCGGGGTCGTCCTCATCGGCAGCGGTGACTTCCCGATCGCACCCGGCGACGTCGTCGCCACCCTGCTCGGCGACGGCACCATGGCGCAGGAGTTCATCGTCCAGGACCTGCGGCTGCCGCGTGTCCTGGTGGCGGTCCTGGTCGGCGCGTCCCTCGGGCTGGGCGGTGCCGTCTTCCAGTCCGTCTCGCGCAACCCGCTGGGCAGCCCGGACATCATCGGCTTCGGGCAGGGCGCCACCGTCGGCGCGCTCACGGTGATCGTGCTCTTCGGCGGCAGCGCCACCGCCGTGGCCGGCGGCGCCGTCGTGGGCGGTGTGGTGACCGGCGCTCTGATCTACCTGCTCGCCTGGAAGCGGGGCGTGCACGGCTTCCGGCTGGTCCTCATCGGCATCGGCACGGCCGCCATGCTGACCGCCGTCATCCACTACCTGATCACCAAGGCCAACCTGATCGACGCCACCCGGGCCGTGCTGTGGATGACCGGCACCCTCGACGGCCGCGACTGGGCCCAGTTCTGGCCGCTGCTCGCCGTGTGCGTCGTGCTCGTTCCGCTGGTGCTCGGCTACGGGCGGCCGCTGCGGATGCTGGAGATGGGCGACGACGCCGCGTACGCCCTCGGCGTGCAGGTGGAGCGTACGCGGCTGGTGCTGATGGGCTCCGCCGTGCTGCTGGTCTCCGTCGCCACCGCCGCCTCCGGCCCGATCACGTTCGTCTCGCTGAGCGCGCCGCAGCTCGCCCGCCGCCTCACCCGCTCGCCGGGCCCCAACCTCGCCGCCTCCGCGCTCATGGGCGCCGCGCTGCTCCTGGTCGCCGACTGGGCCGCCACCAACGCCTTCGGCGCGCGGGAGCTCCCGGTCGGCGTCGTCACCGGGGTCGTCGGCGGTGTGTACCTGCTGTGGCTGCTCGTCACCGAGCGCAAGGCAGGCCGGATATGACCCCACAGAACCCTGAGAAGAACGCCGGGAGTACGTCCATGCAGCAGCGCCTGAGCGCGGAGGCGGTCACCCTCGCCTACGAGCAGCGGGTCATCGCCCGTGACCTTTCGGTCGAGATACCCGACAACTCCTTCACGGTGATCGTCGGCCCCAACGCGTGCGGCAAGTCGACCCTGCTGCGCGCACTGTCGCGGATGCTCAAGCCCACCGAGGGGCGCGTCCTGCTGGACGGGCAGGCCATCCACTCCATGCCCGCCAAGAAGGTCGCCAGGACCCTGGGCCTGCTGCCGCAGTCGTCGATAGCCCCGGACGGCATCACCGTCGCGGACCTCGTGGCGCGGGGCCGCTACCCGCACCAGGGACTGCTGCGCCAGTGGTCGCCGGAGGACGAGCGGATCGTCCAGGAGTCCATGGCCGCGACCGAGGTGGGTGAGCTGGGCGACCGGTACGTCGACGAGCTGTCGGGCGGGCAGCGCCAGCGCGTGTGGATCGCGATGGCCCTCGCGCAGCAGACCCCGCTGCTGCTGCTCGACGAGCCGACCACGTACCTCGACATCCAGCACCAGATCGACGTGCTCGACCTGTGCGCCGAGCTGCACGAGACGCAGGGCCGCACCCTCGTCGCGGTCCTCCACGACCTGAACCACGCCGCCCGGTACGCCACGCACCTCATCGCCGTACGGGGCGGGAAGATCGTCGCGGAGGGCCCGCCGTCCGAGGTGGTCACCGCCGAGCTGGTAGAGCGGGTCTTCGGGCTGCGCTGCCAGGTCATCGACGACCCGGAGACGGGCACGCCCCTGGTCGTACCGGCGGCGCGGAAGGCCAGGCCGCGCGCCCCCAGGGCGGCGGCGGGCGCGGCGCTGGGCTGACCCGCGCCTGCCGGGGCGGCGGTGCGGCACGTGACGGGCGCGCGGTACGCGGCGCGTGGCGCCGTATGTGGCGCGTGGGCGTGGCGAGGTGCGTGGGCATGGCGTGGCGAGCTGCGGTGCGCGGTGAGTACGTGGCGGGTGCGGTGTGGTGTGGTGGGGTGGGGTGAGCCGGGCCGGGGGGCGGCACGGTGGATGCCTGCGGGCCGGTACGGCGGCCTCGGCCGGGGTCCGGCCGAGGTGACCCGGCCGCGGTGGCGCGCGCGCCGACCCGCGAGCCGCGCTAGAGCAGGGAACGCAGCCGCAGCAGGTCGCGGAAGCCCGCTTCCAGTCTGACCCGGCCGGAGCCCCACGCCCTCGCGAAGTTCAGCTCGCCGCCCACCATCGCCACCAGGTCGTCGCCCGTCATCGCCAGCCGTATGTCGGCCCGCTGGGGCGGAGACCCGTCCACCCGGTCCCGTACCTCGATACGGCCGGCGGCGAGGCGGCCGGTGAAGGTGACGTCGAGGTCCGTGATGTGGCAGCTCAGCGTCCGGTCGAGCGCCGCGGCGCTGCGCACGTCGCCGTTCGCCTGCGTCAGGTTGTCCGAAAGTCTGTCGAGTGCGGTGCGGCACTCCTCGATCGTGGCCATCGTGACCGACCGTACCTCAGCCCTTCGCGGTAGCGTCTGGGCATGACCGACGTGATGCCCGAGGTTCCGGAAGACGCCGGGGACCCCCTTGTGGAGTCGTACGACCCGGCCGCGCCCGCGCCCCTCGGCGTCGAGCGCGTCCCCACCGGGCACCCGGGGGTCGACGTGGGCCTGGAGCGGCTGGGCGACGCCGACCACCTCCCGGCCGACGGGCACCTCGAGGTGTACGAGGATGTACACCGGGGACTGCGGGAGGCGCTGGCCGCGCTCGACGCGCGCCTGCCGACGACCTCGCCGACGACCCCGTCGGCGTCCCCGCCGATGTCCTCGTCGTACGAACACAGGAGCTGAACCGAACGTGGCAGGAGTCGCACGCCGTCGTCTGGACGCGGAGCTGGTGCGCCGGAAGCTCGCCCGCTCGCGCGAGCACGCGAGCCAGCTGATCGCGGCGGGGCGGGTGACCGTCGGCGGCAACACCGCGACCAAGGCCGCCACCCAGGTGGAGACCGCCGCCGCCATCGTGGTGGCGCAGGACGACGGCGACCCCGACTACGTCTCGCGCGGTGGCCACAAGCTGGCCGGTGCCTTCGCCGCCTTCGTACCGCGCGGGCTGAAGGTCGAGGGGCGGCGGGCGCTCGACGCGGGCGCGTCCACGGGCGGCTTCACCGACGTCCTGCTGCGTTCCGGCGCGGCGCACGTCGTGGCGGTCGACGTCGGGTACGGGCAGCTCGCCTGGTCGTTGCGGAGCGATGAACGCGTGACCGTCAAGGACCGTACCAACGTGCGTGAGCTGACGTTGGACGCGATCGACGGAGAGCCGGTGGACCTGGTGGTGGGCGACCTGTCGTTCATCCCGCTCGGGCTGGTACTGCCGGCCCTGGCGGGGGTCTCGGCGCCCGACGCCGACCTGGTGCTGATGGTGAAGCCGCAGTTCGAGGTGGGCAAGGAGCGCCTGGGCAGCGGCGGAGTGGTGCGCAGCCCGGAACTCCGTGCCGAGGCGGTGCGGGGCGTCGCGCGGCAGGCCGGTGAGCTGGGGCTCGGCGTGCTGGGCGTCACCGCCAGCCCCCTGCCCGGCCCGTCCGGCAACGTCGAGTACTTTCTGTGGCTGCGGGCGGGCGCGCCCGCGCTGGATCCGGCGGATGTGGAACGCGCCGTGGCGGAGGGACCCCGTTGAGCTCATCGACCGCGTTTTCGACGACTGCCGCACCACGGACCGTGTTCCTGCTCGCGCACACCGGCCGCCCGGCCGCGGTCCGCAGCGCCGAACTCGTGGTGCTCGGCCTGCTGCGCAACGGCATCGGCGTCCGCGTCCTGGCCGCCGAGGCGGCCGACCTGCCGCTGCCGCCGACGGTGGAGACGGTGCCCGAGGCGTCGCCCGACGTACTGGACGGGTGCGAGCTGCTGATCGTGCTCGGCGGCGACGGGACGCTGCTGCGCGGCGCGGAGTTCGCGCGCGCGTCAGGGGTACCGATGCTCGGTGTGAACCTGGGGCGGGTCGGCTTCCTCGCCGAGGCCGAGCGGGACGATCTCGACAAGGTCGTGGACCGGGTGGTGACGCGGGCCTACGAGGTCGAGGAGCGCATGACCCTGGACGTCACCGTGCACAACAACGGTGACGTGCTGCACAGCGACTGGGCGCTCAACGAGGCCGCCGTACAGAAGGTGTCGCCGGAGCGCATGCTGGAGGTCGTCCTGGCGATCGACGGCCGGCCCGTGACCGGTTTCGGCTGCGACGGGGTGATCTGCGCGACGCCCACCGGCTCCACGGCGTACGCCTTCTCGGCGGGCGGGCCGGTGGTGTGGCCCGAGGTGGAGGCGCTGTTGATGGTGCCGATCGGGGCGCACGCGCTGTTCGCCAAACCCTTGGTGACCACGCCGGATTCGGTGCTGGCCGTGGAGGTCGAGCCGCACACCCCGGACGGGGTGCTGTGGTGCGACGGGCGGCGCACCGCCGAACTGCCCGCGGGGGCGCGGGTGGAGGTCCGCCGGGGGGCGGTGCCGGTACGGCTGGCGCGGCTGCACCACGCCTCGTTCACCGACCGGCTGGTGGCCAAGTTCGCGCTGCCCGTCTCGGGCTGGCGCGGCGCCCCGCACTGACGTCGACGTCACCCCGAGGGCGCGCGCACGACGCCACGCCGGAGGCGTCCGTGAGGTGGCTTCGACGCGCGTGGTCGCGCGCCGGGCGGGGCGGGGGCGGTTCCGGTTCGGCCGACTCGCCTCGCCTCGCGGTGTGCCTCGGCCGCCGCCGTGCCGACGGGGGGCGGGCCGGTGGGCGAGCAGCGGGACGAGGGCGGCTCCGACACTCGCAGTGATCACGGCGTGGGATGCGGCACCGGCCGGACCGTGGGGCTGCCGGCCGGATGGGCAGGGGGCCGCCCCACCTCGGCGATCCCCACTCCGGCGGGTGACAGACCGCCGCCGCGACCGGGCCACGACCTGCGGGTTCCGCGACGCGGGGCGGGGGCCGTCGCACAGCGGCCCCCGGACCTCGTAAGGTCGTTCCCGTGTTGGAGGAGATGCGGATACGGTCGCTCGGGGTAATCGACGACGCGGTGGTCGAGCTGTCACCCGGTTTCACCGCGGTGACCGGCGAGACCGGCGCGGGCAAGACCATGGTCGTGACCAGCCTCGGACTGTTGCTCGGCGGGCGCGCCGACCCCGCCCTGGTGCGGATCGGTTCGCCGTCCGCCGTGGTCGAGGGCCGGATCAGCGTGCCGCCCGGCGCCGCCGCGGCGGTCCGGGCCGAGGAGGCGGGCGCGGAACTCGACGAGGGCGCGCTGCTCATCAGTCGCACCATCTCGGCGGGGGGCCGCTCACGGGCACACCTGGGCGGGCGCTCCGTGCCGGTCGGCGTGCTCGCCGAGCTGGCCGACGAGCTGGTCGCCGTCCACGGCCAGACCGACCAGCAGGGCCTGCTCAAACCCGCCCGGCAGCGCGGCGCGCTCGACCGGTACGCGGGCGACGCCGTCGCCGTGCCCCTCGCCAAGTACGGCGACGCGTACCGGCGGCTGCGCGCCGTCACCGCACAGCTGGAGGAGCTGACCACCCGCGCCCGGGAGCGGGCGCAGGAGGCCGATCTGCTGCGCTTCGGGCTGGCCGAGATCGAGGCGGTCGAGCCTCGGGCGGGCGAGGACGCCGAACTGGCCGCGGAGGCGGAGCGGCTCGGCCACTCCGAGGCCCTCGCCTCCGCCGCGGCCCTCGCCCACGGGGCGCTGGCGGGCGACCCCGAGGACCCGGAGGCCCTGGACGCGACGACCCTGGTGGCGGGCGCACAGCGGGCGCTGGACACCGTGCGGGCGCACGATCCGGCGCTCGCCGCGCTCGCCGACCGGATGGGTGAGATCTCGATCCTCCTCGCGGACGTGGCGACGGAGCTGGCCGGTTACGCCGACAACCTGGACGCCGACCCCCGGCGCCTGGCCGCCGTCGAGGAGCGCCGCGCGGCGCTGACCGCGCTCACCCGCAAGTACGGCACCGATGTCGCCGCCGTCCTGGCCTGGGCGGAGGAGGGCGCCGCCCGGCTCACCGAGCTGGACGGCGACGACGACCGGATCGGCGGGCTGACGGCCGAACGGGACGCTCTGCGCGCCGAACTGTCCGGACTGGCCCAGGCGCTGACCGACGCGCGGACTGAGGCGGCGGCGCGGTTCGCCGACGCCGTCACCGCGGAGCTGGCGTCGCTGGCCATGCCCCACGCGCGCGTGTCGTTCGACATCCGGCAGACCGAGGACCCGGAAGGGGTGGAGGTCGGCGGGCGGACCGTGGCCTACGGGCCGGCCGGTGTCGACGAGGTCGAGCTGCTGCTCGCCCCGCACCCCGGCGCACCGCCCCGGCCGATCGCCAAGGGCGCGTCGGGCGGTGAGCTCTCGCGCGTGATGCTCGCGGTGGAGGTGGTCTTCGCCGGTACGGACCCGGTGCCGACGTACCTCTTCGACGAGGTCGACGCGGGCGTCGGCGGCAAGGCGGCGGTGGAGATCGGGCGGCGGCTGGCCAAGCTCGCCAAGTCGGCGCAGGTGGTGGTCGTCACGCACCTCCCGCAGGTCGCGGCCTTCGCAGACCGGCAACTGCTGGTCGAGAAGACCAACGACGGGTCGGTGACGCGTTCGGGCGTCACGGTGCTGGAGGGCGAGGACCGGGTCCGCGAGCTGTCGCGGATGCTGGCCGGCCAGGAGGACTCCGAGACGGCCAGGGCGCACGCGGAGGAGCTGCTGGCGACGGCGCGGGCGGACGCCTGACGGAGGCCCCGCCCCGATGTCCGGGGCTGGAGGCGCGGGTTCCGGGCGCCGGAGCCCCGGGCAGTGGCGCGGGACCGATGTCCGGGGCCCGCTGGCCCCGGCTTCTGGGGGCGGCCTCGGGTGTCCGGGGCCCGCTGCTCCCGGTTTCGGGGGGCGGCCTCGGGTGTCCGGGCCCGTTGCCCCTGGTTGGGGGGGGGGCGGTCCCCGTGGCCTGGGCCCGCTGGCCCCGGTCTCGGCAGACGCCCCCGGTGTCCGGCGCCCGTGCGCCGGTGCGGGCGCGGGGCGGTGGCATACGGGGGACGGCACGGGACGCCGGCTGCGGGTGGGCGGGCGGGCGGGTGTGTGTGGTGCCCCTCCGGTCCCCGGCCCCGGTCCCCGGCCCCGCTCTCCGGTCGCCTGCCGCGGGTGCCGTCTCCGAGCCGCCTTCTCCGAGCCGCCGGCCCCTGTGGGACGCCCCTCCACGGCACCCCGTGCCGGACGGCGGACGCGGGCTCTCCTAGGGTGTCGCGCATGATCGGATTCTGCAGGACGGCCGCCGTGTCCGGGCTCGCCGCCGGGGCCACGCGTGCCGTGTACGAGGGGTTGAGACGGCATCGCGACGAGCGGTGGGAGCGGACGAACCACGCCGGGCGGACCGTCGACCTGTACGCCGGGCCCGCCACCACCGTGGGCGCCGTCCTCGGGGCCCTGTCGGCGGGCGCCGGTGCGCGGGAGCGGGGCGCTGCCGCGGTGGCCGGTCTGGTGGCGGGGGCCTGCGGGGCGTACGACGACGTCAACGGCGACCACCGGCGGGGTTTCCGGGCGCACCTGGGCGCTCTGCGGGACGGCGAGGTCACCAGCGGGGCCGTCAAGCTCTTCGGGATCGGCGCCGCCGGGCTCGTCGCGGGCGCGCTGCTGAAGGAGCGGCCCGTCGACAAGGCCCTCGCGGGCGTGGTGATCGCCGGCACCGCCCACCTCGTCAACCTCGTGGACGTACGCCCCGGCCGGGCGGTCCTCACGGTGCTCGCGGCCGGGCTGCCCGGCCTGCGGCGAGGCAGCCTCGCCGCCGCGCCGATGGGCGCCGCGGCCGCCGTCGCCGCCGCCGACCTCGGTGAGCGGACCATGCTCGGCGACACGGGCGCCCACGCCCTGGGCGCGGTGCTCGGCACGGCGTTCGCCGCCGCCGGCGGGCGGGCGGGACTCGTGGTCCACGCCGCCGGGCTCGTCGCCGCCGCGGCGTACGGAGACACCGTCAGCCGCCTCGCCGGTTCACCCGCGTGAGTGACGCTGACGACGGTTTACGCCCCGCGACACGGCCGCTTCGCCCCGACGGTGCCGGAACGTGCGTACGGACTGGCATCCTTGGGCGCGTGACACAGCTGCATACGGTCCAAGTGCTGGGCGGCGGCAGCGCGGGCAGCAGCGCTCACGTCAGATCACTGGCCGCCGGGCTGGTGGCCAGGGGCGTACGGGTGACCGTGTGCGCCCCTGCCGAACTGGACCACCACTACGACTTCCTGAGCACCGGGGCGCACTTCGCGCCCGTGCCGCGCCGCAGCGACCCGGCCGCCATCGGGGCACTGCGCGTGGCGTGCGCCGGCGCCGACGTGGTGCACGCGCACGGGCTGCATGCCTCGGTACGGGCGGGGCTGGCGCTCGGGCCGCGGAGCGTACCGCTCGTCGTCACCTGGCACACCCGCACGCACGCCGAAGGCGCCCGGGGAAGGCTGGTGCGGCTCATGGAGCGAAAGACCGTACGGACGGCGGCCGTTGTGCTCGGTACGTCGTCCGAACTCGTCGACCGCGCACGTCGGCGGGGCGCCCGTGACGCCCGGCTCGGACCCGTCTCGATCCCCGCACCGCGTGAGGGCGCCGCCGAGGCCGAGGCCGGCAAGGCGCGGGCGGAACTCGGTGCCATGGACCGGCCGTTGCTGATGGCCGTCGGCGCGCTGGAGCCGCACCGCGGCTACGGCACGCTCCTGGACGCGTCCCGGCTGTGGCTCCGCCACGACCCGGTGCCGCTGGTCGCCGTCGCGGGGGAGGGGTGCCAACGGATCGAGCTGCAGCGGCGGATCGACACGGAGGGGCTGCCGGTGCGGTTGCTCGGGCGGCGCGACGACGTCACCTCGCTGCTCGCGTCGGCGGACGTGGCGCTGCTCCCGAGCCGCTGGGAGGCCCGGTCCCCGCTCGCCCAGGAGGCCTTGCGGCTCGGCGTGCCCCTGGTCGCGACGGCGGTGGGCGGCGTGCCGGAACTCGTCGGCGACGCGGCGGAACTCGTGCCGTACGGGGACGCGGGCGCGCTGGCCGGCGCGGTGACGGCCCTGCTCGCCGACCCGGTGCGGCGTGCCGCGCTGTCGGCGGCGGGGCGGGCGCAGGCGGCGACGTGGCCGACGGAGGACGAGACGATCGCGCAGGTGCTCAGCGTCTACGACGAGTTGTGCGGGGTGACGCGCCCCCGAAGCCACTGACCGGGGTGCGCTCCACGGGCCGCCTGACCGGGGGGAGCACGTCCCCGGACCCTCCGACCGAGGACGCGGCCCGTGCGCGTGGGACGTGCGCAGGCTCTCGCCCCGGACAACGGGTCACGGGGCGTGGCGGCGGGCCCGGAGGGCCAGGGACAGAGCCAGAACGGTCTGCGGATCGTCCAGGTCCGTGCCCAGGAGGTCGCCGATGCGGGCCAGGCGGTTGTAGAGCGTCTGGCGGTTGAGGTGCAGTTCGCGTGCCGTCTCCGCCTTGCGGCCCGCGTGCGCCAGGTACGCCTCCAGCGTCGGCAGCAGGGCGGGACGCGAGGTCCGGTCGTGGTCCCGCAGCGGGCCGATCGCCCGGTCCACGAACGCGGCCAGGTCCGGATGCTCCCGCAGCCGCCACAGCAGCAGGTCGATGTCCAGCCGCCGCGCGTCGTACCAGGGCCGGTCCGGCAGCCCCTGCGCCGCGGTGGCCGTCTCCGCGGCGTGCCGGAGCCCCGCCGACGCCGCCGCCCAGCCGCCCGCGACGCCCACCACGACGACCGGCGGGTGCCCGCCCGACGCGCTCCCCCAGCCGCCGCCCGACGTGCTCCCCCGGCCTCCGGCCGGGGGGACCCCCACCAGTCCGGCCCGCGCCACACCCGCCCGCAGCGCCGCGGCCACCCGGTCGGCGACGGCCGTCCGCTCCGACTCGGTACGCAGCCCCAGCAGGAGCGGCACCCGGCCCTCGACGGGGCGCACGCCGAGCAGCACGGGCACGCCCACGGCGGAGAGCTCCTCCAGCACCGCACGGGCCAGCAGCGACCAATTGCCGGACGGCGGCATGTCCGAACCGAGCCGCATCACGACCGGCAGCAGCGGGCCGTCGCCCGGCTTGAAGCCCAGCACCCGGGCCTGCGCGGGCGCGTCCTCCGCCGAGACGCGGCCCTCGGCGAGGTCGGTGAGGAAATCGCCCCGGCCCCGCGCCGCCAGCTCCTCCTCCTGGCGCGCCTGCATCAGCACCACCGCGAGGATCCCCGCCGCCCGCTCCGCCGCCATCCGGTGGACGGGCAGCAGCCCCCCGGACACCGCCAGCAGGACGAGGCGGGCGCGGACCGCCGCCGCGCCCGGGCCGCCGCCCGGCACGTCCACCAGAACCGCCCCCGTCGGCGGACCCGCCTCCCGCGCCTCCCGATGGCCGCGCAGCCCCTCCCACACCTGGAGCGGATCGGGTCCCGCACCGCCGCCCGCGGCGTACAGCAGCTGGCCGTCCGTGGTCTCCAGGAACACCGGGTTGGCGGCGAAGCCGGCGAGGATGCCCAGCACCTGCGGCACCCCGCCGCCGCCGAGCAGCGCCTCCGTGCACCGCCGGTGCACGTCCTCGGCCTGCCGCAGCAGGGCGTAGTGCCCGTTGACGATCTCGGTGTGGACCTCCTCCGTCACCGAGACGAACGCGACCTCGCGGTGCAGCTGGACCAGCGGCAGGCCCGCCGCCCGTGCCGTCTCCACGATCGTCGCCGGTAGCCGGGAGAACCTCGGTCCCAGCTCCACCACCAGCGCCGCGATCCCGCGCTCCGCCAGCCGCCGTACGAACGCCCGCTGCTCGGCCGGCCGGGTACCGAGCCCCAGCCCGGTCGTCAGCAGCAGTTCGCCGCCCTTCAGCAGCGACGCGATGTTCGGTACCTCGCCTGCGTGCACCCAGCGCACCGACCGGTGCAGCCGGTCCGCCCCGGCGACCACTTCCGGGAGCCCCCCGCGCAGCCCGGGCAGCTCCAGTGCCCGCTGCACGGTGATACCGCCCTGCTCGTTCATGGAGGTCATACGGCCGGACGGTACCCGCGTCCGGCCGTAGGGACATCACCGGACCATGACGGCGCCGGCGCCGGGCGACAACGCGTCGTGCCGGCGGACCACTTGGGCGACCGCCTGCCGGCCGTGGCGTACGCCACACCAGGGGAGGGTGCTCCGCCCCGGCGGGGTGCCGGGCGCGGCGGCCCACGGCGGACTTCCGGCGGAACCGGTGCCGGCCGCCCAAGGGCCGACGCCGCGCCGGTCACCGCCGCCCGCGCCCTCCTTCATGGCGGGCGGCGCGTCCGGGGGGTGGGCGCGCCGCCCGGAGTGACCGCCGCCCGTCACCCGCCGTACGCGCCGGAGGCGGTCAGCCGCAGTGCCGTGTCGATCAGCGGCACGTGGCTGAACGCCTGCGGGAAGTTGCCGACCTGGCGCTGCAGGCGCGGGTCCCACTCCTCCGCCAGCAGGCCCAGGTCGTTCCGGAGCCCCAGCAGCTTCTCGAACAGCTTCCGTGCCTCGTCGACCCGGCCGATCATCGCCAGGTCGTCCGCCATCCAGAACGAGCAGGCGAGGAACGCGCCCTCGTCGCCCGGCAGGCCGTCCACACCCTCGTCCGCGCCCTCGGTCGGGTAGCGCAGGATGAAACCGTCCTCCGTGGACAGCTCCCGCTGGATCGCCTCGATCGTGCCGATGACCCGCTTGTCGTCCGGCGGAAGGAAGCCCATCTGCGGGATCAGCAGCAGCGCGGCGTCCAGTTCCTTGGAGCCGTACGACTGCGTGAACGTGTTCCGCTCCGGGTCGTAGCCCTTCTCGCACACGTCCCGGTGGATCGTGTCGCGCAGGCCCCGCCACTTCTCCAGCGGCCCGTCCGCGTCCCCCGACTCGATCAGCTTGATCGTCCGGTCGACCGCGACCCACGCCATCACCTTGGAGTGCACGAAGTGGCGCCGCGGTCCGCGCACCTCCCAGATGCCCTCGTCCGGCTGGTCCCAGTGGTCCTCCAGGTACCGGATCAGCTTCAGCTGGAGCAGCGAGGCGTAGTCGTTGCGCGACAGGCCCGTCATGTGCGCGAGGTGCAGGGCCTCGGTGACCTCGCCGTACACGTCCAGCTGGAGCTGGTTGGCGGCGCCGTTGCCGACCCGGACCGGCGCGGAGTTCTCGTACCCCGGCAGCCAGTCCAGCTCGGCCTCGCCCAGCTCGCGCTCACCGGCGATGCCGTACATGATCTGGAGGTTCTCCGGGTCGCCGGCGACCGCGCGCAGCAGCCACTCGCGCCAGGCGCGGGCCTCCTCGCGGTAGCCCGTGCGCAGCAGCGAGGAGAGGGTGATCGCCGCGTCCCGCAGCCAGGTGTAGCGGTAGTCCCAGTTCCGTACGCCGCCGATGTCCTCCGGCAGGGAGGTGGTGGGCGCCGCGACGATGCCGCCCGTCGGGGCGTACGTCAGCGCCTTGAGCGTGATCAGGGAGCGGACCACGGCCTCCCGGTAGGGCCCCCGGTAGGTGCAGTGGTCGACCCACTCGCGCCAGAAGTCCGACGTGGCCTCCAGCGCGCCCATCGGATCCGCCACCGGCGGCTGCGGGTGGTGGGAGGGCTGCCAGCTGATGGTGAAGGCGACCCGGTCGCCCTCCTTGACGGTGAAGTCGGAGTACGTGGTCAGGTTCTCGCCGTGCGTCTCCACCTCGGTGTCCAGCCAGATGGAGTCGGGACCGGCGACGGCGACCGTCCGGCCGTCGACCTGGTGGACCCAGGGCACCACACGCCCGTAGGAGAACCGCATCCGCAGCGCGGACCGCATCCGCACCCTGCCGCTGATGCCCTCCACGATCCGCACCAGCTGCGGGGCGCCGTCACGCGGTGGCATGAAATCGGTCACGCGCACCGTGCCCCGGCCCGGTGTGTCCCACTCGGATTCCAGGATCAGCGAGTCACCGATGTACCGGCGCCGGTCGGCGGTGGGCGGCTCGGCCTCATCGGCGTGCGCCGGCCCGATCCGCCAGAAACCGTGTTCCTCGGTACCGAGGAGTCCTGCGAAGACGGCGTGCGAATCGAAGCGGGGCAGGCACAGCCAGTCGGCCGTGCCGTCCCGGCAGACCAGGGCGGCGGTCTGCATGTCTCCGATGAGTGCGTAGTCCTCGATGCGCCCGGCCACGTGCAATCTCCAGTCGAACGGCAACGTTCGCCCCCGTGGGGCGCTTACTGGGGTCAAGGTCAAGGATCGCCGACGAGCGGATGTTCCCGGTTTTCGGGCGGGGGTGGTGCCGTTGTGGGGGACCGGCTCGGCGGCGGATGTCCGAGCAGGATACGACGCGTTCCGGCCCTCCGTGTGATCGTCCTGGTAGAGCTGTTGAGCAGAACGAGTGACCCTCCTCTCCCCGTACGAAACCCCCGGCTCGCGTCCGTGTGCTGGGGGTGTCCGCGCGTGCGCGCTCCGTGCACCCACCCCTTGGCCGGGGCGTGCCGTCGCCGGGGAGGCGTGCGGCCGGAAGCGGGGGTGCCGCGTCGCTGATACCCTGGTAGCCCGTGGACCGGTGGGCCCCGCACCTCGAATCGGCGGCCCCCGAACCGCAGCGACGGCACCCCCGGAACCCTCCGGACCGGACGCCGGAACGCACCTCCAGAACGCGACCACGGGAGCCCCGTCTTGGCCATGCCGCCCAAATCCACGACGACCAAGCACATCTTCGTCACCGGGGGTGTCGCGTCCTCCCTCGGCAAGGGCCTGACCGCCTCCAGCCTGGGTGCGCTCCTCAAGGCCCGGGGCCTTCGGGTCACGATGCAGAAGCTCGACCCGTACCTCAACGTCGACCCGGGCACGATGAACCCGTTCCAGCACGGTGAGGTGTTCGTCACCAACGACGGCGCCGAGACCGACCTGGACATCGGCCACTACGAGCGGTTCCTCGACGTCGACCTCGACGGCTCGGCCAACGTCACCACCGGCCAGGTCTACAGCCAGGTCATCGCCAAGGAGCGGCGCGGCGAGTACCTCGGCGACACCGTCCAGGTCATCCCGCACATCACCAACGAGATCAAGCACCGCATCCGCCGTATGGCGACCGACGACGTCGACGTCGTGATCACGGAGGTCGGCGGCACGGTCGGCGACATCGAGTCGCTGCCGTTCCTGGAGACGGTCCGCCAGGTCCGTCACGAGGTCGGCCGGGACAACGTCTTCGTCGTGCACATCTCGCTGCTGCCGTACATCGGCCCGTCCGGCGAGCTGAAGACCAAGCCCACCCAGCACTCCGTCGCCGCCCTGCGGAACATCGGCATCCAGCCCGACGCGATCGTGCTGCGCGCCGACCGTGACGTACCGACCGCGATCAAGCGCAAGATCTCGCTGATGTGCGACGTCGACGAGGCGGCCGTGGTCGCGGCCATCGACGCCAAGTCGATCTACGACATCCCCAAGGTGCTGCACACCGAGGGCCTGGACGCGTACGTGGTGCGCAAGCTGGACCTGCCGTTCCGCGACGTCGACTGGACGACGTGGGACGACCTGCTGGACCGCGTGCACAACCCCGACCACGAGGTCACGGTCGCCCTCGTCGGCAAGTACATCGACCTGCCCGACGCCTACCTGTCGGTGACGGAGGCCATGCGCGCCGGCGGCTTCGCCAACAAGGCCCGCGTCAAGGTCAAGTGGGTCACCTCCGACGACTGCAAGACCCAGGCGGGCGCCGCCGGGCAGCTCGGCGACGTCGACGCGATCGTCATTCCCGGCGGCTTCGGCGAGCGGGGCGTCAACGGCAAGGTCGGCGCCATCCAGTACGCCCGGGAGAACAAGATCCCGCTGCTGGGCCTGTGCCTGGGACTCCAGTGCATCGTGGTCGAGGCCGCGCGGAACCTGGCCGGCATCGCCGACGCCAACTCCACCGAGTTCGACCCGGCCACCTCGCACCCCGTCATCTCGACGATGGAGGAGCAGCTGGCGTACGTCGAGGGCGCCGGAGACCTGGGCGGAACGATGCGCCTGGGCTTGTACCCGGCGAAGCTCGCCGAGGGCTCCATCGTCCGCGAGGTCTACGCCGACCAGCCGTACGTCGACGAGCGGCACCGCCACCGCTACGAGGTGAACAACGCGTACCGCGCGGAGCTGGAGAAGAAGGCGGGCATCGTCTTCTCGGGCACCTCCCCGGACAACAAGCTGGTCGAGTACGTCGAGTACCCGCGCGAGGTGCACCCCTACCTGGTCGCCACCCAGGCGCACCCGGAGCTGCGGTCCCGCCCCACTCGCCCGCACCCGCTCTTCGCGGGTCTGGTGAAGGCGGCCGTCGAACGGCAGCAGGGCGCGCGCGAGACGGGCGAGTGACGCGCTAGCGATACGGTTGACCGGGGTACGGGCCTGATCAGGGCACGTGCCCCGGTTTTCTGTGTACGGCTGTGTACGAGGGAGGACGTCTTCCATGACCATCAAGGACACGCCCGAGGAGTGGCGGGTCACGGCGACCGCCGTGCCGTTCAAGGGCAACAAGACCAGTGTCCGCACCGACGACGTGGTCATGCCGGACGGGACCGTCGTACGCCGCGACTACCAGGTCCACCCCGGCTCGGTCGCGGTCCTCGCCCTCGACGACGACGACCGGGTCCTGGTGCTGCGCCAGTACCGCCACCCGGTGCGGCACAAGCTGTGGGAGATCCCGGCCGGCCTGCTGGACGTGCCCGGCGAGAACCCGCTGAACGCGGCCGTGCGCGAGCTGTACGAGGAGGCGCACGTCAAGGCGGAGAAGTGGCAGGTCCTCACGGACGTGTACACCACTCCGGGCGGCTGCGACGAAGCCGTGCGCGTCTTCCTGGCCCGTGGCCTCTCGGCGGCGGAGGGCGAGCGCTTCGAGGTCGCCGAGGAGGAGGCCGACATGGAGCTCGCGCGGGTGCCGCTCGACGAGCTGGCACGGGGCGTCCTGGCGGGCGAGCTCCACAACACCTGCCTGGTGGTGGGCGTCCTGTCGGTCCTCGCCGCCCGTGCGGGTGACGGCCTGGAGGCCCTCCGCCCCGCCGAGGCCCCCTGGCCGGCCCGCCCGTTCGAGGCGTAGGGGCCCCGAGGACGGGTGCCGGACACGCCGGCGGGCCGTTCGGGGAGGTGCCCGAACGGCCCGGCGGTGTGACGATCGGCTGATCCGATTGAGGGACTCGTCCGCCGTGCTCAGCCGGGTGGGGCACCCCTACTGAACTACGCTCGGATCGCCCGCCTGGGGACCCGGCGGGATCAGCACGTGCGCAGCGGACGGGAGCGTGGCCCGTGACGGATCAGGCGGTGGACTTCGGCGGCGCGGGCGGTGCGGACCGGTCCGGTGCGCGGCCCGGACGCCGTCGGTTCTACGGACGGGCGCGCGAGCTCAAGGAGCTGCGGGCCGACATCGCCCGCGCCGGGCTCGACACCCTCGCCGGACGGCCCTCCCCGCGCGCCCGGGTGCTGCTGATCGCCGGCCGCCCCGGGAGCGGCCGCACCGCGCTCGCCGAGGAACTGGTCGGTGACCTCGCCCGCGGCTACCGCGACGGCGTCCTGCGGGCCCGCCTGACCGAGCCCGGCGGGGAGCCGGTGCCGATCGAGCGCGCCGCCCGCGGGCTGCTCGACCGCCTCGGTGTCCCGGCACCCGCCGGGGCGGGGGAGGACGAACTGACCGAGCTGCTGCGGGGCGCGTGCGCCGAGCGCCGCGTGCTGCTCCTGCTGGACGACGCCGCGAACGCCGAGCAGGTCGACGCGCTGCTCCCCGACAACCCCGACTGCCTGGTCGTGGCCGTCGCGCAGGGCCCGCTCACCGGCATCCCAGGGGTACGGCCCTGCACGGTGGGCGGCCTGGACGCCAAGTCCGCCATCGAACTGCTCGACAGCTACACCGGCTCGGTACGGATCACCGTCGACCCGCAGGCCGCCGAGACGCTCACCGAGCTCTGCGCCGGCCAGCCCGCCGCCCTCGTACTGGCCGGCGGCTGGCTCGCCGCCCGCCCCATGTCGTCCGTGGCCGACCTGACCAAACGGCTGCGCGCCCTGACCGACGAGCCCGAGCGTCCGGTCGCCCTCCGCCCGCTGGCCCGCGCGTTCCGCCTGGCGTACGAGGCGCAGCCCACGCCCGCCGCACGGATGCTCCGCCTGCTCGCCCTGGCCCCGGTCGGCATCGCCGACGCCCACACCGCCTCCGCGCTGGCCGGCTGCTCGGTGTCGGCCGCCCGGACCGCGCTGGAGGGCTTCGCCGCCTACGGGCTCGTGCACGAGGCGGGCGACGAGCAGTACGAGGTGCCCGGCTGCCTCCTGCCCCTGCTGCGGGAGCTGCTGGAGACCGAGGACCGGCCCGCCGAGGTGCAGTTGGCCCGCGCCAGGATGCTGGAGCGCACGGTGCGGCTGCTCCAGTCCTGCCGGGCGGTCACCGAACCGGAGGGATCGGCCGCGCGCCGCAAGCTCGCCGGGCTGCCCCGGGCGCTGCGCTTCCCCGACCCCCGGGCCGCCGCCGACTGGCTGCGCACCCGGCAGCCGGCGCTGCTGGCAGCCGCCCGGGTCGCCGTCGCCGACGGGGACCTGGACACCCTCGCCCGCCGCCTGGTCGCCGCCCTCGTCCGGGCGCTCGCCGCACACCGGGGCACCGAGAACGCCGCGCCGGAGCTGTACGGGCTGCACCAGCTGGTCCTGGACGTCGCCGAGCGGCGCGGGCTGCACCGCGAGCGGGCCGCCGCCCTGCTGAACCTCGCCGACCTGGACGCGCGCACCGGCCGTACGGCCGACGCGCTGGTCCGCTACCGGGCCGCTCTGGACGCCGGGCGGCTGGCGAACGACCCGTACGCGATCAGCCGCGCGATGGAATCCGTAGGCGGTGCCCATCAGGAGCTGGGGGACTGGCAGCGTGCCGCCGACTGGTACGGGCGGGCCCTGTCGCAGCGCCTCGCCCGCGACGAGCGGGCCGACCAGGCGCGGCTGTACGGCAGGCTCGGCGCCGTACACACCTACGAGGGCCGGTACGGCGAGGCGCTGAGGAACTGGCGGGCGGCGGCGGCCGGATACCGCCGGCTCGGTGATCTCGCGGGCCACGCGCGGGCGTTGAGCGAGGCGGCCCGGGTCCAGGAGTACGCGGGACGGCCGCAGGAGAGCCTGCGGACCTGCGAGGAGGCCGTCGAGTGGGCGCGCCTGGCCAAGGACGTCCGGCTTCTGGCGGCGCTCCAGCTGCGGCTGGCGGACACGCTCGACCGGCTCGGTGACCCCGCGGCGGCCCGGCTGCACCGTGCCGCTGCCGATCAGCTACTGGGAACGGAGAACCGCACCGGAGGAACAGCCTGCGAAATCCGCAGTCCTTCCGTCAAAGATTAATGCTTTGCAAGGCTAGACAACGACAGACCCTTCAATAGACTGGGTGAGCCGCGATTGACTGCGGTGTATCCCGGTGCGTCCTGTGCATCCGGGTATGTATTGCATTGCCCCCGTACCCCCAAAGCCAAGGACCGTGATCGACGTGAAGGTCGGCATCCCCCGCGAGGTCAAGAACAACGAGTTCCGGGTGGCCATCACCCCCGCCGGTGTGCACGAGCTCGTGCGCAACGGGCATCAGGTCTTCGTCGAGCAGAACGCCGGCGTCGGCTCCTCGATCACGGACGACGAGTACGTCGCCGCCGGCGCGCGGATCCTGCCGACCGCCGACGAGGTGTGGGCCACGGCCGACCTGCTGCTCAAGGTCAAGGAGCCGATCGCGGAGGAGTACCACCGCCTCCGCAAGGACCAGACCCTCTTCACCTACCTGCACCTCGCCGCCTCCCGCGAGTGCACCGACGCCCTGCTGGCGTCCGGCACCACCGCCATCGCGTACGAGACGGTCGAGACCGCGAACCGCGCGCTGCCGCTGCTCGCCCCGATGTCCGAGGTCGCGGGCCGGCTGGCCCCCCAGGTCGGCGCCTACCACCTGATGCGCGCGGCCGGCGGCCGTGGTGTGCTGCCGGGTGGCGTCCCGGGTGTGATCCCGGCCAAGGCCGTCGTCATCGGCGGTGGCGTCTCCGGCTGGAACGCCACCCAGATCGCCATCGGTATGGGCTTCGACGTGACCCTGCTCGACCGCGACATCAACAAGCTGCGCGAGGCCGACAAGATCTTCGGTACGAAGGTCAAGGCCGTGATGTCCAACTCCTTCGAGCTGGAGAAGGCCGTCCTCGAGGCCGACCTCGTCATCGGCGCGGTGCTCATCCCCGGCGCCAAGGCCCCGAAGCTGGTCACCAACGAGCTCGTCTCCCGGATGAAGCCCGGAAGTGTCCTTGTCGACATCGCGATCGACCAGGGCGGCTGCTTCGAGGACTCGCGTCCCACCACGCACGCCGAGCCGACGTTCGCCGTCCACAACTCGGTCTTCTACTGCGTCGCCAACATGCCGGGCGCGGTGCCGAACACCTCCACCTACGCGCTGACCAACGCCACGCTGCCCTACATCGTGTCGCTGGCCAACAACGGCTGGGTCGAGGCGCTGCGCCGCGACGCGGCGCTCGCCAAGGGCCTCAACACCCATGACGGTAAGGTCGTCTACAAGGAGGTCGCCGAGGCCCACGGCCTGGAGCACGCCGAGCTGAGCTCGCTCATCGGCTGACCTCCGGTACGCGGCCGCCCGGCCGTCAACGGGCGCCGTCAATATCACGCATCCGGCCGGACCTCGCCCGACGAGGTCCGGCCGGACGCGTGTCCGGTCGCGTCCGACGCCGGTTCAAGTCGCCTCGAACGTAACCCTTTAACCGTTTCGCACACCCACGAAACGTACGGATGGATGGCCGTGCGCCCTTGACATGAGGGTGTTCCTTTGCCGACACATCGGTTCGCGTCCGGGCGATTGTGTTGCTGCGGAGCGGTGACACGCCATAGAGTCGCAAACCGTCGGCATGGTGCCACGCTGACCTATCGATAAGTTTCCTGGTCACGTCCAAGGAGGTAAGACGACTTGTGAATGAGTCGACATTTACTCCCGGAGGTGGTCAGCCAGGAACGTCCGCGACGTCCGCGACGTCCGTGGCGGGCCGGGTTCCGTCCTCCGGGGCCGAGGCTGTCGGCTCCGTCGCCGTCCGGACCTTCGCGACGCACCAGCACATGACGACAGCCCACACGATGAAGATGATGGACGGCCAACACGTGAACGCCATGGCCGGCAACGAGAGTGGCCGAGAGTCCACCCACTTCGCCGCCTACGACGAAGTCCCCGAGGGGCACTTCTACGACCCTGACGCCGAGTACGAGCCCGATCCGGAGTACGCGGCCACCCTCGCTCCCGACGCTGCCCGCCAGCGCCGCGAGCGGATCGGCCCCACCGGACGGCCCCTGCCGTACTTCCCGATCCCGGGACCGCTGACCGACCACGGTCCCGCGAAGATCATCGCGATGTGCAACCAGAAGGGCGGCGTGGGCAAGACGACGTCGACCATCAACCTGGGCGCCGCGCTCGCGGAGTACGGACGACGGGTCCTGCTCGTCGACTTCGACCCGCAGGGAGCCCTGTCGGTCGGCCTCGGCGTGAACCCGATGGAGCTCGACCTCACCGTCTACAACCTGCTCATGGAGCGGGGCATGTCGGCCGACGAGGTCCTGCTCAAGACCGCCGTGCCCAACATGGACCTGCTGCCCAGCAATATCGATTTGTCGGCCGCCGAAGTGCAGTTGGTGAGCGAGGTCGCACGTGAGTCGACGCTGCAGCGGGCGCTCAAGCCGCTGCTGAACGACTACGACTACATCGTGATCGACTGTCAGCCCTCGCTCGGTCTGCTGACGGTGAACGCGCTGACGGCGGCTCACAAGGTGATAGTGCCGCTGGAGTGCGAGTTCTTCGCCCTGCGCGGTGTCGCACTGCTCACCGAGACCATCGAGAAGGTCCAGGAGCGGCTCAACCCCGAGCTGGAGCTCGACGGCATCCTCGCCACGATGTACGACTCGCGCACGGTGCACAGCCGGGAGGTGCTCGCGCGTGTCGTCGAGGCCTTCGACGACCACGTGTACCACACGGTGATCGGCCGGACCGTGCGCTTCCCGGAGACCACGGTCGCGGGTGAGCCGATCACCACGTACGCCTCGAACTCGGTCGGCGCGGCCGCCTACCGTCAGCTCGCCAGGGAGGTGCTCGCCCGGTGTCACGCCGAGTGAGTCTGCCCGGTGCCGACGAGTTGTTCCGTACGACAGGGGGCATGGCGCTGCAGTCGTCGACCCCGCGCCGCCAGAACGGCGAGCCGCGGGTCCCGGCGCCGGCGGGCGAGAGCGACCCGGCGGCGGCGGTGTCCGCCCCCGCCCCGGCCCCCGAGGAGCACGCGGCCGCCGAGGCGGACACCGCGGACTCCCGCAGCCGTGAGGCGGAGTCGTCCGCGAAGGCGGCCCCGGCCGGCGGCGCGCCCCGGCGCAGGGGGCGGGCGGCGAACCGGCGTCCCAGCGGGCGCGAACGGCACGACGAGAAGATCACGGTGTACGTATCCGCCGAGGAACTGATGGACCTGGAGCACGCGCGCCTGGTCCTGCGCGGCGAGCACGGCCTGGCCGTCGACCGCGGGCGCATCGTCCGCGAGGCGGTCGCCGTGGTGCTGGCCGACCTGGAGTCGCGGGGCGACGCGAGCATCCTCGTGCGGCGCCTGCGCGGGCGCTGACGGTAGCCTGCGCGGGCCGCCGCCCGTTTCCCGTCTCGCCACAGGACCACGATGCCCCCGACCGACGCCTCCTCCCCCCGCCGCCGCGCCCTCGGCCGTGGCCCCGGGGCCGCGGGGCCGGCGGCCCCACCGCCCCTGGCGGCCCCCGCACCGGTGCCGGCCCCGCCGCCTCCGGCGGCCCCCGTCGCGCCGGGTGATGCCCCGGAGCCGCCGCCTGTCCTCGGGTCCGCTCCGGACGTGCCGGCTCGGGAGCCCGTTCCGGCACCGGGTCCCGCCGCGCCCGCTCCGGATGTGCCCGACGAGCCGCGTGCGGCCGCGGACGCCGGTGACGCCGGGGGCCCCGGTGACGGCGGCGGGCGGGGCACGGGCCGCTCCGCGGAGGACCCCGCGGCGGGTGAGGGCGACGGGCGGTTCACCGTCCGGCTGGCGAACTTCGAGGGGCCGTTCGATCTGCTGCTCCAGCTGATCTCCAGGCACAAGCTGGACGTCACCGAGGTCGCCCTCTCCAGAGTCACCGACGAGTTCATGGCCCACATCCGGGCCATGGGGCCCGACTGGGACCTGGACCAGACCACCGAGTTCCTCGTCGTGGCCGCGACGCTCCTCGATCTCAAGGCCGCGCGGCTGCTGCCCGCCGCCGAGGTGGAGGACGAGGCGGACCTCGCGCTGCTGGAGGCGCGGGACCTGCTGTTCGCGCGGCTGCTGCAGTACCGCGCGTACAAACGGGTCGCCGACATCTTCAGCGAGCGTCTGGAGAGCGAGGGGCGGCGCTACCCCCGCACCGTCGGTCTGGAGCCCCACCACGCCGAGCTGCTGCCCGACGTGGTCATCAGCATCGGTGCCGAGAGGTTCGCCGGGCTGGCGGTCAAGGCCATGCGGCCCAGGGCGAGGCCCCAGGTGTACGTCGAGCACATCCACGCCCCGCTGGTCAGCGTCCGCGAGCAGGCCGCGGTGGTCGTCGCCCGCCTGCGGGAGCGCGGTGAGGCGAGCTTCCGGGAGCTGGCCGGGGACGCCCCGGACACGCTCACCGTCGTCGCCCGGTTCCTGGCCCTGCTGGAGCTGTACCGGGAGAAGGCCGTCGCCCTCGACCAGGAGCAGGCGCTGGGCGAGCTCATGGTGAGGTGGACCGGGGCGGAGGACGTCGCCGTGACGGACGAGTTCGACCAGGAGGAGTCGTGATGGAGCTGAAGCCGGCCCTGGAGGCCGTCCTCATGGTCGTCGACGAGCCGGCCACGGAGGAGCACCTCGCCAAGGTGCTGGATCGCCCCCGCCGTGCGGTCGCAGACGCGCTGCGTGAGCTGGCCGACGAGTACGACGTGCAGAGACGCGGCTTCGAGCTGCGGCTCGTCGCCGGCGGGTGGCGGTTCTACACCCGGCCCGAGTACGCGGAGGCCGTCGAGAGCTTCGTCCTCGACGGGCAGCAGGCCCGGCTCACCCAGGCCGCGCTGGAGACGCTCGCGGTCGTCGCCTACCGCCAGCCGGTCAGCCGGTCGAGGGTCTCGGCGGTGCGCGGGGTGAACTGCGACGGCGTCATGCGCACCCTCCTCCAGCGGGGTCTGGTCGAGGAGGCGGGCACGGAACCCGAAACAGGTGCGATCCTGTACAGGACGACGAACTACTTCCTGGAGCGGATGGGCCTGCGCGGCCTGGACGAGCTCCCCGAGCTCGCGCCCTTCCTCCCCGAGGCGGACGCGATCGAGGCGGAGACGCAGGAAGGGGTCCCGTCGTTCGATCCGGACGCCCCGGACTCCGAGCACGCAGACGACAAGACGGAACTTTGATGCGAAGCAGCAGCGGCAGGAACAGCAGCGGAAACAACGGCGGGAGCCGTGGTGGCAACAGCGGCGGCCGCGGCAGCAGTGGCGGCCGCGGCAACTACCGGGGTGCCGGTAACAGCCGCGACGACCGGGGCAAGGGCGCGAGCAACCCGCGCCGCCCCCGCCCCGAGGAGCGCACCTACGACGTGGGCGCCCCCGGCGAGGCCGGCGGCCCCAGGCGCGGGCGTGGCGCGGCGGCCCGCGGGGGCGCCAAGGGCGGCCCCCGGCAGTCCCCCCAGCGCGGTGGCGGCCGGACGACCCCGGCGCGCCCGCGTGAGCTGGACGCCCGTATCGAGGAGCGCAACCGCGAGCGGTACGCGAACAAGCCCGAGCTCAAGACGCCCAAGACGTTCGGGGACCAGGAGGGGGAGCGGCTCCAGAAGGTGCTCGCCCGCGCCGGCATGGGGTCGCGGCGCGCCTGCGAGGAGATGATCGACGCGGGCCGGGTCGAGGTGAACGGCAAGATCGTCATCGAGCAGGGCACGCGGGTCGATCCGGAGAACGACGAGATCAAGGTCGACGGCCTGACCGTGGCGACCCAGTCGTACCTCTTCTTCGCGCTGAACAAGCCCGCCGGTGTCGTCTCCACGATGGAGGACCCGGACGGCCGCCAGTGCCTCGGGGACTACGTCACCAACCGCGAGACCCGGCTCTTCCACGTCGGGCGTCTCGACACCGAGACCGAGGGCATCATCCTGCTCACCAACCACGGTGAGCTCGCCCACCGCCTCACGCACCCCAAGTACGGCGTGAAGAAGACCTACCTGGCCGCCATCACCGGCCCGCTCCCGCGCGAGGTGGGCAAGCGGCTCAAGGACGGTATCCAGCTGGAGGACGGCTACGTCCGCGCCGACCACTTCCGCGTGGTCGAGCAGACCGGCAAGAACTACCTGGTCGAGGTGCAGCTCCACGAGGGCCGCAAGCACATCGTGCGCCGCATGCTCGCCGAGGCCGGGTTCCCGGTGGAGAAGCTCGTACGGACCGCGTTCGGCCCGATCCAGCTCGGCGACCAGAAGTCGGGCTGGCTGCGCCGCCTGACGAACACCGAGGTCGGCATGTTGATGAAGGAAGTCGGTCTGTAACAGCCCACACCCGTACGAAAGCCCGTGGCCTCCCCGAAGGCCGCGGGCTTTCGCGCTTGTGGGGCGCCCCCGCCCAGCTTTATAGTCAAGGTGACTCTTAAAGGGGGTGGCGTGCACATCGCCGACAGGACCGTCTTCACCACCTCCGCCGCGCACGGCCGGTGGACCTGGACCCACGGGGGTGGACCAGGCCCGAACGCCCGCGCGGCGGGGGTGGTGGGGACCCGCACGGCGGGGCGGCGGACATGACCGCCCCGCGCCCGGGAGCCAGGCGCCCGGACGGGTACGACCCGCACGCCTTCGAGCCCTTCGCCGTCACCGTCGACCTCGCCGTCTTCACCGTCCGCGAGGAGCGGCTCCAGGTGCTCCTCGTGCAGCGGGGACAGGAGCCCTACCAGGGGGCGTGGGCCCTCCCCGGGGGCTTCGTCCTGCCCCGCGAGTCCGCCGGCCAGGCCGCCCGCCGGGAGCTCGCCGAGGAGACCGGCCTGTCCGACACCACCGTCGCCCACCTGCACCTGGAGCAGCTGCGCACCTACAGCGACCCCGACCGCGACCCCCGGATGCGGGTCGTCTCGGTCGCGTACACCGCCCTCGTGCCGGACCTCCCGGAACCGCGCGGCGGCGGCGACGCGGCGCACGCCCAGTGGCTGCCCCACGGCACGTACGGCCCCCTCGCCTTCGACCACGACGCGATCCTCGCCGACGCGCACGAACGCGTCGGCGCCAAGCTCGAGTACACCTGCCTCGCCACCGCCTTCTGCCCGCCCGAGTTCACCCTCGGCGAGCTGCGGCAGGTGTACGAGACGGTGTGGGGCGTCGAACTCGACCGCCCCAACTTCCGGCGCAAGGTCCTCACCACCCCCGGCTTCGTCCAGGCCGTGGAAGGACCGCCGCGCCTCACCGGCGGACGGGGGAAACCGGCCGCTCTGTACCGGGCGGGTGAGGCCACGGCCCTGCACCCGCCACTGCTGCGACCGGAGGGACGGCAGAAATGATCACTTCCAGGACCATCACCAAACAGGCGGCCACCGGCTCGCTCGTCGGGCTCGCGCTCGGCGACGCGCTGGGCTTCCCGACCGAGTTCGACGACGTACCGTCCATCCTCGCGAAATGCGGCCCCTGGCGGGAGATGGCCCTGCCCAGGCCCGCCGTCGTCACCGACGACACCCAGATGACCCTCGCCGTCGCCCGGGCCGTGCGCGCGGCCCTCACCCGCGGCGCCCTCGCCCCGCAGTGGCTCACCCAGCCGCTGCGCGACGAGTTCGTGGACTGGTACCACTCACCCGACAACAACCGGGCGCCCGGCCGCACGTGCCTGGTCGCCTGCGAGAAACTCGACGGCGACCGGCCCTGGCAGCAGGCCTCCCGGACCGGTTCCAAGGGGTGCGGCGCCAACATGCGGGTCGCCCCGATCGGTCTCGTCCCGGGACTCAGCCAGGAGCAGCGCTCCGGCGCCGCCCAGCTCCAGGCCGCCCTCACCCACGGCCACCCCACGGCCCTGGCCGCCTCCGACCTCACCGCACACGCCGTCCACCTGCTGTCGCGGGGGGCCGAGCCGCTCGGCCTGGTCGGGCGCCTGCGTTCGTACGCGTACGACAACCGCTCGCGCTACCACCAGCAGTGGCTCGGCGACCTGTGGACGTACTCCCACGACACGACGCCCCAGGCGTTCATCCGGCGGGGGTGGGACGAGTGCGCGCGGGCCCTGAGCACGCTGGACGCGGCGCTGCGCACGGCCGACCCGGAGACCGACCCGTGCCTGCTGACGGGGGAGGGCTGGATCGCCGAGGAGGCGCTCACCACCGCCCTGCTCTGCTTCCTGCTCTTCCCGGAGGAGCCGCTCACCGCCATCCGCCGCGCCGCCTGCACCAAGGGCGACTCCGACTCCATCGCCTGCCTCGCGGGCGCCTTCGCCGGGGCCCATCTGGGCGCCGGGGCGTGGCCGAAGGAGTGGGCGGACCGCATCGAGTACGGCAGCGAGCTGCTGACCCTGGGGGCGCTCTGGGACGCTTAGGCCCATGACCGAACTCCTGGAGCTTCCCGACCTGGCCTCCGCCGTCGCCGAGCAGCCCGACCCGCTGCTGTTCGCCACCGTCTCCGGCGCGCACCTGTACGGCTTCCCGTCCCTCGACTCGGACGTGGACGTACGCGGTGTCCACCTGCTGCCGGTGGACGCGCTCATCGGGCTGCGCGAGCCGGAGGAGACCAGGTCGAGGATGTGGGAGCGGGACGGGGTCGAGATGGACCTGGTCACGCACGACCTGCGCAAGTTCGTGCGGCTCATGCTGCGGCGCAACGGCTACGTACTGGAACAGCTGCTGTCGCCGCTGGTCGCCCACACCACCGACGCGCACACCGAGCTGGCCGCCCTCGCGCCCGGCGTGCTCACCACCCACCACGCCCACCACTACCGCGGTTTCGCGGCCACCCAGTGGCGGCTGTTCGAGAAGAGCGGCGAACTCAAGCCGCTGCTCTACACCTTCCGGGTGCTGCTCACCGGCATCCACCTGATGCGCACCGGAGAGGTGGTGGCCCACCTGCCGACCCTGCTCGGATCGGTCCCGGCGCCGGAGTACGTGGCCGAGCTGATCGCGGCCAAGGCCGACGCGGAGCACGGGCCGGCCACCGGCGTGGACACCGAGCGGGTGCGGGCCGACGTCGAGGCGCTGCACACCGTCCTGGACGAGGCGCAGGCGGCGTCCGCGCTACCGGACGCCGCCGCCCCCGCCGCCCACGACGCCCTGCACGACTTCGTCGTACGGACCCGCCTGGAGGGCTGACGCCCGCCGCGTACGGAAGAGGAAGTCCTCGACCGCCCGCCGGTCCGGTTCGAGCGGCAGCGGGGAACCGGAGACCGCCCCGTCGGCCTCGCCGGCGAGGCGGTCCATCCAGGCATCGACCTCCCGCCACGGCACCTCGCCCCGCTTGACCGCCAGCAGCCGCTCGCGGTCGTCGCCCACGTCGACCACCAGCTCGCCGGTGCGCAGCAGGTCGCGGCAGCTCGCCAGCAGACGCAGCAGGTGCATGGCGTGCTTCCAGCGGGGCGCGCCGTACTGGCGGACGTCCGCGTCGAGCTTCCTGCGCTGCCCGGCCGCGTACCGCACGAACGTCCGGTGCGCCTCGCGGGAGAGGAACGCGGAGCGCAGCTCCAGCAGTTCACGGCCGGTGGCGTCGACGTGCTCGACGAGGGGCGAGTGCAGGCACTCCAGGACGTTCGGGTTGGCGCTCAGGGCCAGGGCGCAGAACCGCTCCAGTTCCCAGCTGAACTGCTCGTCCGCCGGGCCCTCCACGTGCGTGGGCGGCTTGTCGAAACGCCACTGGAGCGGGGTGGGGGCCAGGAACACACCCCGGCGGTCGGTGTCGCTGCCGTCGGTGGCGAGCCCGAAGGCGCGCGACCCCATGACGCAGGAGTAGATCGTGTGGTCGCGCACCAGTTCGTCGGGGGTCGGCATGCGCCAGACCCTACGTCAGGCGGATGCTGTCCCCCGTCACGGTGATCTCCTCGGCGGGCAGTGGCCGGGTCGCCGGGCCGCGCGCGACGGAGCCGTCGGCGATACGGAAGCGGCTGCCGTGGCAGGCGCAGTTGATCGTGCCGTTCTCCACGGTGGCGACGGTGCAGCCCTGGTGGGTGCAGACCGCGGAGAACGCCTTGAACTCGCCCTCCTCCGGCTGCGTCACGACCACTTTCCGGTCCTTGAAGACCGTGCCGCCGCCGGACGGGATGTCCGTCGTCCTGGCCAGCTCCCCGGCCGTGGGCGGGGGCGCCGACGGGGAGGCGGGTACGGAGGCGGACTCGGAGCCGGTCGGCGGCCGCGCCGCGGGGCCGGAGGGAGGTGCCGGGCTGGCGGTGGCCGCCGGGGCGTCACCCCCGCCGTCGCCGCAGCCGGCCGCCAAGGCGACGGTGGCGGTGGTGACGGCGGCCCTGAGAACGGTACGGCGGTGTGCGGGAGCTGGACTCATGGGCAGCATCCTGACGCCGTACGCCCCCGGCACGAAGCCACCGCGCTGCCGGTTACGCCCAGGGGGCGAGCCCCGTGACGCGGCCGGCCGCATCGCGGCGGATCTCCCGCACGCCCGTGACGGCGGCGCGGTCGAGCGGACCGTACACGTGCGGGAAGAGCCGGTCGCCCGCAGGCTCCCGGCGGACCTCCGCGGTGAGCAGGGCCTCGTCGAGGTCCAGCAACAGCAGCGGCCCCGGCACGTCCCGGTAGTGGGCGTCGGCGACGGCCAGCGCCGTCTCCTCGTCCGGCGAGCAGTGCACGAACCCCTCGGAGGCCAGCGAGGCGGGGCGGTAGGGGGCCTCGGGACCGGCCCACTCGGCGGCCGGTGCGATGTGAAGCAGCATGCGGACAGTTCTACCCGCCGTTCTGCATGCCGGACGGATCGGGCACCGGCGGCCGGGCTGACTAGGCTGGCCGACAGCACAGCGGCACCAGGTGAAGGAGCGGGACGTGGCGGTACGAGCGGTCCGAGGGGCCGTCCAGCTGGAGCGGGACGACGCCGGGCACATGCGGGACCGGGTCGGCGGGCTGCTCACCGCCGTACTGGAGCGCAACGGCCTCGTCCCCGACGACCTGATCAGCGTCTGGTTCACCGCCACACCGGACCTGCACAGCGACTTCCCGGCCGTGGCGGTGCGCGAGCTGGGCATCGTGGACGTACCGCTGATCTGCGCGCAGGAGCTGGACGTCGCCGGCGCGATGCCCCGCGTCGTACGCCTGCTCGCCCATGTCGAGACCGACCTCCCCAAGTCCGCCGTCGCGCACGTCTACCTCGGCGCCGCGGCCGCCCTCCGCAAGGACATCGCCCAGTGAGAACAGCCGTCGTCATCGGAACCGGCCTCATCGGTACCTCCGCCGCCCTCGCGCTGGCCGGGCGTGGCATCGGCGTGCACCTCGTCGACCACGACCCCACCCGGGCCCGCACCGCCGCCGCGCGCGGGGCCGGAACCGAGGAGCCGCCCGAGGGCCCCGTCGACCTCGCGATCGTCGCCGTGCCGCCGGCGTACGTCGCCGCCACCCTCGCCGAGGCGATGCGCGGCGGGATCGCCCGCGGCTACCTGGACGTCGCCAGCGTCAAGGGCGGGCCCAGGCGGGAGCTGGAGGCGATGGGCCTCGACCTGTCCGCGTACGTCGGCACCCACCCGATGTCCGGCAAGGAACGCTCGGGCCCGCTGGCCGCGACGGCCGACCTGTTCGAGGGCCGCCCGTGGGTGCTGACCCCGACCCGGGACACCCACACCGAGGTGCTCAACCTCGCCCTGGAGCTGGTCGCCCTGTGCCGGGCGGTCCCGGTCGTCATGGACGCCGACGCGCACGACCGGGCGGTCGCGCTGGTGTCGCACACCCCGCAGCTGGTGTCGTCGATGGTCGCCGCGCGGCTGGCGGACGCCGACGAGACGGCGGTACGGCTGTGCGGGCAGGGCATCCGCGACGTGACCCGCATCGCCGCCTCCGACCCGCGCATGTGGGTCGAGATCCTGTCGGCGAACCCGGGCCCCGTCGCGGACGTCCTCGCCGGGGTGGCCGCCGACCTCGACGAGACCGTCCAGGCGCTGCGGTCCCTGCAGTCCGCCGACGAGGACAAGCGTCGCGACGGCGCCACGGGCGTGGAGGACGTGCTGCGCCGCGGCAACGCCGGCCGCGCCCGCGTCCCCGGCAAGCACGGTGGCGGCCCGGTCGCCTACGAGACGGTCGCCGTCCTCCTGAGCGACCAGCCGGGCGAGCTCGCCCGCATCTTCGCGGACGCGGGCCGGGCGGGCGTCAACATCGAGGACGTCCGCATCGAGCACGCCACGGGCCAGCAGGCGGGTCTCATCCAGCTCATGGTGGAGCCCGCCTCCGCCCCGGTGCTGGCCTCCGCCCTGCGGGAGCGGGGCTGGGCACTGCGGCAGTAGGGGCGCCGGGGGCCGGCGGGGCGGCCGGGTGAGGGGCGTAGCCCGAATGGGTGCAAGGGGTGGCGGCAGCAGTCGGTAACCTGGTGCAGGGCGCCCCGGCAACCGGCCGGCCCTCTCCCACGTACCAGGAAGGTGTCCGACACCGTGGAATCCGTGATCGTCGCCATCGACGGGCCCTCCGGCACGGGCAAGTCGAGCACCTCCAAGGCGGTCGCCGCCAAGCTGGGGCTCAGCTACCTGGACACCGGCGCCCAGTACCGGGCGATCACCTGGTGGATGATCACCAACGGCGTGGACGTCGACGACGCCGACGCGGTGGCCTCCGCCGCCGGGAAGCCCACCATCGTCTCCGGGACCGACCCCTCCCACCCGACGATCACCGTCGACGGCGTGGACGCCTCCGGCCCCATCCGTACGCAGGACGTCACCTCCAAGGTCAGCGCCGTCAGCGCCGTCCCCGAGGTGCGGGAGCGGATCACCGAGCTCCAGCGGTCCATCGCCGAAGCCGCGGGCGCCGGGCAGGGCATCGTGGTGGAGGGACGGGACATCGGGACCACCGTCCTGCCCGGCGCCGACCTCAAGATCTTCCTCACCGCGTCGCCCGAGGCCCGCGCCGCCCGCCGCTCCGGCGAGCTCAGGGGCGCCGACGTGCACGCCACCCGCGAGGCACTGATCAAGCGGGACGCGGCGGACTCCAGCCGCAAGACGTCGCCGCTCGCCAAGGCGGACGACGCCGTCGAGGTCGACACCACCGACCTCACCCTCCAGCAGGTCATCGAGTGCGTCGTCACGCTCGTCGAGGAGAAGCGGGCCGCCGCGTGACCCCACCCTCGGAGAAGGGCGCCGCCGTCGGCCGGGGCATCGGCATCGGGCTGATGTACGGGCTGTGGAAGCCGCGCGTCCTCGGCGCCTGGCGGGTCCCCGCCTCCGGGCCGGTGATCCTCGCCGTCAACCACGCGCACAACCTCGACGGCCCCATGCTGATGGGCACCGCGCCCCGGCCCGTGCACTTCCTGATCAAGAAAGAGGCCTTCAAGGGGCCCCTCGGCCCGTTCCTGGAGGGCATCGGCCAGCTGAAGGTGGACCGCGGCGCACCCGACCGCACCGCCATCACCGGCGCCCTGGACGTGCTGGCGGGCGGCGGCGTCCTCGGCATCTTCCCGGAGGGCACCCGTGGCGGGGGCGACTTCGCCTCCCTCCGCGCGGGCCTCGCGTACTTCGCCCTGCGCGGCGGCGCCCCCATCGTCCCGGTCGCCGTCCTGGGAAGCACCGACCGCCGCGGGCGGTTGATAAAGGCGCTGCCCCCGCTCCGCAGCGGCGTCGACGTCGTCTTCGGCGACGCCTTCGAAGCGGGGGACGGCTCCGGCCGCCGCACCCGCAAGGCGCTGGACGACGCCACCGTACGCATTCAGGAGCGGCTCACCGCGCACCTGGAAAACGCCAGGCGCCTCACCGGGCGCTGAGCGAGACTGAGTCTTGAGTAGCGGATCACTCGACCCGCCGATGACGATGATGAACGAGGAACGGACTTCATGAACGACCAGCACGACCACGGGGCACTCGGCGACACCGAGTACACGGAGTTCATGGAGCTCGCCGCCGAAGAGGGCTTCGACGTCGAGGACGTCGAAGGCGCCATCGAGGAGGCCGGGCACGGCCCGCTCCCCGTGCTCGCCGTCGTCGGCCGGCCGAACGTCGGCAAGTCCACCCTGGTGAACCGCATCATCGGCCGCCGGGAAGCCGTCGTCGAGGACAAGCCCGGTGTCACCCGCGACCGCGTCACCTACGAGGCCGAGTGGGCCGGCCGCCGCTTCAAGGTCGTCGACACCGGCGGCTGGGAGCAGGACGTCCTCGGCATCGACGCCTCCGTCGCCGCCCAGGCCGAGTACGCCATCGAGGCCGCCGACGCGGTCGTCTTCGTCGTGGACGCGACCGTCGGCGCCACCGACACCGACGAGGCCGTCGTCAAGCTGCTGCGCCGCGCCGGCAAGCCCGTCGTCCTCGCCGCCAACAAGGTCGACGGCCCCTCCGCCGAGGCCGACGCCTCCATGCTCTGGTCGCTGGGGCTGGGCGAGCCGTTCCCCGTCTCGGCCCTGCACGGCCGCGGCACCGGTGACCTCCTCGACGAGGTCCTCAAGGCCCTCCCCGAGGCCCCGGAGCAGACCTTCGGCGCCGCCGTCGGCGGCCCGCGCCGCATCGCGCTCATCGGCCGCCCCAACGTCGGCAAGTCGTCCCTCCTCAACAAGGTCGCCGGCGAGGAGCGCGTGGTCGTCAACGAGGTGGCCGGCACCACCCGCGACCCGGTCGACGAGCTGATCGTCCTCGGCGGGACCACCTGGAAGTTCGTCGACACCGCCGGTATCCGCAAGAAGGTCCACCTCCAGGAGGGCGCGGACTACTACGCGTCGCTGCGTACGGCGGCCGCCGTCGAGAAGGCGGAGGTGGCCGTCGTCCTGATCGACACCACCGAGTCCATCTCCGTCCAGGACCAGCGGATCATCACCATGGCCGTGGAGGCGGGGCGCGCGCTCGTCATCGCCTACAACAAGTGGGACGAGCTCGACGAGGAGCGCCGCTACTACCTGGAGCGCGAGATCGAGACGGAGATGCAGCAGGTCGCCTGGGCCCCGCGCGTCAACGTCTCCGCCCGCACCGGCCGCCACATGGACCGGCTCGTCCCGGCGATCGAGACGGCGCTGGCCGGCTGGGAGACCCGCGTCCCGACCGGGCGGCTGAACGCCTTCCTCGGTGAGCTGGTCGCGGCCCACCCGCACCCCATCCGGGGCGGCAAGCAGCCCCGCATCCTCTTCGGTACGCAGGCGGGCACCAAGCCGCCGCGGTTCGTGCTCTTCGCCTCCGGCTTCCTGGAGCACGGCTACCGCCGGTTCGTCGAGCGCCGGCTGCGAGAGGAGTTCGGCTTCGAGGGCACCCCGATCCACATCTCGGTGCGGGTGCGCGAGAAGCGCGGCCGCAAGAAGTGACGCGCCCGCCGGGCGCATGACGA
>NZ_BAAASR010000031.1:0-44115 GCF_039532985.1 Streptomyces gobitricini | reverse complement strand
CCCCGCCCCCCCCGTCGTGACCGTGGTGCGTCACAGCCCCCTGCGGGGCGCGGGCGGCAGCGCCGCCGGCACATGGTGATGGCCGGTGGCCCGCCGGATCGTCTGGACCGGCTGCCATCCGCCCGTGTAGCCGCCCTGGTGCGTCTGGTACGACCCCGGGCCGCCGCCCGCCCCGAACGACGAACCGAACGAGGAACCGAACGCCTTGAACCCGAGGTCCTCCTCGCCGCTGCGGTCGCCGGGCAGGGTCCTGAACGACCTCAGGTACTCGGAGTACAGCGCGTCGTAGATCGGCGTGGCCGACGGGGCGGACAGTCCGTCCTGCGTGGAACGCATGGCGGGAATCTGCTGGTACGGCTGGCGGGAAGACTCGTATGCGTGCACGTATGAGCCAACGACCTCACCGCCCTTCGGATGCGGTCCCGGGGCGGAAAACGCCGGGCGCGGCACGGTCGGCGCGTGCCCAACCCGTGTGCCGGGGCGTACGGCCGGGTCCTCCACCGCCCGGCCCTCCCCGGCCCTCGAGTGCATCAGGTACCGGCCAGCGGCATCGCCGCCGCGACCAGCCGGCCGTTCGCCGCCGCCTTCTCCAGCGCTTCGCGCAGCAGGTCCTCGCGCGGCTGCTGGCCGATGGAACCGACCGGGGCCGCGAAGACCAGCACCGTGTGCGACTTGTTCGCCGCCGCGCGCCAGCCCTCGGTGACCTGGAGCGGCTGGTGGGCCTGCCACCACGCGACCGGGCTGCCACCGCCCGTGCCCGGCTGGAGGATGGCGTGCAGCTGGCCCATGGCGAGCAGCACCGACCAGCCGGCGATCGGGCCCGGCCTCTGGTTGACGTCACCGACGGGCAGGAAGCCCTGCTCCATCAGCAGCGGCAGGAACTCGTCGCCGTCACCGGCCGAACCGGGACGTGCGATGGGCGCGGTCGGCTCGACGACGAGAGCCGGGTGCAGCTCGTTGTCGATCAGTACGAGACCGCTGGTGACACCCAGGACGGCCTGGTCGCCGGCCGGAGCCGGTGCCGGGGCGGTGGGGGCCGCCTGCGCCTCCGTACCGGTGATCGACCGGACAGCGCCCTGGAGCTGTTCCTCGGCGACCTTGACGACCTGGGAGGGGATGCAGGTGGCGTGGGCGAAGGCGAGGACGGCGGTCTCCTCGCCCACGAACAGGACGGTGCTGGTGCGCTCCTGCTCGGAGTCGCCCTGGGTGCGGCAGGAGGTGCAGTCGTAGCTGCCCGGGGCGTTCTCGCCGGCGAGCAGCCGGTCGGCTTCCTCGTCGCCGATCTCGGCGCGTACGTCCTCGCTGACGTCGAGCATGCGGGGCACGGGTGGCTCCTCGGACTCGTTGCGTGCGAAGCCGGGCGGTTCCCGGCTCGTCTCATGAAGAGTTCAACGGATGACCCGCGGCCGGAGTCACGGGTTGACCCGCGCCTCGGTGCTTCGGCCGTCCGGGTGGGGTTTAGCCGCCGCCCCGCGCGGCGACGGCACCCGGCGCCGCGACCCCCTCTAGCGTGGGCCGATGCCGAAGATCCGCCTGTGGCCGGGAGCGTTGCCCGCCGTTCTGCTGCTCGCGTGGGGGACGACGGACGCGGCCGCCGCGCCGGACGCCCACCCGCCACCGCCCGCCCCCGGGGCGAGGGCCCCGCTCACGTCCGCCGCCGACTGCGCCGGCGACCAGTGGCCTTGGGGCTGCGTCGCGGACTGCGAGAGCGGCGGCCGGTGGAACCTGAACACCGGTAACGGCTACTACGGCGGGCTGCAGTTCAAGCAGTCCACCTGGGAGACGTACGGCGGCCTCGCCCACGCCCGCCGCGCCGACCTGGCGACCCGGCCGCAGCAGATCGCGGTCGCCGAGGAGGTGCTGCGCTGGCACGGGTGGAGCGCCTGGCCCGCCTGCTCCCGGAAGTACGGGCTCTCCGGCCGCGCCCACACCGTCCAGCCGCGCGACACCCTGACCTCCGTGGCGCGGCGCTTCGGGGTGCCGGGTGGGTGGAAGGCGCTGTACAAGGCCAACGGGAAGGTCGTGGGGGCCGATCCGAACCGGATCCGGCCGGGGATGATGCTCACTCTCCCCGGTCTCGCACCCGCCCCGAAGGCGGCTGCGGTTCCCCCGCCGCACGGGAGGTGAACTCGGCCAGCTCACCGCTGAAGGACAGGGTCCCGCGCCGCAGCTCATGGGCGAGCGTCCCGCCGGGCAGACCGGCCGGCGGCCGCTGCTCGGCCACCACGACCGCCGTGCCGTGCCGGTCGCACAGGCCGCACAGCAGACGGTAGGCGCGGCCGGCCACGGCGGGCGCCATGCCGAGGACCGGCTCGTCGACGAGGACGACCCGCGCGGGCGTCAGCAGGGCGCGGGAGAGCGCGAGCATCCGCTGCTCGCCGCCGGAGAGCGTGCCGGCCCGGCGGGGGAGGAGCGGGCGCAGCTCGGGGTAGGCGTCGAGGGCGGGCGTGAGGTCCCGGCCCCGGGCGCCCAGGGCGAGGTTCTCGGCGACCGTGAGCGTGGCGTACAGGGCGCGGCGGTCCGGTACGAAGCACAGGCCGCGGCGTGCCCGGCGGTGGGCGGGCAGCCGCGTCACGTCGGCACCCCGCCACACGACCCGCCCGGCGCTCAGCGGCACCGTTCCGGCGAGGGCGCGCAGCACGGTCGTACGCCCCGACCCGTTGCGGCCCAGGAGCACCGTCACGGTGGCCGGCGGGACCGGGAGGTCGACGCAGTGGAGGGCCTCCAGGGGGCCGTAGCGGACGCGGGCGGCGCGCAGCGAGATCTCGACGCTCATGACACGATCCGCCCCGCTTCCATGACGTGCACGGTGTCCGCGATGTCCGCGACCAGGTCCAGGTCGTGCTCGACGACCAGCACGGCCGTGCCGTCCGCCGAGAGGGCCCTGAGCACACGGGCGAGGGCGGCCGCCTCGGCGGCGTCCAGCCCGGCGGCGGGTTCGTCCAGCAGCAACGTGTGCGGCTGCCCCGCCAGGGCGCGGGCCACCTCGACACGGCGCAGGGCGCCCGTGGACAGCCCGGCGGCGGGCAGGTGACGGACGCCGGTCAGACCGAGGAGGCGCAGGGCGCGCTCGACGGCGTACGGATCGTCGCGCACGCGGCCCTGCTCGCCGCCGACGCGGACGTTCTCCTCGACGGTCAGGGACGGGAACACGGCCAGTTCCTGGAACGTCCGGGCGATGCCGAGCCGGGTGCGGGCGGACGCGGGTCGCGCGGTGATGTCGGCGCCGTCCAGGCGGACCCGGCCGGTGGTGGGGCGGGCGGTGCCGGCCAGGCAGTGGAAAAGGCTGCTCTTGCCTGCGCCGTTGGGCCCGACGAGGGCGGTGACCCTGCCCGGCGCGACGAGGAGGTCGACACGGTCGAGGGCGGTGAACCCGGCGTGGCTGAGGGTGAGGCGCTGGGCCTCCAGCCCATGGGTGGGCGCGGGGGCGGGGGGACGCGGTGGTGCGCCGGCCGCCGTGCGGTGGCGGCGCGCCCGGGCCGCGGCGCGGAGGGGCCAGGTGCTGGTGGTGGTGCCGGTCAGGGCCGGGGGCTCGGGTGGGGGCCCCGCGAGGCGCCGGGGAGCGTCCCCGGCGGTGGCGGCCGGGGCCGGGGCTGCGGGCACGACGGGCGGCCGGCCGTGCGGGGCCTTGCCGCGTGGGGTGCGGGCGGCTCCCGGCAGCAGGGAGGCCAGCGGCGGGACGCGGGCGGTGAAGGCGGCCAGGAGGCCGATCACGGCGGCCGCCGCGCCGCCCCCCGCGCCCGCGTCGAGACCGACCAGCAGGGCCGCGGCGGCCAACGGGGCCAGCAGGCTGTCGGCGCCCAGGACTACGACGGCGGCGAACCACAGCAGGCCGCGCAGCGGGTCGTACGCCGCCGGATCGAAGGCCTGGACGCCCATGCCGAGCAGGCCGCCGCCCAGCGCCGCCAGGGCCGCGCCCGCCACGAAGGCCAGGACCTTCAGGGCGGGGACCCGCACACCCGCCGCCTCCGCTCCCGCCTCGTGGTCGCGCAGCGCGGCCAGCGCCCGGCCCGTACGGCCCCGGCGCAGGGCGCCGACCGCCAGGAGGGCGCACGCCAGCACGGCGAGCTCCACGGCGTAGTACGCGCGGTCCGACGCGAGGCCGGCCGGGCGCGACAGCGACAGCCCCGCCGTCGCGTACGGCTGCGCGAAGACGAACCGGCTCACCGCCACCCCCACCGCCAGCGTCGCCAGCGCCAGCGCCAGGCCGTGGCGGCGGATCGCCGGCCAGCCCGTGAGCAGGCCCAGCGGGGCGACCAGCGCGACGGCCACCGCAAGCGCCGCGGGCTCCGCCAGGCCGGGCAGGCCGGGGAAGCGGCCGGCCGCCAGCAGCGCCGTGAACAGCGCGCCCAGACCGGCGTACGCGGCCTGGCCCAGGGAGATCTGCCCGCCCCGGCCGGTCACCACCACCAGGGAGAGCAGGACGACGGCGAGCGCCGGTACCTGGACCGCCGTCCGCAGGTCGCTCCCGGCGAAACCGAGCGGCAGCAGATACAGCACCCCAGCGGCAACCCACAGCCCCGCCGGGACGCGTGTCCCGGCCGTCGACGTACGCGGCAGGGCGTCCCGCGCCCCCACCCCCGGCAGGACCAGGGCGGCGACCAGCAGGGCGACGACGAACAGGTTCGTGGCGACCGCCTGGACCAGCGGGCCCGCCCAGCCCTCCGGGTGGAAGCGGGTCAGCTGCGCCTGGGCGACCCCGATGACCAGCGCCGTCCCCACCGCCACCGGCAGGCTCCGCATCCGGGCGGCCACCGCCACCACGATCACCTCGACGACCAGCAGCGGAAGCCCGTACGGGTCGAGCCGGACGTACGGCGCCAGCAGCACGCCCGTCAGTCCCGCCGTGAACGACCCGAACGCCCAGCCCGCCGCCGACAGCCGGTCCGCGTCGATCCCGCCCAGCACCGCCAGCTCCCGGTTGTCCACCACCGCCCTCAGCTCGCGCCCCGGCCGCGTCCACCGGGTCACCGCCCCGACCGCGCCGCCCACCAGCAGCACCGTCGCCAACTGCGCCCACGGGTCGTCGCCGAGCAGCACCGGTGCGTCCGCCCGTGCCCCGCCGCCCCACACCAGGGCAGCGCCGCCGACGAGCAGCACGAACACGCCGATCGACGCGACCAGCGTCCTCGCCGGGTCCAGGCCGAGCACCGCCGCCGGCCGGAACACCGCCCGGTCCAGCGCCAGCCCGATGCCGGGCGCCACGACCAGCAGGGTCACGCACGCGGCGAGCGGCAGTGGCCAGCCCCACTCCACCACCAGGTTCCGCAGGATGTACGCGCAGACCATGGCGATCGCGCCGTGCGCGAGGTTCAGTACGCCCGTCGCGCGGTACGTGACGATCAGCCCGATCCCGGTGAGGGCGGCCGCGCTGCCCACCGCGAGCCCGGCCAGGACGAGTTCGTACGTCAGCGAGGACACCGGGGCTTCAGCCCTCCGGCTCGCACACCGGGCACGGGTCCAGCGCCGCGTCCCCGGCCGGCACCGCGTCCGCCTTCCCCGCCACCAGCGGGCAGTCCGGCCGGTGTGCCAGCGTCCCGCCCGGCACCCGCACCGGCGGAGCGTCGGAGGAGGGGCGGTCCGCCCCCGCGGGCTCACGCGCCGCCCCGCCCGCCGCCGCCCGCCGCGTCGGCACCCGGGCCAGCAGCACCGCCCCGGCCACCACCAGGGCGGCGCCCGGCACCGTACAGGACGCCAGGTACGGGATCTGACGCTCCGCGAAACGCTCGCCCGACACCCCGTACCAGCCCAGTACGCACAGCACCGCGCCGGTGGCGGCAGCCACGATTCCGCCCCACCACAGCGCCCGCGATGTCGGCATCCCGAACCCTCCGGCTGGCGATATATGACGATTCCTTGCACTATGCCCAAGAAGGCCCAAGAAGGCACAGACCCCGGAACCCGGCGGTGAGCCAGATGGTCCACAACAGTCCCCGCAAGCACCCCCGTACCCCGGCCCTGGCGGTCGCCGCGGTCCTGGCACTGGTACCGGTCGCCGCCGGCTGCGGCGACGGCGACGGCGGCGAGCCGCAGAGGTCCCCGGCGGCCACCGCGACCGTGACCCAGGGAGAGGACCGGCCCGCCGACCCCGCCGCCGCGCGCGACGAGATCCAGAAGAACTGGACCACCTTCTTCGACCCCGGGACGCCGACCGACCGGAAGGTCGCGGTGCTGGAGAACGGCGACCGGATGCGGCCCGTGCTCCAGGCCTTCTCCGCCAGCCCGCAGGCCGCCCAGACGTCCGTGCAGGTGAAGGACGTCACCTTCACGTCGGCCACCCGGGCCGACGTCACCTACGACCTGCTGGTCGCGGGCAACCCCGCCCTGCCGGACTCCAAGGGCACCGCCGTGCACCAGCAGGACACCTGGAAGGTGTCCCAGAAGACGCTGTGCGCCCTGGTCAGGCTCAGCCCCGATGCCTCGGCCGTACCGGGCTGCTGAATCCGTCCTGCTGGCAGCCCTCCTCGTCCTGAGCGCCGCCTGCGGCAGCCGCCTCCCCGAGAGCGCCTTCGCGTCGCGGCCCCCCGCCGTGACGAGCGACGGGGAGCCCATCCGCGTCGGCGTCATCACCGGCGCCACCAGCCCCGTCGGCGGCGGTGCCCTCACCGGCCCCCGCGACGGCGCGCTGGCGTTCTTCGAGGTTCTCAACGCCCGGGGCGGCATCGACGGGCGCCGCGTGGAGGTCACCACCTGCGACGACGGTGGCAGCGGCATCGGCAACACCGCGTGCGTGCGGGAACTCGTCGACGACAAGCGCGTCCTCGCCCTGGTCGCCACCACCGCCCTGGACTACGCGGGCGCCGCGCGTGTGTCCCGCGCGGGCGTCCCCGACATCGGAGGCCAGCCGCTCGGCCCCGCCTACGACACGTACCCGCACCTGTACGGCATCTACGGCAGCTCCGCCCCGCGCACCGGGGACGAGCCCGGCTGGAACGGCGTCCTCGCCGGCGGCACCGAGGTGTACCGCTGGTTCAAGCGCGAGCACGGCGTCCGCACGGCGGCCGTCGTCGCCTACAACCAGGCCGCGTCCGCGGCCTACGCCCGGCTGGTCACCAAGGGCCTGGAAGCGGAGGGGTACCGGGTCGTCACCGAACAGGTCGACTTCGCCCTCCCCAACTACCGCGCCGTCGCCGCCGACCTCCGCGAACAGGGCGTCGACATCGTCTTCGACGCCCTGGACACCCACGGCAACGCCCGGCTGTGCGAGGCGATGGACGCCGTCGGCGTGACCGTCACCGCCAAGGTCACCAACGTCCAGAACTGGAACCAGGACGTCCCGCGCGACTTCGAGGACGCCCCGCGCTGCCGCAACGCCCTGTGGGTGACCGGCGCCAGCCGCAACCACGACGACACGGCACACCCGGCCGTACGGGAGTTCCGGCGGGCCATGAAGGACAAGCCGCTCTCCCAGTGGGCGCTGGAGGGCTGGGCGGCCGCCATGTGGTTCACGGACGCCGCCGAGTCCTGTACGGAGACGGGACTCACGCGCGCGTGCCTCGAACGGTTCGTCAACCGCGCCGAGCCCTACACCGCCCGTGGCCTCCTGCTGCCCGTGCGCTTCGAACGGCTCCCCGAACCCCCGAAGACCCGTCACACCTGCCTGTCCGTGGCCCGCTGGCAGGACGGGCGGGGCTGGGTCACCCAGGGCGGCGACATGTACGACAACTGCGCCACCGTGCCCCAGCTGCCCTACCGGCCCTGACCGCCCCCGCGGCCGGAAGCCAAGTACAGTCGCCCTTTGAGACCGACCAGAGACCGACCAGAGACCGACCAGAGACCGACCAGAGACCGACCAGAGACCGACCAGAGACCGACCAGAGACCGACCAGAGACCGACCAGAGACCGACCAGAGACCGACCAGAGACCGACCAGAGACCATCGGACGGGCCCATCGGACCCGTCCGGACCAGGGGGACGCGGCGACGCGATGCACATCTCTTTCCTGCTGCACAACGCCTACGGCATCGGCGGCACGATCCGCACGACGTTCAACCTCGCCCGGGAACTGGCCGAGCGGCACGAGGTCGAGATCGTGTCCGTCTTCCGCCACCGCGAGGAACCGACCCTCGGCGCCCCCGCCGGCGTGACCATGAGGCACCTGGTCGACCTGCGCAAGAACAGCCCCGCCTACGACGGCGCGCACCCCGACTACAAGAAGCCCGCCAAGGTCTTCCCGCGCGGCGACGGCCGCTGGAAGCAGTACAGCCGCCTCACCGACGACCGGATCGCCGCCCACCTGAAGACCCTTCAGGCGGACGTCGTCGTCGGCACCCGCCCCGGCCTCAACGTCCACATCGCCCGCCAGGCCCGCCGCGGGCCGGTCCGCGTCGGCCAGGAACACCTGACGCTGGACAGCCACGGCTACCGGCTGCGCCGTGAGATCGGCCACCGCTACGCCCTCCTCGACGCGATCACCACCGTCACCGAGGCCGACGCGCGCTCGTACCGCACCAGGCTGAAGCTGCCCGGCGTACGCATCGAGTCCGTGCCCAACAGCGTGCCCGCCCCGGCCGTCGAGCCCGCCGACTCCACCGCCAAGTGGGTCGTGGCGGCCGGCCGGCTCACCCGCGTCAAGCGCTACGACCTGCTCGTCGAGGCCTTCGCGAAGGTGGTCGCCGCCCGCCCCGACTGGCGGCTGCGGATCTACGGCTCCGGTGACGCGACCGGCAACGAGAGAAACGCGCTGCGCACCCTGATCGAGGCGCGCGGCCTGCACAACCACGTCTTCCTCATGGGTACGGCGAACCCGCTGGAGCCCGAGTGGGTCAAGGGCTCCATCGCCGCCGTGACCTCGCGCCTCGAATCCTTCGGCATGACGATCGTCGAGGCGATGCGCTGCGGACTGCCGGTGGTCTCCACCGACTGCCCGCACGGGCCCGGCGAGATCATCGAGGACGGCGTCGACGGACGGCTGGTGCCGGTGGGCGACGTGGACGCGATCGCCGACGCGCTGCTCGGACTCATCCAGGACGACGAGCTCAGGCGCCGCACCGGGCAGGCCGCGCTCGCGGCGTCGCAGCGCTTCGACCCGGTCCGGATCGCCGAGCGCCACGAGGCGCTGTTCACCGGGCTCGTCGCGCAGGGGGCGAACGGCCGCTCGCGCGGCCGGGTCCGGGACGGGCTGCACCGCACGCGCGGGGCGGTCCTGGACGCCGCCTACTCCGTGCGGTACAAGGCCGCCGACGCGCTCCGGAAGGGAAAGCCCGCATGAGCGACGCCACCGACCCGGCCCTCGCACCCGCGCCGCCTCGCGCGGACTGCGTCGCGGACTCCGCCGGGGGCGTCACCTTCGACATAGCGGTCGTCGACGCTGCCGAGCCGGTCCTGGTACTGCGCCGGCGCGGCGGTTCCGGCGGCCCGGCGGACGAGGCCCGGCTGCCGCTCACCCCCGCGGGCGAGGGGCACATGCGGGCGGTGCTGCCCGGCACGGTGCAACTCGCCGAGGGCCGTTGGGACATGTACCTCGACGGGCGGGCGGTCCAGCCGGGCATCCGCGACCTGCGGGCGCTCGTCGACCGGGTCCCCGACGGGAGTGACGGGGTCTGCGTCCGTGTCCCGTACCCCACGGCGGACGGCCGGCTCGCCGTGCGCAGCTGGGTGCGGCGGCCGCACGCCGAGGCGGGTGACATCGTCCTCGGCGACGGTGCCTGCACGGTCGAGGGGACGCTGTACGGGGTACGGGCCGAGCCCGGCGCGATGGCCGAGGCGCGGCTGGGCGGGACGGTCCACCGGGTGCCGGCCGACGGTGCGGAGGGGGCGTTCACCTTCACCGTCCCCTACGACGCGCTCGCCGAGCCGCCGCTCGCGGCCGAGCAGCTGTGGCAGCTGTGGCTGCGGCCCGGCGCGGGCGCGGAGCCGGTGCGGATCTCCCGCGTCCTGGACGACGTCTGGGACCGCAAGAACGTCTTCGTCTACCCCGTGCACCAGGGGGAGGGGTACAAGGCGGCGCCCTGCTACACGACCGACAACGACCTCTGCGTACGGCTCACCGCGTGATCGACGGCGACACCGAGGACGTCATCGAGGACGTCATCGAGGGCGTCGTCGAGCGTGCCGCCGGGGTCCCGGTCGAGGACGGTCGCTGTCCTCGACCGGTGGCAGACTCGCCCCCATGTTGGAGACCTCGGCACGATTGCTGCGCCTGCTGTCCCTGCTCCAGGCGCACCGCGAATGGTCCGGCGCCGACCTCGCCGAGCGGCTGGGCGTCACGCCCCGCACCGTACGGCGCGACGTCGACCGGCTGCGCGAGCTCGGCTACCCCGTCAACGCCAGCCCCGGCACGGGTGGCGGGTACCAGCTCGGCGCGGGCGCCGCGCTGCCGCCGCTGCTGCTGGACGACGACGAGGCCGTCGCGGTTGCCGTCGGGCTGCGTACCGCGGCGGGCAGCGGCATCGATGGCGTGGGGGAGACGTCGGTGGGCGCGCTGGCCAAGCTGGAGCAGGTGCTGCCCGACCGGCTGCGGCGCCGGGTCAGCGCGCTGACCACCTTCACGGTGCCCGTGCTGCGCACGGCGGAGTCCCCGGTGGACCCGTCGGTGCTCACCGAGCTCGCGGCGGCCTGCCGGGACAGCGAGCGGCTGCGCTTCGAGTACCGCGACCACGGCGGCTCGGCCACCCGCCGTACGGTCGAGCCGCACCGCCTGGTGTGCACCGAGCGCCGCTGGTACCTGGTCGCCTGGGACGTGGACCGCTCCGGCTGGCGGACGTTCCGGGCGGACCGGATCCTCCCCAGGCCGCCGCACGGGCCGCGTTTCCCGCCCCGTACGCCGCCGGCGGAGGACCTGGCGGCGTACGTCTCCGAGGGCGTGGCCAGGAGGGTGTACGCGGCGCAGGCCGTCGTCCGGCTCCACGTCCCGGTCACCGAGGCCGCGCGGGTCGTCGGCCCGATGGACGGTGTCCTGGAGGCGGAGGGGGAGTCGACGTGCCTGCTGCGCACAGGCGCGACCGGCCTCGACGTCCTGGTGATCCACGTCGCGCTCATGGGGCTGGAGTTCGAGGTGATCGAGCCGCGTGCCGTGGAGGACCACGTCCGGGTGGTTCGCGACCGTCTCTCGCGGGCGCTGGACCGGTCCGCCCGGCCCGCGGACGGCGGACGGACGACATGTCGGCCTGGTGGGTGAATTCCATGGCGACTTCGTGAAGGTGTCATGCCGCAGCGATTATCGTGACGATATGCCGAAGCGTTTTTCCGAAGCCATGGAAATGCGTTACTACGGCGGCTCGTGAACAGGTTCTCAGCGCTCCACGGGGTGTCGGCAATTCCACCGCCGACACCCCGTGGAGCGCCGCCGGAGCCCCTCCGGGGCGAAGAGGGCCTTACTGAACACATGTCGCGCTCCTGTGACACAAGCGTGACCCCCGGGGTACGTGAGGATGGTGGGGCGATGTGTCCCGCCCGGCTTCCGTCGCTGTGCGCCGCACCTTACGGTGAAGGGCATGGCACCGATTCCGAGCTCTCCCGCACAGCCCGACGACAGCCCCGAGTCATACGTCGGCCTCGACGAGACCGAGGCGGAACGACGCGCCCGCTCCCGGGGCTGGACCACCGTACGGTCGCTCCCGCCCGGCTCGATCATCACTCTGGAATTCGTGGCGGGCCGGATCAACTTCGAGGTCGACGACTCCACCGTCACGCGCTGCTGGGTCGGCTGACCCCCCGCGCCCGCACGTGCGGAGGGCCCCGGCTTCCGCAGCCGGGGCCCTCCGCACGTACCGCACCGTCTTCCTCAGCCGCCCGTCACGGGCCGTGAGCGCGGCGGCCGGCAACTGCCCGCCGGGGTGACGGGCGCCCGCTCCGAACGCACCGCCGCGTGCGGACGAGGCTGGGTGAGCGTGGCCCTGACCGAGGGACGGGCGACACCGCTCGTCGAGGAGACCGCCTCGCGCACCGGTTCGTCGTCCGCGCCGACCGGCCGCGGGTACATGACCGGCCGCGGCCCGCCCGCCGCGACGGGCAGCGACGGTACCAGGCGGCGGCTCGCCCGCAGCTTCTCCCGCACCTCGAAGATCATCGCCTCGGCGCGGGCGATGAGCGGCTCGCACCAGGGCAGTCCTAGCAGGATCAGCAGGCCGGCGGCCCAGCCGAGCAGCACATCGCTCAGCCAGTGCGTACCGAGGTAGACGGTGGTCAGACCGACGCCCAGCGCGACCACGGCGGACAGGGCCGACAGATGGCGTCTGGCCCGGGGGGTGGTGGCGAGGTACGCCAGGATGCCCCAGGTCACCACCGCGTTGGCGGTGTGGCCGGAAGGAAATATATCGCCGCCGGCGAACATCTCGGCCGAGCCGATCCGCGTCGCGTAGTGGGGGCCGAGCCGGCCCAGACCGAGCTTGACCGCTCCCACCGTGACGTTCAGCAGCAGCAGCGCGGCGCCCAGCGCCAGCAGCGGGCGGAGCGTGTGCTGCCGCCAGGAGCGCCAGCCGAGCCAGGCCGCCACCATCACGGCCGTCGGGCCGCGCTGGCCCAGCACCACGAAGTAGTCCAGCGTCGCGTGCAGCTCCGGCCACTGCTGATACGGCCGGAAGAGCATGACCTTCCAGTCGAGGGTCACCAGCCACGACGAGACGAGCACGGCCACCACGATGGCGAGGTAGAACGCCGACGTCCCGCCGAAGAGGGCGAGACGGGTGCGGCTCATCCGCGGGATCTCAATCTTCGGCGGTTCCGGCTCCCGGTCCAGACGGGCAAAGATGTCGGTACGCACCCAATCGACGTTACAGGGAGTGAGTGTCGGCCCACGCCGATCCGCTCCTTTCGTGATGACGATGTGATGTGGAGTGTGTCTCAGCGAGATGTTTATTCCGCGCTTATCCATAAACCTCGGCGGCCCCGAACCCTATTGACGCAGGGCATCCGGGGGATGTGTGTTTCCCTGCCCCGGGAAATGACCGAAAGTGCCCCCCGGCCGGAATTCCCCCTCCCATGCCGCACACCGCCGCCTCCGGCACCCGGTCCGCCGCGGCCCCCGGGCCGGACCGGAGTGGTGTACGCCACACCTGTCGCGCCCGCCCCATGAGAGATGGGCCACGCGTCACCGGCCCCGACTCGCGTACGCTGACGGCTCACTCGCCCGTCGATGCCGGGCCGCCCCGGAAGTCGTCCCCTCTCCGGCCGGTGCCCACCGAGCGCGAGGGATACGTCTGTGGTCAGTGGGAGGTACGTATATGTCCGTGACGACCACGGCCGGCGCACGGCTGCGTGCCACCGGCGGCGGTGCCAACCGCTGGGTCGTCCTCTTCGTCCTCTGCGTCAGCCTGCTGCTGGTCGCGCTCGACGCCACCGTCCTCCATGTCGCCGTACCCGCGGTCACCGAGGACCTGCGCCCCAGCTCCACGGCGCTGCTGTGGATCGTCGACGCCTACCCCCTGGTCTGCGCCTCGTTGCTGATCCTCTTCGGCACGCTCGGCGACCGGGTCGGGCGCCGCCGCGTCCTGCTCGCCGGATACGGGCTGTTCGGCGTGGCCTCCGCCGTCGCGGCCTTCGCCGACACCCCCGCCGTACTGATCGCCGCCCGCGCGCTGCTCGGCGTCGGCGGCGCCATGATCATGCCCGCCACCCTGTCGATACTCCGCGCGGTCTTCCCCGACCGGCGTGAACGGGCCACGGCGATCGGCGTCTGGACGGCCGTCGCGGCCGCCGGCGCCGCGACCGGACCGGTCCTCGGCGGATTCCTGGTACAGCACTTCTGGTGGGGCTCGGTCTTCCTCATAAACATCCCCCTGATGGCACTGATCCTGCCCCTCGGCCGCTGGCTGCTCCCCGAGTCCAAGGGCAGCGGCAGCGGTCCGTGGGACGTACTGGGAGCCCTGATGGCGGCGGCCGGTGTGCTGGGCGTGGTCCTCGGCGTCAAGCGGGCCGGTGCCGGAGACTCCCTCCTCAGCGTGGAGACGGCGGCACCGCTGCTGCTCGGCGCGGTCCTGCTGGTCCTCTTCGTACGGCGGCAGAAGCGCCGCGCGCACCCGCTGGTCGACACGCGGTTGTTCGCCCGGGCGGCGTTCACCACCTCGGTGGGCTGCATCGTCCTCGCCATGCTCGCGCTGGTCGGTCTCGAACTGATCGCCGTCCAGTACCTCCAGCTCGTCCTGGCACTGACCCCGCTCGAGACGGGGCTGCGGCTGCTGCCGCTCACCTTCGCCGCCATGGCCGCCGGAGCCACCGGCTCCTACACGCTGCGGCGCGTCGGCCCGCGCCGGATGGTGGGCTGGGGATTCGTCCTGACCGCCGCCGCCGTCCTGCTGCTCGTCCTGATGGGACAGCACGACCGGCCCCTGCTGCTCACCACCGGGTTCGTGCTCCTCGGCTTCGGGCTCCAGACCACGCTGTTCGGGGCGTACGAGTCGATGCTCAGCGAGGCCCCGGCGCAGAGCGCGGGCGGTGCCGCCGCGATCGGTGAGACCTCCTACCAGCTCGGCGCCGGAATGGGCATCGCGCTGCTCGGCAGTGTCATGAACGCCGCGTACGCGCCCGGCCTCGCGCACGTGCCGGGCGTCCCCGCACCCGCCGGTGCCGCCGCCGCCAATTCGCTGGGCGAGGCCTATCAGGTCGCGGCCCAGCTCGGCGGCCCGGCGGGCGAGGCACTGCGCACGGCCGCGCGGCACGCGTTCGTGCACGGCCTGCACGTCACGCTGGTCGTCAGCGCGGGACTGCTGCTGCTCGGCGCGCTGATGGCGCTGCGGCTGCCGCGCGTGATGGATTGCCGGCCGGACATCGACGCCCGGCTGGGCGCTGCGGACGCCTGGCCGGATCCCAAGGACGCCGCAGGTCCGGGCGGTGCGCCGGTGACCCGGGTGCCCGCGCGGCGGCAGCCGGCGGAACCGGCCGGGTCGGGGCGCACGGCCCGCCGCGGGACGTAGGGCGGACTGCCGGTGCGGCGCCCGCCGCCGGGTCTGGACGCACGGCACTCGGCGTCGTAACGTCGGCCGCGCAGCGTGACTAACACCGCTAGTTTTAGTGCCGCCCCGTGTCGCTCGGAGGTCCCGTCCATGTCCGCACCCGCGAAGCTCCCGCCGTTCGACGCCGGCGACCCCCTCGGTATCGACGACCTGCTCGCCCCCGAGGACCTCGCCATCCGCGACACCGTCCGCGCCTGGGCGGCCGACCGGGTCCTGCCGCACATCGCCGAGTGGTACGAGAAGGGCGAGCTGCCCGGCATCCGGGAGCTGGCCCGTGAGCTCGGCTCGATCGGCGCACTCGGCATGCCGCTGGAGGGTTACGGCTGCGCGGGCGCGACGGCCGTCCAGTACGGGCTGGCCTGCCTGGAGCTTGAGGCCGCTGACTCCGGCATCCGCTCGCTGGTCTCCGTGCAGGGCTCGCTCGCCATGTACGCGATCCACCGGTTCGGCTCCGAGGAGCAGAAGCAGCGCTGGCTGCCGTCGATGGCGGCGGGCGAGACCATCGGCTGCTTCGGCCTGACCGAGCCCGACCACGGCTCCGACCCGGCCGGTATGCGGACCTACGCCAAGAAGGACGGCACCGACTGGGTCCTCAACGGACGCAAGATGTGGATCACCAACGGCTCGGTGGCCGGGGTCGCGGTCGTATGGGCGCAGACCGACGACGGCATCCGCGGCTTCGCCGTGCCGGCCGGCAGCCCCGGCTTCTCCGCACCCGAGATCACCCACAAGTGGTCGCTGCGCGCCAGCGTCACCAGTGAACTCGTCCTGGACGACGTACGGCTGCCGGCCGACGCCGTGCTGCCCGGCGTCACCGGCCTGAAGGGCCCGCTCAGCTGCCTGAGCCACGCCCGCTACGGGATCGTCTGGGGTGCCATGGGCGCCGCGCGTTCCTCGTTCGAGGCGGCACTGGAGTACGCGAGGACGCGCGAACAGTTCGGCAAGCCCATCGGCGGCTTCCAGCTCACCCAGGCGAAGCTCGCCGACATGGCGCTGGAGCTGCACAAGGGCATCCTGCTCGCCCACCACCTCGGGCGGCGGCTCGACGCCGGGAAGCTCCGCCCCGAGCAGGTCAGCTTCGGCAAGCTCAACAACGTCCGGGAGGCCATCGAGATCTGCCGCACCTCGCGGACGATCCTCGGTGCCAACGGGATCTCGCTGGAGTACCCCGTCATGCGGCACGCCACCAACCTGGAGTCGGTGCTCACCTACGAGGGCACCGTGGAGATGCACCAGCTCGTCCTGGGCAAGGCGCTCACCGGCCTCGACGCGTTCCGGTGAGCCGCCTCGCCCGCTAGCTCTGGTTGAAGAAACCGTCCTGGGTGTGAGGCCCGGGCTCCCCGTTGACGATCTGGGTGTCCGCGGGCGTCAGCAGGAAGACCCGGGTCGCCACGCGCTCGATCGAGCCGCGCAGCCCGAAGGTCAGGCCGGCCGCGAAGTCGACCACGCGCTTGGCGTCGGCGGGCTCCATGGACGTGAGGTTCATGATGACCGGGACGCCGTCCCGGAAGAGCTCGCCGATGCTGCGGGCGTCCCGGAACCCGTCGGGGGAGACCGTGGCGATCCGGCGGCCCTCCTCCTGGGCGGTCTCGGAGACGACGCGGACCCGCGGGTCGGTCACCCAGGAGTCGCTGGAGCGGTCACCCTCGGCGTACTCGTCGTCGTAGTAGCGCTCGTCGTTGTCCTCGACGAGACCGAGCCATGCACTCGCCTTGCGCACCGATCCCATGGACGCCTCCTTTCACGCGGTCACTTGTGGTTCCGCTATCCCTATCGTCGTCCATCATGCGGATCGCGCGCCAAGTGGACAGTCACCGCGCGAGCGATTCGTGACGGTACTGGTGCAGAGGATGTGGCGATTCGTCAAGGTTGTACGGCCGCAAGGGCCGTGAGAAGGGGCCCGCGCAACTCAAATATGACATTCGGGCCGTACGGGTGAGCGTGCGGACGTACGGGTGAACGAAACGGCTCGGTACGATGCCCGCCGCGTACCACGCACAACTCACGGGGGAGCATCATGTTCGGGATCGTCAGGCCGTGCGCACACCGGCTCAGCGACGGGCTGAGAGCGGAGTGGAAGGCCCATCTGTGCGGGCTCTGCCTGGCACTTCGGGCCGACCACGGGCAGTTCGCCCGGGTCGCCACCAACTACGACGGCCTCATCGTCTCGGTCCTGACGGAGGCTCAGAGCGAGCGCGCACCCGGATCGCGGCGTACGGCGGGGCCCTGCCCGCTGCGTGCCATGCGCACGGCTCCCGTCGCCGGCGGAGAGGGGCCGCGGCTCGCGGCGGCCGTCTCCCTGGTGCTGGCGTCGGCGAAGATACGGGACCATGTCGCCGACCGGGACGGCCTGCTGGCGCGCCGTCCGATGGCCGCCGCCGCACGCCGGCTGGCCCTCGGCTGGGACCGGGCGGGCGCCAGGACCGGGCGCGAACTGGGCCTCGACACGGCCGTCCTGGTCGACGCGGTGGACCGGCAGAGCGGGATCGAGGCGCTGGCGGGCGTCGGCACACCCCTGCTGACGGTGACCGAGCCGACCGAGACGGCCACCGCCGCCGCCTTCGCGCACACCGCCGTGCTGGCCGGCAAGCCGGGGAACGTGGCACCGCTGGCGGAGGCGGGCCGGCTGTTCGGGCGGCTGGCGCACCTGCTGGACGCGGTGGAGGACCGGGAGGCCGACGCCGCCTCCGGTGCCTGGAACCCGCTCACCGCGACGGGGACCTCGCTCGCCGAGGCGCGCCGGCTCGCGGACGACGCGCTGCACGGGATACGGCTCGCCCTGCGGGACGCGGAATTCGTGGACGACACGCTGCTGCACGTGCTGCTCGCGCACGAGCTGCGGCAGTCGGTGGACCGGGCGTTCGGCACGGCGACCTGCTCGCACCAGGGGTACGGCGGCGGTGCCCCCCACCGGGGTGCCCCCCATCAGGCCCCCCACCCCGGCGGCCCCCACCAGGCCCCCGGGCAGGGCCCGTACGGGCCGTCGAACCCCTACGGCGGGCAGCCGGGAGGGCCGCAGGGCCCGGGTCACCCCGGCGGGTACGGCGGCTCCGGTGGGTACGGCGGTTCCGGCGGCGGGATGCCGCCAGGCTTCGGCGGACCCGGCGGCGGCGAGCCGTCCCGGCCCACGCCCCGGGGCTTCCTGGCCGGCTGCGCGGCCTTCACCTGGCTCTTCTGCACCTGCCGGATCTGCTGCGCCAAGGAGTACGAGGGCCCCTGGTCCCGCAAGAAGCGCGAGGGCTGCTGCCGCGACTGCGACTGCGGCCCCGGCGGCTGCGACTGCTGCTGCCCCTGTGACGGCTGCTGACGGACCGTAAGACGGCCCGTCCGGGTGGCGGCCCCCGAACCGGGCCGGACCGGACCGGAGCGGCCTCTCCCCGAGCGGGCCCGGAGCGGACCGGCAGTGCCGGCACGCACGGCGCACCGCCCTCACCCAGGCGCCCCGCGGCCCCCGGGAGGGCCTCCGTCCGGGAGGGCCCGGCTCCGCGCTCACTCGGAGGGGCGACTTCCGGCCGTTCCGGAGGCCCTGGCGCGAACGGTGACCGGGTGCTCCCGGGTGCCACCCCCGCCGACGGCCCCACTCCCGGCGGCAAGCCCCTGACCGGCGGCGACCGGTGATGCCGTGCCGCGAAGGGCTGCGGGTGGTGGGTGACTTCGACCCCCGGCGTCCTGGCGCGGTTCCCCTTCACGTGCGTCGAGGGGACGCCGTACGGCGAGCGCCGGGTGACGCCGGGGACGTGCCGGCCCGTACGCGGAGCGGCGCGGCGTCCGGGCCGGGAACACCGACGGACGCGAGCGCCGGCTCGCCCGGGACCGTCCCGACCGACGCGTCCGGCGGCGAGGACACCCACCGCCTCCGGTTCCGAGGCCGCCGCCCCGGACCTGGCGCCGGACGTGGCCGGACGCGTGAGCGCCGACGGCGACCGCGCGCCTCGTCCGACCGCTCCCGTCACCCGCCGGCACCCGGCCGGCCCCGCCGCCCGGAGGGGGAACGTATCGAGCGGCTGACGCGTCACACCGGCGCCACCCCGGCGGAGAAGCACCACACCGCCGGGCGCCCCGTCGCGTCCGTGCCCGCGCGGCCGAAACGCACCCTTGCGGCCCTCGGTCGACCGCACGAATACTCCCGAAGCAGCGCTTGTCAGGGACACGGCGTGTCCGGAAAACGGACGCACGCGGACCAGCCGGAACCTGACTGCGCCTCACGGGCCCGGCACCCCCACGGCGGGCCCCCGATTCCCCTCGGGAGGAACGACAAGTGAGGATCAAGCGCACCACCCCCCGCAGCGGCATAGCCAGACGCCCCCGTCTGCTCGCCGTCGCCACCGGTCTCGCCGCCGCCGCCACCCTCGCGGTCCCCGCCGCGAACGCCGACTCGTCACAGACCTTCAGCGCCGCCCAGCTGTCCGCCGCCGGCCAGGCCGTCCTGGCGGCGGACGTACCGGGCACCGCCTGGCACGCCGACCCGGCGACCGGCAAGCTGGTCGTCGCCGTCGACTCGACCGTCTCCCAGGCCGAGATCGCCGAGATCAAGCGGGAGGCCGGAGCCAACGCCGGCGCCCTGAAGATCGAGCGCACCCCCGGCACGTTCACCAAGCTGATCTCCGGCGGCGACGCCATCTACGCCAGCAGCTGGCGCTGCTCGCTCGGCTTCAACGTCCGTGACAGCGCGGGCACCACGTACTTCCTCACCGCCGGTCACTGCACCGACGGCGCGGGCACCTGGTACGCCAATTCCGGCCGGACCACCGTCCTCGGTCCGACCACCGGCTCCAGCTTCCCCAACAACGACTACGGCATCGTCCGCTACTCCAACAGCTCCATCGCCAAGCCCGGCACCGTCGGCAACGTCGACATCACCAGCGCCGCCAACGCCACCGTCGGCATGTCCGTCACCCGCCGCGGCTCCACCACCGGCACCCACAGCGGTTCGGTCACCGGCCTGAACGCCACCGTCAACTACGGAGGCGGCGACGTCGTCTACGGGATGATCCGGACGAACGTGTGCGCCGAGCCCGGCGACAGCGGTGGCCCCCTGTACTCCGGCAGCCGCGCCATCGGTCTCACCTCCGGCGGAAGCGGTAACTGCTCCTCCGGCGGCACGACCTTCTTCCAGCCGGTCACCGAGGCACTGAACGCCTACCGCGTCAGCGTCTACTGACCGACACCGCCCAGCGCGACGAGCCCCCGGCGGATTCTCGCCGGGGGCTCGACGCCCTGCCCGGAAGCGCCCACATTTGAGAGGATGTGGCAGCGCGGTCACAGGTCCACTTCGGGAAGCGGGGGCGGATGAAGCGCATCGGAGTGACCGGTCACCGGGACATCCCGCACGGACTCCACGCCCATGTGCGCGCCGCCATCCACACCGCCGTCCTCGCCGCCGTCCGGGGGCAGGAGGGCGGAGTGGAGGCCCTGTCCAGCCTGGCGGCCGGCGCGGACCAGCTCTTCGCGGACATCGCCCTCGCCTGCGGGGCCGAGCTGACCGCCGTCATCCCCAGCGGGGACTACGAGGACGGCTTCTCCGACCCCGAGGAGCTGGCCCGCTACCACTGGCTCCGCAAGCGCGCCAGCCGCGAGGTCCGGATGGACTACCCCCGCTCCACCGACGAGGCCTACTACGCGGCCGGCACCTACATCGCCGACCACTGCGACCGGCTGCTCGCCGTCTGGGACGGCCGCCCCGCCCGCGGCCTCGGCGGAACCGGCGACATCGTCCACTACGCCCGCGGCCTCGGGAAACCGGTGACGGTCATCTGGCGCGCGGGCGTCGAGCGGCCCTGAGGTGCCTACCGCCGGTGCTGGACCAGCCAGTCGGTGTGCTGGGGCGAGACGACGCGCTCGGTCTCGTAGACCGCAGCCGCCCACCTGTCCTCGCCGATCACCGTCTCCATCGCGGTGTGCATCGCCGCCAGGTCCTCCTCGACCAGGGAGTGCGCCGCTATCAGCGGCTGGTGGCGGCGGATCTCGCTCCATGCCACGCACGCGGCCGCGGCGGCCGACAGCAGCCCGGCCGCCACAGCCGGATCACCGACCGAGAAGGCCCGCAACACGCCGATGAGCAGGGCGAGGGCGGTGAGCACCGCGATGGTGACGGACCACAGTGTGGTGGCCCGGCGCGACACCACCGTCTTCCTGTGGTACCAGTTCCGCTGCTCGATCAGCCGGTCCCTGACATATGTCTCCTTGCGGACCCGGAAGGGCTTGCCGCGCAGCAGGCGCATGGCCGGTGTGATGAGCTCGCCGCGGTCGTCGGCCGGCCCGGCGGCCCGCGGGTCGGCCCAGCCCACCTTCCGCAGCTCGCCGAGCCCCGCCTCCAGCCGGGACAGGAACTCCCCGTCCGGGTCGGGGGAGTCGGCGACGAAGGGTGCCCCGTGCACCGCGTACCGCCAGCACATCGACTTGATGAACTCGGCCGCCGAGCGGTTCAGTTGCCAATGCGACGTCGCACGCCGCCTGGAGGCGCGATACGTCGCCAGGAGTACGCCCGCGTACGCCAACGCGCTGAGGGCTCCCGCCAGTTGGAAGGTGTCGCCGATGCGCCAGCCGCCGGGTACCGCGGCCAGGCAGGCGCCCAGGACCAGCAACCAGAGCTGCAGGCGGGTGTCCTGCACCGCGTCTCGTTGGCGGGCGACGGCGATCTCGTCGGCCCGGTGGAACAGCGCGGGCAGATCTGCGTTTCGGAAGACCATGCTCTGCAGCGGGCCCTGAAACCCGGTCATGCGCACCCCCGTCTGCGATTTTGTCTTCACTCTTTTGATGGAATGGCTCGTTCCGGGCCCGTCGGGGAATACTGGCGCAACGCTTTTGTTTCAACCCCTTGCGCTGATTTGCCGCGCGTGGGCATGAGAGTAAAGTCGTGCCGCCGACACTGCAACGGTGCGGTTATCCCCAACCGATCCACTCCCCTAGGACGGCCGTCGTGAGCTTGCAGACTTCAGTCACCTTCGCTGTCGCGAAGAAGAATCGGGTGCCTCTCGCCGAGATCGACGTGCGAGGAGCGGCGGTCACCCGGAAGCTCAGCCGGGTTCTGCCTTCCGTGAGCGACCGTACCGAGCGCGTCCCGACGTTCAACTCGGCGCTCTAAACTGGCGGAATGACTGGACCGCTGGTCCCATTCCGCGAGATCGTTCTGAAGGTCCACAGCAGGTGCGATCTTGCGTGTGACCACTGCTATATCTACGAACACGCTGATCAGAGCTGGCGTACCCGCCCCAAGGCAATCTCTGACCAGGCCATTTCCTGGACAGCTCTGCGACTGGCCGAGCATGCCAAGAAACATGCCCTGCCCTCCGTGACAGTGATCCTGCACGGAGGGGAGCCTCTGCTGGCAGGGCCCGCGCGTCTGAGGCGCGTCTGCGAGGAGCTGACCACCGCCCTCGCCCCGGTCACCGACCTGGACCTGCGGATCCACACCAACGGCCTCCAGCTCAGCCCCCGCTACCTCGATCTGTTCGACGAGTACGGCGTGAAGGTGGGCATCTCCCTCGACGGTGACAAGGCGGCCAACGACCGCCACCGCCGGTTCGCCGACGGCCGCAGCAGCCACCCGCTCGTGCTCAGGGCCGTCGACCTGCTGCACCAGGAGCGCTACCGCCACCTCGACCTCGGCCTGCTCTGCACCATCGACGTCGCCAACGACCCCGTCGCCGTGTACGACGCGCTCACCGAGCTCGCGCCCCCGCGCATCGACTTCCTGCTGCCGCACGCCACCTGGGAGGAGCCCCCGCCCCGGCCGGACGGCTCGCCCACCGCGTACGCCGAGTGGATCCTCACCGTCTTCGACCGGTGGGACGACCGGGGCAGGCCCGTCCCCGTACGGTTCTTCGAGTCCGTGCTGTCCACCCTGAACGGCGGCCCCAGCCTCACCGAGTCCCTGGGCCTGGCCCCCACCGACCTCGTGGTGGTCGAGACCGACGGCACCCTCGAACAGGTCGACTCCCTCAAGAGCGCCTACGAAGGCGCCGCCGCCACCGGCTTCGACGTGTTCAGGCACACCCTCGACGACGTCGCCGCCCACCCCGGGGTCCGCGTCCGGCAGCTCGGCCTCGCCGGAGTCGGCGACACCTGCCGCCGTTGCCCCGTCGTCCGCTCCTGCGGCGGCGGCCTCTACACCCACCGCTACCGGGCCGACAGCGGCTTCGCCAACCCGTCCGTGTACTGCGCCGACCTCGAAGCGCTCGTCCGGGGCATCGAGGACCGCACCGCCTCCGCCACCGCGGCGCCCGCCGTGGCCGACCCCGGCACGCTCGTCGCCGAGCAGCACGAGCTGACCCGCGTCCTCCTCGCCGAACTCCACAGCGAGCTCGACGGGCGTGGCGGCGAGGGGTGGGCCGAGGCCTGGGAGCTGGCCGGCACCGTCGAGCGGCGTTCCGACGGGCTCGACGAGGTGCTCGCCCACCCCTACACGCGCACCTGGCTCCTCGACTGCCTGGACGCCCTGCGCGGCGGCCGCCCCGGAGCCGCCGCCCCGGCGGGGGAGCTGGCGCGGTACGTGGCCGCCGCCACCGTACGGGGCCGGGCCGACGTCCCGGTCCGTGTCGCCCACCGGGGCGGCGCGCTGCACCTGCCGACCCTGGGGACGCTCGGCCTCGACGCGGCCGGTGCCGTCGAGGTGCGGGCGACCGGGGACGGCTTCCTGGTGCGGCGGGCCGGGGGCGCCGAACTGCGCGTCGAACGGCTCGATGAGGAGGGTGCCGCATGGCGGCCGGTCCGGCGGGGGGCGCACGGTGTCGCGCTCGACGACCTGGACCCCCTCCGCGACCGCTTCGGCGTGCCCGTCGCCGGACGGCTCACGCCCGGTGAGGCGGCCGACTGGAGCGGCCGGCTGGACCGGGCCTGGGCGTTGCTCCGGGACGCGGTTCCGGAACAGGCCGAGGAGGCCGCCGCGAGCCTGACCACCCTGACGCCGGTCACCGGGACGGAACCGGCCGTCGGGCGGCACGCGTACGGGGCGCTGGGGCTGCCGCTCGCGGGCGGAGACCGGGAACTCGCACGGGCCCTGCTGCGCGGTTTCCGGCGGGCCAAGCTGCGGGCGCTGCGCGATGTCGCCGACCTCTACGCACTGGACGGCGCGTGGAGCCACTCCGCGCCCTGGCAGGAGATTCCGGTGCCGGTGTCCGCCCTGCTCGCGGGGGCGTACGAGCGGGCCGGGCTCGCGGCGTACGAGAAAGGCCACGCCGATCACGCCGAAAGGGCGCTCGACCTGCTCGACAACGCGGCCGAACTCACCGTGAGCGGCAAACTCCTGGTGGCCGGCGTGCGCAAGGAACTGTGCCGATCAAGGGAACGCTCCGTCGCGCACTCGCAGGGATGACCGAAAAGCGGCGTTGAATGACTGAACGTCGTGGGGGTGGAGCAAAGCCTGCTCCGGAATGATTGACCAGCTCGTATCCTTCCCATCCCGGACGCGAGTGATCACAGAGGACGGGGGTCGTGTGCAGGCGTCACCGCAAGCGCGAGCGGCGGACCATCGGCCGTATTTCTTCCTGAGTTATGCGCACACGCCGAGGTACGGAACCGGCGGCCCCGATCCCGACATGTGGGTCGAGCGGCTCTTCCGCGACCTGTGCGGCCATGTGATGGCCCTGACCGATCTCCCCGCCGGAGCCCCCGCCGGGTTCATGGACCGGGAGATACGGTCCGGCGAGGGCTGGTCGGAACGGCTGGGTGAGGTCCTGGCCACCTGCCGGGTCTTCGTCCCCCTGTTCTCCCCCCGCTACTTCGCCAGCGAGATGTGCGGCAAGGAGTGGTACGCCTTCGCCGCGCGGGCGATCTACCACCACGCCAAACACAACAGGCCCGCCGAGGCCATCGTGCCCGCCCTGTGGGTGCCCGTCCCGCCCGAGCAACTGCCGGGCCCGGCCGAGCGGTTGCAGTTCAACCACCGCGACTTCGGCGACCGGTACGTCACCGACGGACTCTACGGCCTGATCAAACTCCGCATATTCGCCGAGGAGTACGAACGGGCCGTGTACGAGCTGGCGAAACGCATCGTCGCCGTCGCCGACACCGCGGGCATCAGCCCCAGCCGACCCGTCGACTACCGCTCCGCGCCCAGCGCCTTCGGCACCCCCGGCCGCGGCCCGAGGCCCCTCCGCGTCACCGTCGCCGCCCCCACCCGCCACGACCTGCCCGAGGGCCGCGACCCCGCGTACTACGGCGACATGCCGCAGGACTGGAACCCGTACCGGCCCGACGCGGCCCGGCCGCTCGCCCACGTCACCGAGGACCTGGTCCGCTCGCTCAACTACCAGGCCACCGTCTCCTCCTTCGACCACGACTCCGGCCCGTCCGACGCCAAACAGCCCCCCAGGCACCCGGAGATCCTGCTCCTCGACCGCTGGGCCCTGAAGGACGAGGAGTGCCGCGAACGGCTCGCCGCCTTCGACGCGGAACACCGCCCCTGGGTCAGCGTCGTCGTCCCCCGCAACCAGATGGACCACCAGAGCAGGGCGGCGGACGCCGAGCTCAACCGGACACTCGAAGAGACCCTGCCCATCAAGATGGGCCAGGGCCGCGCCGCGAGCCGCGCCGCCGCCAGGGGCGTACCGAGCATGGAGGCGTTCGGCCAGATCCTGCCGCAGGTGGTGGAGGCGGCCGCGCAGCAGTACCTGCGGCATGCCGCCGTCTACCCGCCCGCGGGCGGCCGGCACACCGAGCGGCCCCGGCTGCGCGGCCCGATGGCGGGCGAACAGGGCACCACGCACTTCATTCCCGAGACGCACGAGATCGCGCCCGATGCGGAGGACCTGGATGACAGCCAGTCGTGACGGACGCATCGTCACCTTCTACTCCTACAAGGGTGGTACGGGACGGACGATGGCCCTGGCCAACACGGCCTGGATTCTCGCCGCGAACGGCAAGCGGGTCCTGGCCGTCGACTGGGACCTGGAAGCGCCCGGCCTGCACCGCTTCTTCCACCCCTTCCTCGACCCGTCCACCCTCGGCGCCACCACCGGCGTCATCGACCTGATCACCGAGTACGCCTGGGCCGCCACCAGCCCCGTCCAGCGGCCCGACGACTGGCACCGCGACTACGCGCGCGTCCAGCCGCACGCGGTCTCCCTCACGCCCGAGGCGCTCGGCTGGGAGTTCCCCGACGGCGGCACCCTCGACTTCGTCTCCGCCGGAAAGCAGAACCGGGAGTACTCCGCCACCGTCTCCACCTTCGACTGGGACAACTTCTACGACCGGCTCGGCGGCGGGCACTTCTTCGACGCCCTGCGCGACGACATGAAGGCCACCTACGACTACGTCCTCATCGACAGCCGCACCGGCCTGAGCGACATCGCCGACATCTGCACCGTCCACCTGCCCGACGCGCTGGTCGACTGCTTCACCCTCAGCGACCAGTCCATGGACGGCGCCGCCGCCGTCGCCCGCCAGATCGACGAACGGTACGGCGGCCGGGGCATCCGGATCTTCCCCGTACCCATGCGGATCGACGAGGGCGAGAAGGAGAAGGCCGACGCGGGCCGCGCGCTGGCACGGCTCAAGTTCGACGGCTTCCCCAGCGGAATGACGGCGGAGGAACTCGCCGCCTACTGGGGGGCCGTGGAGATCCCCTACCGGCCCTACTACGCCTACGAGGAGACCCTGGCGACCTTCGGCGACGACGCCGGGATCGCCAACTCGCTCCTCTCCGCCTTCGAGCGGCTCACCGCCGTCGTCACCGAGGGGGACGTCACCGCCATGCCGGCGGTCGACGAGGAGGTGCGGCTGCGGATACGCGACGCCTTCACCCGCCGTCGCCCCGCCCTGCCCGCCGACCTGTTCCTGTCGTACGTCGCCGAGAACCGCATGTGGGCCGACTGGATCGAGTCCGTCCTCACCCGCGCCGGGTACCGCGTCGTCCCGCGCGACGTCTCCGCCGATCCGGCGACGAACGGCGGCGTCGTGCCGCACGCCGTCGAGAACGCCTCCCGCACCGTCGTCCTGCTGTCCAGCGCGTACCTCAAGTCGGCGCGCGCGGTGGAGGTGTGGGAGCGGGCCGCCGCCGAGGACCCGGGCGGCGCGCGCCGCCACCTGCTGCCGCTGCGCGTCGGGGACGTCCGGCTCACCACCCCGTACATCGACCGCAACCCCGTCGACCTGTTCCGGCTCGACGAGGCCGGCGCCACCGCCGCGCTGCTGCGCGCCCTGGACCGGCCGGTCAAGCTCAACGAGGGCGTACCGCCCGGGCCGCGCTTCCCCGGGACCGTACCGAGGATCTGGAACGCGCCGCCCCGCAACCCCGGCTTCACCGGCCGGTCCGTCGTCCTGGAGCGGATGCGCGACCGGCTCGGCGGCGGGATGGCCGTCGTCCTGCCCCAGCCGCAGACCCTGTACGGGCTCGGCGGCGTCGGCAAGACGCAGGTCGCGCTCGAGTACGTGCACCGCTTCATGGCCGACTACGACCTGGTGTGGTGGATGTCCGCCGAGCAGACCGACGACGTGATCGCCGGCCTCGCCGAGCTGGCCGTCCGCCTCGGCGCGCAGGGCGGCGACGACATGGCCGCCGCCTCCCAGGAGGCCGTCGACCTGCTGCGGCGCGGCGTGCCGACCAGCCGCTGGCTGCTCGTCTTCGACAACGCCGACGACCCCGACGCGCTGAAGCGCTTCTTCCCCACCGGCGGGCACATCCTGGTCACCTCCAGGAACCAGACCTGGTCGCAGTACGGCGACGCGCTGCCGGTCGACGTGTTCCTCCGCGAGGAGTCCGTCGAGCACCTCCAGCGCCGCGCCAGGGGGCTCGATCCGGAGGACGCCGACCGGGTCGCCGAAGCGGTCGGCGACCTGCCGCTCGCCGTCGAACAGGCCGCGGCCTGGATCGCGGAGACGGCCACCCCGGTCGCCGCCTACCTGGAGCAGCTCCAGGAGGCCGCCGCGCGCACCCTGGCACTCAACCAGCCGGCCGGCTACCCCGAGCCCGTCGCCGCGACCTGGAACGTCTCCATCGAACGGCTCAAGGAGCGCTCACCGGCAGCCGTGCGGCTGCTCCAGCTGTGCGCGTTCTTCGCACCCGAGCCGATCCACGCCAACCTCCTCTACAGCAAGGAGATGATCGAGGCCCTCAAGCCGTACGACGCCTCCCTCCAGGAGAAGCTGGTGCTGGGCCGGGTGATCCGGGAGATCGGACGGTTCGCGCTGGCCAAGGTCGACCAGGTGTCCAACTCGATCCAGGTGCACCGGCTGGTGCAGGCCGTGATCCGCGCCCAGCTGTCCGAGCAGGAGCAGCGGGACGCCCGGCACGCCGTCCACCGGATCCTCGCCGGAGCCCGGCCGGACGACGACGAGCCCATCGACAACCCCGAGACCTGGCCCCGGTTCGCCACCATCTGGCCGCACCTGGGCACCTCCGAGGCCCGGTACTGCAAGGAGCCGGAGACCCGCCGGCTGCTCATCGACCGCGTCCGCTACCTCTGGAAGCGCGGCGACTGGCAGACCGCCGGCGCGCTCGCGGAGGACCTGCGCGACGCCTGGCGCGAGATGCTCGGCAACGACGACCTCCAGTACCTCTACCTGCGCTTCCACCTTTCCAACATCCTCCGCTCCCAAGGCCGTTACGTGGAGGCGCGGGAACTGGACGAGGTCACCCTGGAGCGGCAGCGCGCCGTCCTCGGCCGGTCCCACCCGCACACGTACATGACCACCTCCAGCCTCGCCATGGACCTCGGCGCGCTCGGCGAGTACGGCAGGGCCATGGAGCTGGCCACCGAGGCGCACGAGGGCTTCAGCCAGATCTTCCACGACTCCCACCCGCGCACCCTGGCCGCCGCCAACAACCTGGCGCTCAACCTCCGCATGGTCGGCCAGTACGCCCGGGCCCGCGAGATCGACCAGGAGGTCTTCGACCGCCGCACCGAGGTGCTGGGCCCCGAGCACCCCTACACCCTCTCCTCGGCCACCTCGCTCGCCCGCGACCTGCGGGAGGTGGGCCGGTACGAGGACTCGGTGTCGCTGCTGGCGCGTACGTACGGCAGTTACAAGGAGACCCTGGGCCGGGCCTTCCCCGGCACGCTCGCGGCGGGCAAGAGCCTGGCCGTGTCCCTGCGGAGGGCGGGCCGGCTGGAGGACGCGCGGCGGCTCACCACGGCCACGCGCAACCGGTACCGCGCCAAGTACACCTACGCCCACCCGGACTCGCTGGCCTGCGACCTGAACCTGGCGGCCGACCTGTTCGCGGCCGGGGAGCCGGTCGCGGCCCGTGACCTGGCGCAGGAGGTCGTCGACCAGTACCGGGAGGTGCCGGGGGAGCGGCACCCGTACACCCTGGCCGCCCTCAACAACCTGGGCATCTACCAGTGGGGCTGCGGGGCGCCGGAGAGCGCCGAGCACATGCTCCGGGCCGCCCTCCGGGCCATGCGGGAGGTCCTCGGAGAACGGCACCCGCACGCCCTGTTCTGCACCGTGAACCTCGCCAACGCCAAGGCCGACCTGGGCGAACTGGAGGAGGCCCTGGCGATCGAGCAGCACACCGTGCGCGCGCTGCGCGAGATCCTGGGCGGCCACCACCCGGAGGTGCTGGGCCTCGCCTCCAACCTGGCGGTCACCCTCGGCGCGCTGGGCCGCAAGGACGAGGCGGCCCAGCTGCGCACGGAGACCGCCGGCGAGCTGGCCCGGCAGCTGGGGGACGAGCACGCCCTCACCCGCCTGGCACGGGACGAGCGCCGGGTGTACCGGGACCTGGAGCCGCTGGCTGTTTAGTCTTGTGGCTCGGTTCGCCTCCGGGGCGCTTCAGCCGGTGGACGGTCGATCGTGCTCGGGTCGTTCGCTCCTCACGACCCTCCGCGCGTTCTCCCTTTCGACACCGTCGCGCCCCTTCGGCTCACTCGCCTTCCCATGCCGGGTCCGGCCCAGGGCTCACTCGCCTCGCGAGCCGCCGCGTGCCTTCGGCTCACTCGCCCGCGGCCAGCAGCCAGGTCAGGACGCGGGGCAGGGCGTGGAGGGCGTCGAAGTGCGCGGCGGCCGGTTCCAGGACGGCCGTCGCGCCCGGGATGCGTTCGGCGAGCCAGCGCGAGTGGCCGACCGGCGAGAAGACGTCCTGCTCGCCGTGCCAGAGCAGTACCTCGCCCGGGATGTCGGCGGGGTCGAACCCCCAGGGGCCGCAGAAGGCCAGCGCGTCGTCGATCCAGCCGTACGCGGAAGTGCGCAGCGCCTCCTGGTAGTTGCGCAGCAGCATGGACCGTACGCCCGCGTCCGCGACGACCATCCGGTCGGACGCGGTCAGTTCCCGCCGCAGGTCGTCCAGGAGCCGGACCGGGTCCTGGCGGATCGCGTCGGCACGTGGCGTGAGCCGGGCCGCGACGCCCTCGGGGTCGAGGGTCGCGTGGGTGTACTCCGTGACGTTCGAGGCGGCCATGCCCTCGAACCAGTCCAGTCCGTCCGCGTCCCTGGGCGCCAGTGTCACCAGCGCGGCGGTACGGGTCACCCGGTGCGGCAGCAGGGCCGCGCAGGCCAGCGCGTGCGGGGCGCCGCCCGAGCGGCCCACCACGGCGAACCGCTCCAGGCCGAGCGCGTCCGCGATGTCCGCCACGTCCGAGGCCACGTCGGCGACGCTGCGCCCCGCCAGCCGGTCCGAGCCGCCGTAACCGGGACGGTCGTACGCGATCAGTTGCATGCCGCGCTGGTAGAGCACCATGCCGCGCGGGGCCGGCCCCAGTCTGCTGCCGGGCGTGCCGTGCAGCAGGAAGACCGGACGGCCCCGCGGGTCCCCCAGGCGCTCCACCATCAGATGCCGGCCGTCCGCCGCGCGCACCCGACGTCGCAAACCCCCCGCCTCCTTCACCGTGTCCGTCGATGACTATCCCTCAGGGTGCCTGGGCGAGGTGTCTTTGTCGCCGGTGGGAACGCGGTGGGTGTTCGCAAACGGAACCGGCGGGGGCGCCGGGAGTGGTGGGAGCGGCGGGGGCGCGGAGTGAAGGTCGTGTGCGCGTCCACAACTCGACCTTGTGTGCTACCGGTTGGTAACGGGATCGTGGCCTGACCATCCTCCGTGTCAGGGCACCCCACGTACCCGGACACGGCCCCCACAGGAGAGGTCGATGTCGTGAAGCACCGACGCATACCCACAAGGCGTGCGGCTGTCGCCGGCGGAGCCGTTGTCGCTCTGCTCGGAGCGGGAGTCACCTTCCAGACTGCGAACGCCAGTGAGGAAGCACCCCGGATCCCCGTGAAGACCCTGACCGCGCCCGCGGCGGCGGCCCTCGCCGTGACGCTCGACTCGTCGCTCGGTGGCGACGCGGCCGGCGCGTACTACGACGCGCAGGCCAAGCACCTCGTGGTCAACGTGGTCGACGAGGCGGCCGCCGACGCCGTGCGCAAGGCGGGCGGCAGGGCGAGACTCGTCGAGCACACGCTGGCCGAGCTGACGGGTGCCCGCCAGACGCTGAAGAGCCGGGCGACCATACCCGGTACGTCCTGGGCCGTGGACCCGGTCAGCAACAAGGTCGTCGTCACGGCCGACCGCACGGTCGGGAAGGCGGACTGGGAGAAGCTCGGCCAGGTCGTGAAGGGGCTGGGCTCCAGGGCCGAGCTGAAGCGCACGGCGGGCGAGTTCAAGCCCTTCATCGGGGGCGGTGACGCCATCCACTCCGGCGGCGGGCGCTGCTCGCTCGGTTTCAACGTGGTCAAGGACGGCTCGCCGCACTTCATCACGGCCGGTCACTGCGGTGAGCAGGGCAGTCAATGGTCGGACTCCCGGGGTGGGGCGGCGATCGGCACCATGGTCGACTCGCGGTTCCCCGGCGACGACTTCGCGCTGGTCAAGTACGACGGTGACACCGCGCACCCGAGCGAGGTCAACCTCTACAACGGCAGCAGCCAGGCGATCACCACGGCGGTCGAGGCGACCGTCGGCATGAAGGTGACCCGCAGCGGCTCGACCACCCAGGTCCACGAGGGCGAGGTCACCGGCCTGAACGCCACCGTGAACTACGGCAACGGGCAGGTCGTCGAGGGGCTCATCCAGACCGACGTCTGCGCGGAGCCGGGCGACAGCGGCGGCTCGCTCTTCTCGGGCGACGCGGCGGTCGGTCTGACCTCCGGCGGCAGCGGCGACTGCTCGGCGGGCGGTGAGACGTTCTTCCAGCCGGTCACGGAGGCACTGAGCACCTTCGGCGCGCGGATCGGTTGACACACCCGTACGCGGGACATGGCGTGACAGGACGTCACCGGGCCGCGGAGCGCAGCACCACCGGCGCTCCGGGGCCCGTCCCTGTGGTCCGCGCCTAGGAGGCGTCCGCGCCGACGGGCCCGCCGTCCTCCCGGACGGCCCGCCGGCGGGCCGCGGACATCACCAGGGTGACCACGGTGCCGATGACGGCCCAGATGGCGAGGACCTGCATCGCCCCCGAGAGCGCGTTGCCCTTGAAGTACGCGATCGAGCGGGCCGCCCAGGTGCCCGCGCCCGGAGGCAGGGCGGGGCCGATCGCCCGCCAGAAGTCGGGCAGCATCGGGGCCGGGAAGGCGCCGCCCGCGCTGGGGTTGCCCGCGATCACGATCAGCAGGACCGCCAGGCCGATGCCGACGATCCCGGTGAGCGCCTGGAGCGCGAGCGTGACCGCGCCGACCGAGAAGACCACCAGGGTGCCCAGGCCCCACAGGGCGACCACGCTGCCGGGCAGGGCGCCGAGGACCGGGCCCACGATGACCGCGCCGCCGAGGCCTCCGAGGAGCGCGGAGAGCGCCAGGACGACGAGCCGGATGACGGCGCGCTGCGGGTTGGCGGGCCGGGAGCCCGCGCTGATCGCCAGGATCGAGGCGAGCAGGTAGCCGCCCACGCACCACCCCACCACCAGGTAGAACGCGGACAGGCCGTCGAAGTCCTGGGGGGAGGCGGGGGCCACGTCCACCGTCCGTACGGTGCGGCCCTGCGGCCTCTCGACCGCGGTGATGATCGTTTCCAGGGCGTTGGCGAGGACGGTGCCGCCGCCGGAGGCGACCAGCAGGGTGTCGGTGGTGCCTCTCGGGTCGATGATCAGGGCGCCGTCGATCTCCCGGTCCATGATCTGCCGCCGGGCCTCCTCCGGGCCGGCGAGCACCCGCGGGTCGAGCGGGTCGCCGGGGAGCCCCGCCAGCCGGTCGGCGGCCTGGGCGGCGGCCGCCCCGGGCGCCACCACGCCGAAGGGCACGTCCTTCGGCTTGGGGTCGTGCAGCGCGCCCACGTAGGAGGCGATGAACAGCAGCTGGAGGGCGAGGACGCCGACGACCAGCAGCGCGGCGCGCGGTGTGACGGCGTTCCTGACTTCGGCGGCGAGCTTCATGTCCCCACGCTCCGGGGTGCTGTCCGTTCACGCAGGTGGGGCGGGCCGAATGGCGGACCCGTGGCCCGGCGCCCACCGCGGCCGAACCTCGTCGTACGAATGTTCGAAACTGGTCTATGGTGGAAGTGGGGGAGGTGAGACCGGATTGATCCAGGAGGTGCGGGTGCCAGGGTTCACGCATCTGCACACCGTTTCGGGTTTCTCCCTGCGCTATGGGGCGTCGCACCCGGAGCGGCTGGCGGCGCGCGCCGCCGAGCGCGGCATGGACGCCGTCGCCCTGACCGACCGCGACACCGTGGCGGGCGCGGTCCGCTTCGCCGCGGCCTGCGCCAAGGAGGGCGTCCGCCCGGTCTTCGGCGTCGACCTCGCGATCGCCGGGCCGGCCGGGGAGGCGGGTTCCGGCTCCCGGCCCGCCGCCCCCGGCGGCCCCGCCCCGGGTCACCGCTCCGGGTCCGCCCCGGGCCACCGCCCCGGCCCCGGCCCCGGCGGCAGCGACCGTGACCGCGACCGCGGCAGCGGCGGCAGGGGCAACGGCAACCGCTCCGGCTCCGGCGAGGGCTACCGCTCCGGTGCCGCCGAGCGGCGCCGTACCCCCGTGCGCGGTGGCGCCTTCGTCGACGAGTCCGCGCCCCGCGCGGTCTTCCTGGCCCGCTCCCGCCAGGGCTGGGCCACCCTGTGCCGGCTGATCACCGCCGCGCACACGGCGGAGGGCTCCCCCCTGCTTCCCCGGGCGGAGAACCACGGCGACGGCGTGACGGTGCTCCTCGGTCCCGGCTCCGAGATCGGCCGCGCCCTCGCCGCCGGCCGCCCCGACCGGGCCGCCCGGCTCCTCGACCCCTGGCGCGACGCCCACGGCGACGCCCTGCGGCTGGAGGTCGTCCACCACGGGCGCACCGGTACGGGGCCCGGCTCGCTGCGGCATGCCGCCCGCACCCTGGGCTTCGCCACCGAGCAGGGCGTGCGCGCCGTGCTCACCAACGCCGTGCGGTACGCCGACCCCGGCCAGGGCCCGGTCGCCGACGTCCTCGACGCGGCCCGCCGCCTGGTCCCCATCGACCCCCGCAAGGGGCTCGACAGCGGGGAGCGCTGGCTCAAGGACCCCGCCGCGATGGCGGCCACCGCCGAGCGCGTCGCCGAAGCCGCCGGACTGCGCCGTGACACCGCGCACCGGCTCCTCGCCATGACCGAGGAGACCGCCGCCGCGTGCCTGGTCGACCCCGAGGGCGACCTCGGCATCGGCTCCGTCCACTTCCCCGAGGCGCACCTGGTCGGCGCCGGCCGGCGCACCGCCGAGCGGGTGCTGCGCTCGCGCTGCGCCGCCGGGATGGTGCTGCGCGGCCACGACCGGGAGCGGGCGTACTGGAACCGGCTGGAGGACGAACTGCGCACCATCGAGCGGCTCGGTTTCGCCTCGTACTTCCTCACCGTCGCGCAGGTCGTCGACGACACCCGCGAGATGGGCATCCGGGTCGCCGCCCGGGGCTCCGGAGCGGGCTCCCTGGTCAACCACCTCCTCGGCATCGCGCACGCCGACCCGGTCGAGCACGGTCTGCTGATGGAGCGCTTCCTGTCGGTGCGGCGGCCCGTGCTGCCCGACATCGACATCGACGTGGAGTCCGCCCGCCGCCTGGAGGTCTACCGCGCCATCCTCGGCCGCTTCGGCCCCGAGCGCGTGGCCGCCGTCGCCATGCCCGAGACGTACCGGGTGCGCCACGCCGTACGCGACGTGGGCGCCGCCCTGTCGATGGACCCGGCCGAGATCGACCGGATCGCCAAGGCCTTCCCGCACATCCGCGCCCGGGACGCCCGCGCCGCGCTCGACGAACTGCCCGAGCTGCGCGAGCTGGCCGGTGAGCGGGAGAAGTACGGGCGGCTGTGGGAGCTGGTCGAGGCGCTGGACGCGCTGCCGCGCGGTGTCGCCATGCACCCGTGCGGGGTGCTGCTCTCGGACTCCTCGCTGCTGTCGCGGACGCCGGTGGTGCCGACCAGCGGCGAGAGCTTCCCCATGGCCCAGTTCGACAAGGACGACGTGGAGGAGCTGGGGCTGCTCAAGCTCGACGTCCTCGGGGTGCGGATGCAGTCGGCGATGGCCCACGCGGTCGCCGAGGTCGAGCGGGCGACCGGCGAGGTCGTCGACCTCGACGACCCCGGGCAGGTGCGGCCCGGCGACCCCGCCACGTACCGGATGATCAAGTCCGCCGAGACGCTCGGCTGCTTCCAGATCGAGTCGCCGGGCCAGCGCGACCTGGTCGGGCGGCTCCAGCCGTCCACCTTCCACGACCTGGTCGTGGACATCTCCCTCTTCCGCCCCGGTCCGGTCGCGGCCGACATGGTGCGGCCGTTCATCGAGGCCCGGCACGGCCGCGCGCCGGCCCGCTACCCGCACCCCGACCTGGAGGACGCGCTGAAGGAGACGTACGGAGTCGTCGTCTTCCACGAGCAGATCATCAAGATCCTCGACATCATGACCGGCTGCGGGCGGGAGGAGGCCGACGCGGTACGGCGCGGTCTGTCCGACCCCGAGTCGCAGGGGCGGATCAAGGTCTGGTTCGCACGGCACGCGAAGGCGAAGGGGTACGCGGACGACGTCGTCGCCCGGACCTGGGAGATCGTCGAGGCCTTCGGTTCGTACGGCTTCTGCAAGGCGCACGCGGTGGCGTTCGCCGTACCGACGTACCAGTCGGCGTGGCTGAAGGCGCATCACCCGGCCGCCTTCTACGCCGGGTTGCTCACCCATGATCCGGGGATGTACCCCAAGCGGCTGCTGCTGGCCGACGCGCGGCGGCGGGGGGTGCCGGTGCTGCCGGTGGATGTGAACCGGTCGGCGGTCGCACACAGGATCGAACTGGTGTCCGGTTCGTTGGGGCGGTGGGGCCTTAGGCTGGCGCTCTCCGACGTCCACGGGATGAGCGAGGCGGAGGCGGCACGCGTCGAGGCCGGACAGCCGTACGCCTCACTGCTGGACTTCTGGGAGCGGGCCAGGCCCAGCCGGCCCGTCGCCGAACGGCTCGCCCAGGTCGGCGCGCTCGACGCGTTCGGCGGCAACCGGCGCGACCTGCTGCTGCACCTCGCCGAACTCCACCGCCTCCAGCGGGGCTCCGGCTCTTACGGCGACCAGCTCCCACTGGCGGGCGGCCGGAAGTCCGCGCCCATCGGGCTGCCGGACCTCGACGACGCCGAACGGCTCAGTGCCGAACTCGGCGTACTGTCCATGGACGCCTCACGGAACCTGATGACCGATCACCACGCCTTCCTGGCCGAGCTCGGCGTGGTCTCCGCGCAGGCGCTGCGGGCGGCGCCGCACGGGCAGACCGTGCTGGTCGCGGGCGCCAAGGCGGCGACCCAGACCCCGCCGATCCGGTCCGGCAGGCGTGTCATCTTCACCACCCTCGACGACGGGACGGGCCTGGTGGACCTGGCCTTCTTCGACGACAGCCACGAGCGGTGCGCGCACACCGTCTTCCACTCCTGGCTGCTGCTGGTGCGCGGTGTGGTGCAGCGACGAGGCCCGCGCAGCTTCAGCGTGGTCGCCTCGGCCGCCTGGAACCTCGCCGAACTGGTGGAACTGCGGCGCGAGGGCGGCCTGGAGGCGGTGGCGGCGCGACTGGCGGAGCCGGCGCCCGGTTCCCCGCCCGGCCCCTCCTCCGACAGTGGCCGCCGCATCACCATGCCCACCGGCTACGAGATGAACCCCTGGGCGGACCTCCGCCCGGCGGGCGAGGGAACGGCGGTACCGAGGAAGCTGTGGCACCAGAGCCAAGGGAGCGCGGGATGATCCTGTACGTACGATTCCGGCTGGAACCGATGTATGAAGCCCTGCTTCCGCACCTGATCGGCATGCTCGGCCAGTTCACGCCCGTCGTCGAGGCCACCCCGCCCGACGCCGCGCTCGCCGACGTGAGCGGCGCCGTACGGTACTTCGGGCGCGGCCCCGCCGAACTCGCCGCCGTGATCCGGGTCAGGGCACTCGCCCTGTACGGCGTGGACTGCGTGATCGGCGCCGGGCCGAACCCGATGCTCGCCCGCATGGCGGCACGGGACGCGGTGCCCGGAACGACCCTGGTGGCCGACGACCCGGAGACCTTCCTGCGCGACAAGCCGGTCGCCGCGCTGTACGGGGTCGGCCCGGCCACCGCCCGGACGCTCTGCTCCTACGGGCTCGACTCCGTCGGGCGCGTCGCCGCCGCGCCGCTCGCCGTCCTCCAGCGGATCGTGGGCGCGCGGGCGGGGCGCGAGCTGTGGGAGCGGGCGCGGGGTATCGACCGTACGGCGGTCGTCCCCAACGCCGCGTCCCGGTCGGTCGCCGCCGAGCGGGCCTTCGACCGCGACGAGCTGGACCAGGACCGGCACCGGCGCGCCCTGCTGTCCCTCGCCGGTGAACTGGGCGCGCGGATGCGCGGCGAGGGGCAGGTGTGCCGCTCGCTGACGCTGACCGTGCGGTACGCCGACCGGACGACGACCACCCGGACCCGCACCCTGCGCGAACCGACCGCCCACACGGCGGACCTGGCCGGCACCGCGTACGCGATGCACGAGGCGCTCGGACTCCAGCGGGCCCGGGTGCGGGGCATCGGGCTGCGCGCCGAGGGCCTGGCACCCGCCGAGAAGGCCGCGCACCAGCTCTCCCTCGACCCGGCCGACGACAAGGCACGGCGGCTCGAGGCGGTGGCGGACAAGGCACGGGCGAGGTTCGGGCCGGGCGCGGTCGTGCCGGGCTCGCTGGCGGCCTAATCCTTCGCGAGTCCGACCTTCACCAGGTAGCGGTCGAGGTGGGCGGGGTCCTGGGCGGCCAGTCCGACGTGGCCGTCGGGGCGGACCAGGAACAGGCCCGCGCCGAGAGCCTCCGCCAGTGCGCCGGCGGGCACGCGGAGCGTGACGACGGCCGACGGCACCGGCGGCGGGGTCCGGTCCACCACGAGCAGTGTGAAGTGCGGGCCCCGCAGCAGCTCCAGCAGCCGCCGCGAACCGCCGTCCTCCGTGCCGCACGGCAGGTCCGGGACCCGGTCGCCCGCCCGGACCGCCGTGTCGGGCAGCCGCTCCCTGGTCTCGGTGCTCAGGGCGCTGTCGCGGTAGTGGGCCGACAGCAGGTGGGTGAGCCTGCCGCGGTGACGCGCCTTCTCGCTGCCGCCCTCCGGGCTGCGGCCCGCCCGGTACAGCCGGGAGCTGAGCTCCAGGACGTGCGCGGCGGCCGGGCGGCGCTCGGCCTCGTAACTGTCCAGCAGGGCGTCCGGGGCGTGGTGGCGCACGACCTGTCCCAGCTTCCAGCCCAGGTTGTAGGCGTCCTGGACGCTGATGTTCAGGCCCTGCCCACCGCCCGGCGGGTGGGCGTGCGCGGCGTCGCCGGCGAGGAGGACCCGCCCGTCCCGGAAGCGCTCGGCCAGCGCCGTACGGGGCTGGTAGTACGAGTACCACAGCACGTCGGTGACGGCGTCGGCGGGCAGGTGGGTGCGGGTGGCGATCAGCTCCCGTACCGCTTGCGGTGTGAGGTCGTGCTCCTCGCCGTCGGCCCGGGCGTTCAGCTGGAACTCGTCGGTGCCCGGCAGCGGGCACAGCAGCAGGCTGCCCACGCCCCGGGCGTCCGGGTCGTCGAGCCAGATGTGCCAGTGGTCGCGGTCCAGTCCCCGGACGCGTACGTCCGCCACCACGGCCGGGTGCAGATCGCTCTCCTCGCCCTTCATGGTGACGCCCAGCGAGTCGCGCACGGTGCTGTGCCCGCCGTCGCACCCGACCAGGTACGGCACGGTCAGCGTCCGGCGGCTGCCGTCGGCGCGCGTCAGCTCGGCCAGCACGTGCCGGTCCGTCTGATGCAGGGAGGTGAGCCGGGTTCCGTACTCCACCGTCCCGCCCAGGGCGAGGAGCCGGTCCCGCAGGATCTCCTGCGTACGCCACTGGGGGACCAGCCACGGCTCCGGGTACCGCGACGCCGGAGCCCCGGGATCCTGTTCGAGCAACCGCCAGGTGCCCTCCCGGCGGCCGCTCCGCCAGGTCTGCATGGGCGGGAACGGCCCGCCATCCGCCCGGATCGCCTCCATGACACCGAGGTCGTCGAGCACCTCCTGGGTGCGGGGCTGGAGGCTCTTGCCGCGCGAGCCTCCGAAGAGCCGCTCGCCCGCCTCGACGACATGGGTCCGTACGCCACGGCGGGCCAGGTCGCAGGCGAGGGCGAGTCCGGTCGGACCGGCGCCGACGATCAGGACGTCCACGGCGCCCTGTACCGGCGCTCCTCGACGCGGGCCGGCGTGGTGCGGGTCGGTGGGCATCTCTCACCGCTTTCTGCCGTGCGGTCACGGCCTGGGGTGCACGGCGCAGCCGTTTACCGCAAGATGCGGCATATGCGTAATATGCCCGCCGATCAGACGGCCCCGTCGAGCGACCGCCGACATCCGCCCACATGGCCGGACGCCGTCACCTGCCCCTTCGACTTCAGCGAGGCCCTCGATTTCGACCCGGTGCTCGCGGACCTCATGGCCAGGGGCCCGGTGAGCCGCGTCCGGCTGCCCTACGGCGACGCCGAGGCGTGGCTGGTGCTCAGCTTCGACGGCGTACGGCAGGTGACCACCGACCCGCGGTTCAGCCGCGCGGCCATCGTCGGCCGGGACTATCCCCGGCTGACGCCGGAACCCATCGTCTCGCCGGAGTCGGTCAACGTGCTGGACCCTCCGCGCAGCGGCCGTCTGCGCCGGGCCGCCGCGCGGGCGTTCACCAAGAAGCGCGTGGAACGCATGACACCGGCCGTCGAGCGCGTGGCCCACCGCCTGCTGGACGAGATGGCCGACCACGGCCCGCCGGCCGACCTGGCCCACCACCTCTCCACCCGGCTCCCGCACCACACCATCTGCGAACTGCTGGGCGTGGCCCCGGCCGACAGACCCGTACTGCTGCGCCGTACGCACGAGATGCTGGCCACCGCGCCGGAGGCGCGGCGGACGGCGGCGGACGCCAAGCGGTCCTTGCGCGACTACTTCGCCGGCCTGGTCGTGGAGCGGCGCCGGGCGCCGGGGGACGACCTCATCAGCGCCATGGCCACCGCCGCCGCCGACGGCGAGGAGCCGCTGAGCGAGGAGGAGCTGGCGGTACTGGCGGTGACGCTGATCCTGAGCGGCAACGACACGGCGGCGTGCCAGATCAGCAACATGGTCTACACCCTGCTCACCCGCCCCGGCCAGTGGGCCGCGCTGGTGGACGGCCCCGGCCGACTGCCCGCGGTGCTGGACGAGCTGCTGCGCCTCATCCCCTTCCGCAAGGGCGTCGGCATTCCGCGCGTCGTGCTGGAGGACGTGGACGTGGCGGGCGTCTCCCTCCGCGCGGGCGACTTCGTCCATGTGTCGTACCTGGCGGCCAACCGGGACCCCGCCGTGTTCCGTGACCCCCATGTGCTGGACCCGGACCGGCCGGCCCACCCCCATATGACCTTCGGCTGGGGCGGACACCACTGCGTCGCCGCCCCCTTGGCGCTGGCGGAGCTGCGGGTGGCCGTCGGTACCCTGCTCGCCCGCTTCCCCGGGCTGCGCCTCGCGGTGCCCGCGCGCGAGGTGGTGTGGGACACCGCGACCATCCGGCGCTTTCCGGTGCGGCTGCCGGTGAGGTGGTGACTCGTCAGTTCCTGCTGCCGCGTGGCTTTCCCGTTCTCCCTGCTTCCCGGTAGCTTGGCATGAGCGCGGCATGCGGGTCCGTTCGTGTACGCGTACGCCGCGAGCGCCCGGAGCCTCGGCCGTGCCGCTGCTCCGGCCGTCGCCGCGGCGCTCGCCCCTTGCCTGGTCGAGCACCGAGCTGCTGCGGTTTACTTCCCCGGCGCGGCCGGCCTGCCGAGAGGCCCCCGGGCCTCGCCGTCCGCCCCTGTTCCTCACCAGGATCGATGAGCGCGGCCGCGACACCGTTCCGGGCGTCCGCCACACCGTCATCGCCACCCGGTACGGCGAGGTCGTCACCCCGTACCGCTCCCGGTTCCCCGACGGACCGGGCATCCGCAGCGGGCTCCTCCAGGACCTGAGCCCCCTGCCCTTCTCCGCGCCCGCCGCGCTCGGGCTGTCCGGCCGGATCGCGCACCACGGGGCCGCCAACGCGTTGGACCCGGCGCACACGACGCCCCCCACCCGCGCCTCGGCATCGGCTGACGGGACGACGCGAAGGGGCCCGTCCGGACGCGGACGGGCCCCTGGTGAGCTACCCGGTCGTCAGCGCGTGGCCCTGCGGCGCGCCGTGCCGAACAGCACCGCGGCGCCGATCGCCAGGACGGCCGCGCCGCCGGCGGCCAGGTACGCGGTGGTGCCGCCACCCCCGGTCTCGGCGAGGTTCTCGCCGCTCGCGGCGGCCACGGGCGAGGGGGTGCCGGCGCCGTTGGCCTGCAACGTGCCGGGCTGCCCGGTCGCGGTGGCCGTCGCGGTTCCCTCCGGCGTCCCGGACTGCTCGGACTCTTCGGTGGTGGGGGCGGCGGGGCTCGTGGGGCTCGCGGGATCCGAAGGCGACGCGGAGTGGTCGTCGCCGCCGTGTCCGCCGTGGTCCACCGTCGACTCGTCGGCGCCGTCCTGGATCTGCTCCTCGGAGGGTGCCGACGCGGTCGGCGCGGGGGCGCCGCCCGCCTGGCCGTCGTCCTCACCGAACACCACGTCGGAGCAGGTGTAGAACGCCTCGGGGGAGTCGGAGCGCTGCCAGATCGAGTAGACGAGGTGGCGCCCGGACCTGGCGGGGACGGTGCCGTCGAAGACGTACGCGCCGTTCTCCAGCCTGGGGTTGGTGACCTTCGCGAAGGGTGCCGCCTCCAGGTCGGACCACTTCAGCGGCTTGGAGGGGTCGTAGCCCTCCTTGGTGATGTAGAGCTCGAAGGAACCCTTGTGCGGGGCGGTGGCCCGGTAGCGGAAGGTGTGCTTGCCGGCGGCCAGCGCGGACGACGGCCAGTCGCCGCGGGGCAGGTCGAGCCCCTTGTACTTGTCGCGGTTCGCGCTGCACAGCTTGCCGTCCGGTATCAGCTGCTGGTGCTTGCCGGCGGCGTTGGCGATGTTGACCTCGTTCCAGTCGTAGAACGCCTGCGGTCCGCTCGCCGCGACCGCCGCCTTGCACGCCGCCGAGTCGGGGCTCTCCGGGCCCTCCGCGTAACACGCGGACACCCGGCTGACCGGATCGGTCATCGTGCCGTGCGCCGCGGCGGGCGACGCGGTCAGTCCGGCGAGCGCGAGCGGCGCGAGGCCCAGGGCGACGGCGGCGGCTGCCGGCTTGCGGAGGCGAGCAGTCATGGTGACGTTCTCCTTCGAGGGGACGAGCAGGTGTGGGGGGTTACGGGTATGGGGCCCGGACGGGCGGCGCAGCCCCCCGGCTTCGGCACCGACGGTCCGGACCAGCCCCGGTGATCAGCAAACTAGCCCCTGGAAAAGCCGGAACCGGCCGTCCGCGGCGGCAGATGGGGATCCTTATGCTCCGCTTAAGGCGTCGCTAAGAGGACGCTCAGGAAGCGGGCGGGCGCCGCCCCCACTACCGCGAGCCGGTCTCCTGACCGCCCGGCAGGCCGCCCGCGCGCGCCAGCGTCTCAAGGGTGTCCAGTGCCGCGCGGGCGGCCGCCGCGGCGGTGGGGTCCCGCTCCGCCAGACCGCTCGCCGCGAACTCGTCCTCGTCCAGGCGCAGGATCTCGGTGCCGTCGGCCGACACCCACAGGTCCAGGTCCAGGTCCTCCACGAGCACCTCGCCGAGGTCCCGGTCGACGACCGAGGGCCGGGTGACGTCGCAGTACCAGCCCTTCAGGGCACCGTCCGCGGAGCGGACCTCCTTCACCGCGTACCACCGGTCCCGCCAGTAGTGCTCGGTGAAGACGTCACCCGGTTCGAAGCGCACGAAGCCGAAGTCCCGCACGCCGTCCGCCGCCCATGGGGCGCGGACGGTGAGCAGGGTGCCGTCGTCGGCCAGCACCTCGGCCGGGTAACGGATCTTCGTACGCCCGGCTTTGACGAGGCGCACCTCAACCGAGGGCACGGACATGCCGGACCTCCGTCGCGCAGATCTCGTACCCGAACCACTTGTTGATCGCCAGCATCGGCCCGTTCTCCGCGTCGTTGTTGGTGAACGCCGACGTGTAGCCCGCCGCGCGAGCCCGGAGCAGCGAGTCGGTCTTGGCGAGCTTCGCCAGGCCGCGCCCCCGGTGCGCGCGCAGCGTGCCGGTCATGCCGGAGTGGTAGCGGGACTCGCCGTCGGTGTGGGCGGCGGTGAAGGCCGCGATCCGCCCGTCCACCGTGACCACCGTGGTCAGGTCACGGTCGAGCAGCGGGTCGTTCCAGGTGTCGGCCAGCCAGTCCTCGTAGTCGTCCAGGTCGGCACCGATGTCGCTCGGCTCGTCCGCGGTCACCTCCGCGTCCGCCTCGAACAGCGGGCGCGGATCGTCGGCGTACGCGGCGGCGGTGCGCAGCTCGACACCCGGGGGCAGCGACCCGGGCAGCTCCGGCAGGGCACCACCCGCGAGGTCGAGCCGTAGGAAGTGGGCCGGACGGGTGGGCCGGTAGCCGCGCTTCTCCGCGAACACCCGGAACCCCGGCTCGTCCAGCACCCAGGCGTACACGCTCTCGGCGCCCTCCGCCGCCAGGTGCTCCTCGGCGGTACGCAGCAACAGACCGCCCGCGCCCTGGCCCCGGTGGCCGGGGTGGACCTGGGGGTTGGCGTACGAAAGTCCGGGAGTGCCGGAGTCGAACGCGATACCGGCGTTCGCCGTGCCGATGACCTCGCCGTCCCGTTCCGCTATCAACAGCCGGTACTTCTTCGCCGGGTTCGCCGACTCCACCCGGGCGAGGACGGCCCGGGCCGTCGTCACCTCGAAGGGCAGCGCGGCACGCCGCACCAGGGCCACGGCCTCGGCGTCCTCAGGGCGGAAGTCACGCACGATCACAGTCATGGAGCAGCACGGTACGCGTGACACATGATCATCTTCTCCCCATTTAGACCTTGTTTCACTTGGTGAGTCGCCGGTAGTTGATGAGGCTGGTGGCGATGGCTGTGAAGGCGA